>NZ_CP154631.1:2400000-2716558 GCF_039555755.1 Pseudomonas sediminis
CAGCAGATAACCGCGTAACAACTGACGGTTGCGTTGTTTGAATGGCTCGCCCATCTCCAGCAGATTCAGCGGCCCCTGCGGCGTGTGCAGCGTGTAGCGCACCAGGTAGTGGGCCTCCTGCAGGAGTTGCTGCTGGATAGCATCATGCAGGCGATAACGGGCTTCGGGCTCCATCAGGCTGGCGTAAGGGGCGTCTACCAATGCGCACAGATCGGCGGCACTGATGCCGAGTTTGCGCTCACAGGCCGGGTCGAGAAAAAGCAGCGCCCAGCTTGGCTCGTTCAAGCGCTCGAAACGCAACATGCCGAGCCGCGAGGGCACTGGCAACTGCGTCACAACCTCGGCTGCCGAGCGTGCGCTGGCATCGGGATGGCTTTTCATTGGGCGTTGGGCTTCCAGTATGCTGACCAGGCGAGGCGTCCGTTCTCGGTACAAGGCCGCTGCGTCAGAAGGCGCATTGGCGTGGACGGAGGCTAGGGCTCAGGCCTACTTCACTATAGCGTTCGGCAAGGGTGCATCATGCAAGCGAGACTGACAAGAAAACTCATGGCCATGGTGCTTGGCGGAGCACTTTTTACGACCATACCTGCGGTTGCTGGCGCCGATGATGCGGCGGCGCTGCAGGGCGCCGAGCAGGCCGCTTATCTGGCCGAGCTCAAGCGTCTTTATCTGACCGATAACGAGCGCAATGCATTACTCGCGCACAGCAACGCATTGCTGGAAACCTACGCCCTGCGCGCCGGCTATCAGGTTGGCCAAGCGCAGCGGCAGGACCTGTTCTACCGCTTCGCTGTCGGCAATGCCGGCGAACTGATTCTGCGCGAGGAACGCCGTGACGTGCAGGGGACTGCCATCGCCGTGCGCAACCAGCGCGTTTCGGTGTTCGGTATCGACCCGTTCATCCGCTACGAATGTCCGACCGGTGGAATCCGTTGTGTGCTGCTCAATCCGGTCGATGGCAGCGAGCTGCTGAGTATCGTGCGTGACCATCAGGGTGCGGGCGAGCTGGCCAAGGCCATGAGCTTTCTGATCCGTAACGTGCAGAAGGGTTGACCTGGCCCTCACAGGTTCAGCAGGAACATGGCCTTGGCCAGAAACAGAATGGCCAGCATCTGCAGCAGAACGCTGAGGTGAATGCGTCGCGAGCGTACTGCGGTCATGCGGCCGCTGCGCATCAGGAAGACCACCAGCAGAAAATGTCCGAGGATGCTCAGAGCCAGCGTGATTTTCAGACTGAGCAGGATGCCGAAGCTGCTGGCCAGCGGCGCATGCAGGGCTGCGCGGTAGTGCCATGCCAGGCCCAGGCCGGCGCCGTAGAGCGCCAGTACTACCCAGTGCATGACTTGTCGCGCCCGCCGTCCGAGTGCACGTGAGAACCCCGCCTTGGCGTCATCCGGAAGCTCGCGCGTGGCACGGCTGAGAATCATCACTTCGAAGAATACGCCGCCGATGAAGAAGGTGGCGGCAGTCAGGTGGGCGAACTTCAGAAACAGATAGAGCATGGGGATGCGCCGGATCGATATCGATGGCTCGATCATGGCGGCTGCTGTGGTAAATGCCATGACCGGGATCAAGTCGGCCGTGGCTTGAGCAGGCGAAAAAAAACCCCACCCAAATGGGCGGGGTTGAGGATGCGAGCGTGGCGTGCTCGAAACGATTTACAGCAGGATGGTGCGGATGTCCGCCAGCAGCTGCGACAGGCGCTGAGTGAAGCGGGCAGCGGCAGCGCCGTTGATCACCCGATGGTCGTAGGATAGCGACAGCGGCAGCATCAGGCGCGGCTGGAAGGCCTTGCCGTCCCAGACCGGCTGCATGGTGGCCTTGCTAACACCGAGGATCGCCACTTCCGGCGCGTTGACGATCGGCGTGAAGCCGGTGCCGCCAATGTGGCCGAGGCTGGAGATGGTGAAGCAGGCACCTTGCATGTCGTCAGCCGACAGCTTCTTCTTGCGCGCCTTGTCGGCCAGTTCGGCCGCTTCGGCTGCCAGTTGCAGCAGGCTCTTCTGATCGACGTTCTTGATCACCGGCACCAGCAGGCCGTCCGGCGTATCGACGGCGAAGCCGATATGCACGTACTTCTTGCGGATGATCGCCTTGCCGCTCGGCGCCAGCGAACTGTTGAAGTCCGGCAGTTCCTTGAGCAGGTGCGCGCAGGATTTGAGCAGCAGCGGCAGTACGGTCAGCTTGACGCCAGCCTTTTCGGCCACGGCCTTCTGCGCGACGCGGAAGGCTTCCAGGTCGGTGATGTCGGCCGAGTCGAACTGGGTCACGTGCGGCACGTTGAGCCAGCTGCGATGCAGGTTGGCAGCGCCGACCTGCATCAGGCGGGTCATCGCCACCTCTTCGATTTCACCGAACTTGCTGAAGTCCACCGCCGGGATCGGCGGAATGCCGGCGCCGCTGGTAGCGGCTGCAGCAGTCGCCTGCGGTGCGGCCTTGGCCTTCTGCATCATCGCCTTGACGTAAGCCTGCACGTCTTCCTTGAGGATGCGACCTTTCGGGCCGGTGCCGGCGATATCCGCCAGCTCCACGCCGAAGTCGCGGGCCAGCTGACGCACGGCCGGGCCGGCATGCACCTTGGCGCCATCGCGCTTGGGCGCATTGGCGACTTCGGCGGCAGCTGCCGACAGCGAGGCGATGGCGCGCACTTCGGCGGCCACTTCCGGCGCCGCACCTTCCGGCACGCGGTGCACTTCCTGGCTGGCTTGCGCCGGGGCGGGTGCAGAAGCGGAGCCGGCGACCTTGAGCTTGAGGATCAGGTCGCTAGTACCGATTTCGTCATCCAGCTTGACCAGCACCTGTTCCACCACGCCGGCAGCCGGCGAGGGGATTTCCATGGAGGCCTTGTCGGACTCCAGGGTCAGCAGGCTCTGGTCGGCTTCGATGCTGTCGCCGGCCTTGACCATGATCTCGATGACCTTGCCCTTGGCGCTGGAGCCGATATCGGGCACGTGCACGTCCTGCACGCTGCTGCCGCTCGCTGCGGCGGCCGGTGCAGGGACTGCGGCGGGTGTGGCAGCTTGCGCCGGCGCGGCCGCCGGAGCCGAGGCCGCCGGAGCCGAGGCCGCCGGAGCAGCCCCTTCGACTTTCAGCTTGAGAATCAGGTCACCAGTGCCGATTTCATCATCGAGCTTGACCAGCACTTGCTCCACCACGCCGGCAGCCGGCGCGGGGATTTCCATGGAGGCCTTGTCGGATTCCAGGGTCAGCAGGCTCTGGTCGGCTTCAATGCGATCTCCGACCTTGACCATGATCTCGATGACCTTGCCCTTGGCGCTGGAGCCGATGTCCGGCACGTGCACGTCCTGCACGCTGCTGCCAGTGGATGCAGCGGCGGGCGCGGCTGCCGGAGCGGCCGCTTTAGGGGCTTCGGCAGGTGCGGCTTCGGCCTTCGGCGCAGGCGCTGCTTGCGCAGCACCTTCGACTTCCAGCACCAGCAACTCGTCGCCTTCTTTCAGGCGGTCACCGATCTTGACCTTGATTTCCTTGATCACGCCGGCTTTGGGGGAGGGTACTTCCATGGAGGCCTTGTCGGACTCCAGGGTCAGTACGCTCTGGTCGGCTTCGACACGGTCGCCGACCTTCACCAGCAGTTCAATCACCTCGCCTTCACCGCCGAGGTCGGGTACGCGAATCAATTCACTCATCGCTACGCTCCTTAGCAGTCCAGGGGGTTGGCTTTATCGGCGTCGATGCCGAACTTGGTGATGGCGTCAGCCAGCACCTTGGCTTCGATTTCGCCGCGGTCTACCAGGGCTTCCAGTGCGGCGAGCACGACCCAGTTGCGATCCACTTCGAAGAAGTGACGCAGCTGTTTGCGGCTGTCGCTGCGGCCGAAGCCGTCGGTGCCCAGGACCTTGTATTCCTTGCTCGGTACCCACTGACGAACCTGTTCGGCGAACAGCTTCATGTAGTCGGTCGACGCAATGACCGGACCCTTGCGGCCGCTCAGGCACTGCTCGATATAGGTCTGCTGCGGCTTCTGACCTGGGTGCAGACGGTTGCGGCGCTCCACGGCCAGGCCGTCGCGACGCAGTTCGTTGAAGCTGGTGACGCTCCACACATCGGCGCCGATGTTGTACTCGTCACGCAGGATCTTCGCCGCCTCGCGGACTTCGCGCAGGATGGTGCCGGAACCCAGAAGCTGCACGTGGTGCGCGGCTTCCTTCTTGTCTTCCTCTAGCAGGTACATGCCCTTGATGATGCCGTCTTCCACGCCTTCCGGCATGGCCGGCTGCTGGTACGACTCGTTCATCACGGTGATGTAGTAGAAGATGTCCTGCTGCTCTTCGGTCATCTGGCGAATACCTTCGCGGATGATCACGGCGAGCTCGTAGCCGTAGGTCGGGTCGTAGGTGCGGCAGTTGGGGATGGTCGCTGCCAGCATGTGGCTGTGACCGTCTTCGTGCTGCAGGCCTTCACCGTTGAGGGTGGTGCGGCCGGCGGTACCGCCGATCAGGAAGCCACGGGTGCGGCTGTCGCCAGCGGCCCAGGCCAGGTCGCCGATACGCTGGAAGCCGAACATCGAGTAGAAGATGTAGAACGGCAGCATCGGCTGGTTGTGGCAGGAGTACGAGGTGCCCGCGGCGATGAAGGAGCTCATGGCGCCGGCTTCGTTGATGCCTTCCTCGAGGATCTGACCTTTCTTGTCCTCTTTGTAGAACATCACCTGGTCTTTATCGACCGGCTCGTACAGCTGGCCGACCGAAGAGTAGATGCCGAGCTGACGGAACATGCCTTCCATACCGAAGGTACGGGCTTCGTCCGGGATGATCGGAACGATGCGTTGGCCGAGTTCCTTGTCCTTGACCAGCTGCGCGAGGATGCGCACGAAAGCCATGGTGGTGGAGATTTCGCGGTCGCCCGAGCCGTCGAGGATGGCCTTGAGGGTATCCAGCGGCGGGGTCGGGATGCTGAAGCTCTGCTGGCGGCGCTGCGGTACGAAGCCACCCAGCGCGTTGCGGCGCTCGTGCAGGTACTTGTACTCGGGGCTGCCTGGCTCCGGCTTGACGAAGGGCAGGTTTTCCAGCTCCTCGTCCTTGACCGGGATATCGAAGCGGTCGCGGAACTGACGCAGGCTGTCGACATCGACCTTCTTGGTGTTGTGCGCGGTGTTCTTCGCTTCACCGGCGCCGGTACCGTAGCCCTTGATGGTCTTGGCCAGGATCACGGTCGGCTGGCCGCTGTGGTTCACGGCCTGGTGGTAGGCCGCGTAGACCTTGTACGGGTCGTGGCCGCCACGGTTGAGCTTCCAGATCTCGTCGTCGGAGAGATCCTTGACCATCTCCTTGAGCTCTGGGGTGTTGAAGAAGTTTTCGCGAACGTAGGCGCCGTCTTTGGCCTTGTAGTTCTGGTACTCACCGTCGACCACTTCGTCCATGCGACGCTGCAGGGCGCCGTCCTTGTCCTTGGCGAACAGTGGATCCCAGAAGCGACCCCAGACCACCTTGTTGACGTTCCACTGGGCACCGCGGAACACGCCTTCGAGTTCCTGGATGATCTTGCCGTTACCGCGTACCGGGCCGTCGAGGCGCTGCAGGTTGCAGTTGATGACGAAGATCAGGTTGTCCAGTTTCTCGCGGCCTGCCAGGGAGATGGCACCGAGGGATTCCGGCTCGTCGCACTCGCCGTCGCCCATGAAGCACCAGACTTTCTGCTTGCCGGCCGGGATGAAGCCGCGGGCTTCCAGGTACTTCATGAAACGCGCCTGGTAGATCGCCTGGATCGGGCCGAGGCCCATGGAAACGGTGGGGAACTGCCAGAAGTCCGGCATCAGCCAGGGGTGCGGGTAGGACGACAGACCTTTGCCATCCACTTCGCGGCGGAAGTTCTTCATCTGGTCTTCGCTGATGCGGCCTTCCATGAAGGCGCGGGCGTAGACGCCAGGGCTGGCGTGGCCCTGATAGAACACCAGGTCGCCGCCGTGTTCTTCGGTCGGCGCCTGGAAGAAGTAGTTGAAGCCGATGTCATACAGCGTCGCGGAGGAGGCGAAGCTGGAAATGTGGCCGCCCAGATCCGGGTCGTCCAGGTTGGTGCGCATCACCATGGCCAGGGCGTTCCAACGCACCAGCGAACGGATGCGGCGTTCCATGAACAGGTCGCCGGGCATGCGCGCTTCGTGGGTAACCGGGATGGTGTTGCGGTAGGGCGTGGTGATCGCGTAGGGCAGTTGCGCACCGCTACGGGTGGCCAGCTCGCCCAGACGGGTCATCAGGTAATGGGCACGGTCTTCACCCTCACGGTCGAGGACGGATTCAAGGGCGTCCAGCCATTCCTGGGTTTCGATCGGATCGAGGTCTTGCATGGCTTGCTCCAGGGCGGAAAGGCTTCCAGAATCGGAGGCCAGTTGGGTCTCACCGGCTTTTTGGGCGGGCGAGTTGAAATTCTTGGATTTACCGGGGGTATGACCGGCCGCTTGTAGTTTTACTACATTTCGACGACGGATTCAGCCCTCTGGATACAATTCTTTCGTAGTAAAACTACAATCCGCGGCACCGCCGGCCGCGCGTGCCCCGCTGGAGCGGGGCTGCGGGCGATTGCACCGTGCGTCCGGCAGTCCGCCAAAAGGATAGACCATGAGCCTGCCGTTGCTGGTCGAGTTGCCCCCTTCCCTTGTTCCCCTGGCCGAACGTGCCGAGCAGTCACTGCAAGCCGCCTTGGTCGAGCACGAAGCGCTGGCTGAGCGTGTTGCGGGCTGGCCGCAAGAGCGCCGCGATGCCTGGCGGCAGGTTTCGGCCTTGAGCGACTTCGTTGCCGAGCAGGCTCAGCGTGATCCGCAGATGTTCGTCGCCCTGGCGGAATCTGGTGAGCTGGAGCGTAGCCTGGCGCCGGGCGAGTTGCGCCAGCAACTGGAAGTGCAACTGAATGAATGCGCCGATGAGGATGCCCTCGGGCGCTGCCTGCGGCGCTTTCGCAATCGCCAGCAGCTGCGCATTATCTGGCGCGACTTCAGCCGCCAGGCGGCACTCGGTGAAACCTGCCGCGACTTGTCCGATCTTGCCGATGCCTGCATCGATCTGGCCTATCACTGGCTCTACCCGCGCCATTGCACGCAGTTCGGTACGCCTGTAGGGCGGCGCAGCGGCCAGCCGCAGCACATGGTCATCCTTGGTATGGGCAAGCTGGGCGCGCACGAGCTGAATCTTTCCTCTGATATCGACCTGATCTTCGGTTATCCCGAAGGCGGTGAGACCGAGGGCGTCAAGCGCCCGCTGGATAACCAGGAGTTCTTCATTCGCCTGGGGCAGAAGCTGATCAAGGCGCTGGATGCGATCACCGTAGACGGTTTTGTGTTCCGTACCGACATGCGCCTGCGCCCTTATGGTTCCAGTGGGGCGCTGGTGTTCAGCTTCAATGCGCTGGAGCAGTACTACCAGGATCAGGGCCGTGACTGGGAGCGTTACGCCATGATCAAGGCGCGCGTGGTTGGTGGTGATCAGGCTGCGGGTGCCGAGTTGCTGGAAATGCTGCGGCCCTTTGTCTACCGCCGCTATCTGGATTTCTCCGCCATCGAGGCGCTGCGCGCGATGAAGCTGCTGATCCAGCAGGAAGTGCGGCGCAAGGGTATGAGCGAGAACATCAAGCTCGGTGCCGGTGGTATTCGCGAGATCGAGTTCATCGCCCAGGCGTTTCAGTTGATCCACGGCGGGCGCGACCTCAGCCTGCAGCAGCGTCCTCTGCTCAAGGTGCTGGGTACGCTGGAAGGGCAGGGCTACCTGCCCCCGGCGGTGGTTGCGGAGATGAAGGAAGGCTACGAGTTTTTGCGTTATACCGAGCATGCCCTGCAAGGCATCGGTGACCGGCAGACGCAGATGCTGCCGGCCGATGCGCAGGACCAGGCGCGAGTCGCCGCGATCATGGGGTTCGCCGACTGGGCGAGTTTTCATGAGCGCCTGATGCACTGGCGTGGCCGCATCGAATGGCACTTCCAGCAAGTGATCGCCGATCCCGACGATGATGAGGCGCAGGCCGGCGAAACCGCCGTCGGCGCCGAGTGGCTGCCTTTATGGCAAGGCGCACTGGATGATGAGGCTGCCCAGCAGCAGCTGCAGGAGGCCGGTTTTGTCGAGGCTGCCACGGCCAATCGGCGCCTCGTCGATCTGCGCAATGGGCCGCAGGTGCGTGCCATGCAGCGGCTCGGGCGTGAGCGTCTGGATGCCTTTATTCCGCGCTTGCTGGCGCAGACCGTCGAGCACGACAAGCCGGATCTGGTGCTGGAGCGGGTGCTGCCGTTGGTCGAGAAGGTCGCCCGGCGCTCGGCCTACCTGGTGCTTCTGACTGAAAACCCAGGGGCGCTGGAGCGACTGATCACGCTCTGCGCCGCCAGCCCCTGGATTGCCGAGCAGATAGCCCGCTACCCGCTGCTGCTCGATGAGTTGCTCAATGAAGGCCGGTTGTATTCGCCGCCGCTGGCGCCGGAGTTAGCGGCCGAGTTGCGCGAGCGGCTGGTGCGCATTCCCGAGGAGGATCTGGAGCAGCAGATGGAGGCGTTGCGTCATTTCAAGCTGGCGCACAGCTTGCGCGTGGCCGCCTCGGAGATCGCCGGTACGCTGCCCTTGATGAAAGTGTCGGATTACCTCACCTGGCTGGCCGAGGCGATCCTCGACCAGGTGCTGGCGCTGGCCTGGCAGCACACGGTGCAGCGTCATGGTCGGCCGTTCCGTGCAGACGGCACACCGTGCAACCCGGACTTCATCATCGTCGGCTATGGCAAGGTCGGTGGCCTGGAGTTCGGCCACGGCTCGGATCTGGACCTGGTGTTCATCCATGACGGCGATCCGCAGGCCGAGACCGATGGTGCCAAATCCATCGACGGCGCGCAGTTCTTCACCCGCCTGGGCCAGCGCATCATCCATTTGCTGACCACTCAGACCACCTCCGGCGCCTTGTATGAAGTGGATATGCGCCTGCGACCATCGGGCGCAGCCGGGCTTCTGGTCAGCTCGCTCGGCGCCTTCCAGCGCTATCAGGAGAACGAGGCCTGGACCTGGGAACATCAGGCGCTGGTGCGCGCGCGGGTGCTGGTGGGATGCTCGCGTCTAGCCGCTGAGTTCGCCCGGGTGCGCGCCGAGGTGCTGGGGCGTCAGCGTGATGTCGAGGCGCTGCGCGTCGAGGTCAGCGAGATGCGGGCGAAGATGCGTGACAACCTTGGCAATAAAAATACCGCGGCCGGAACGGCGCCGAATGCCTTCGAGGCCACGTCCTCCTTCGATCTGAAGCAGGACGCCGGTGGTATCGTCGATATCGAATTTATGGTGCAATACGCGGCTCTGGCCTGGTCGTGGCAACACCCGCAGCTACTCGAGTTCACCGATAACATTCGCATTCTGGAAGGTCTGGAACGGGTGGGTTTGATGGGCGCCGAGGATGCCGCCTTGTTGCGCGAGGTCTACAAGATCTATCGCTCGGCCGCTCATCGCCAGGCGCTGCAGAAGCAGCCTGGAGTGGTGCCGGGGGATCAGTTTCAGGATGAGCGTCGTGCCGTGATGCGCCTGTGGCGTGAGCTGGGACTGAGTTGAATGACGGGGGCTGCGGCCCCACCTAATTGTTCGAACCGTGAAGCGAATTTGAGGAGCAGGCAAGATGTCGATGTCCGACCGTGATGGCGTGATCTGGTACGACGGCAAACTGGTGCCGTGGCGCGAAGCCAACACCCATGTGCTGACCCATACCCTGCACTACGGCATGGGCGTGTTTGAGGGTGTGCGTGCCTACAACACCCCGGACGGCACTGCGATCTTCCGTCTGCAGGCGCACACCGACCGTCTGTTCGACTCCGCGCACATCTTCAACATGCAGATTCCTTTTACCAAGGAAGAGATCAACGAAGCCCAGCGCGCCGCCGTGCGTGAAAATGGCCTGGAAAGCGCCTACCTGCGCCCGATGGTGTTCTTCGGCAGCGAAGGCATGGGTCTGCGCGCCGCAGGCCTGAAAGTGCACGTGATCGTCGCTGCCTGGCATTGGGGTGCGTACATGGGCGAGGAAGCGCTGGAGGCCGGCATCAAGGTGCGCACCAGCTCCTACACCCGCCACCACGTCAACATCGCCATGACCCGCGCCAAGGCCAACGGCAACTACATCAACTCGATGCTGGCCCTGCAGGAAGCCATCTCCGGTGGCGCCGACGAAGCAATGCTGCTGGATCCGGAAGGCTACGTGGCCGAAGGTTCGGGCGAGAACATCTTCCTGGTCAAGGACGGCGTGGTGTACACCCCGGAAGTGACCTCCTGCCTCAACGGCATCACCCGCAGCACCATCCTGACCCTGGCTGAAGAGCATGGCATCAAGGTGGTCGAGAAGCGCATCACTCGCGATGAGGTGTACATCGCCGACGAGGCGTTCTTCACCGGTACTGCCGCTGAAGTCACTCCGATCCGCGAAGTGGATGGGCGCAAGATTGGCGCCGGCCGCCGTGGTCCGGTCACCGAGAAGCTGCAGAAAGCCTACTTCGACCTGGTCACCGGCAAGACCAGTGGCCACGCCGAATGGCGTACGCTGGTCAAATAAGCGATTCCTCGAAGGCTCGACGGGGAGGCGAAAGCCTCCCCGGTCGTTTCTGGAAAGAATATGAAGATACTTATCGTTGGGCCAAGCTGGGTAGGCGACATGGTGATGGCGCAGACGCTGTTCCAGTGTCTGAAACAGCGTCACCCCGAGTGCGAGATCGACGTGCTGGCGCCGGACTGGAGCCGGCCGATCCTAGAGCGTATGCCCGAGGTGCGCGCCGCGCTGAGCCTGCCGCTGGGCCACGGCGTGCTCGACCTGGCCACGCGTCGGCGCATCGGCAAGTCGCTGGTCGGTCAGTACGACCAGGCGATCCTCTTGCCTAACTCGCTCAAGTCCGCCTTGGTGCCCTGGTTCGCCGGCATTCCCAAGCGCACCGGCTGGAAGGGCGAGATGCGTTATGGCCTGCTCAACGATATCCGCACGCTGGATAAAGACCGCTATCCGTTGATGATCGAGCGCTTCATGGCGCTGGCCTATGAGCCAGGTGCTACGTTGCCGCAACCTTATCCACAGCCGCGTTTGCAGATCGATGAGTCCAGCCGTGCAGCGGCCCTGAGCAAGTTCGGTCTGCAGCTGGATCGTCCGGTACTGGCGCTGTGCCCGGGGGCGGAGTTCGGTGAGGCCAAGCGCTGGCCGGCCGAGCATTACGCCAAGGTGGCCGAGATCAAGATCCGCGAGGGTTGGCAGGTCTGGCTGTTCGGCTCGAAGAACGATCATGCCGGCGGCGAAGACATTCGCATGCGCCTGATTCCAGGGCTGCGTGAGGAAGTCAGCAACCTGTCCGGGCAGACCAGCCTGGCCGAGGCCATCGACCTGATGTCGGCCGCCACTGCCGTGGTCTCCAACGATTCCGGGCTGATGCACGTAGCAGCGGCGCTGAACCGTCCGCTAGTGGCGGTCTATGGCTCCACCTCGCCAGGTTTCACTCCGCCGCTGGCTGATCGCGTCGAGATTGTTCGCCTGGGGTTGGAGTGCAGCCCTTGTTTCGAGCGTACCTGCCGCTATGGCCACTACAACTGCCTACGCGAACTCAAGCCGCGGCCGGTGATCGAGGCGCTGGATCGGTTGGTTGGCGAAACCTTGACCCTGGTCGAGGGCGACTGATTTGCGGGTACTGATCATCAAGACCTCGTCGCTGGGCGACGTGGTGCATACCCTGCCGGCGTTGACCGACGCGGCACGTGCTATTCCCGGCATTCATTTCGATTGGGTGGTGGAAGAAGGCTTCGCCGAAATTCCGGCCTGGCATCCGGCGGTGTCCCAAGTGATTCCGGTGGCCATCCGCCGCTGGCGCAAGCATCCGCTGCGCACTTGGCGTAGCGGTGAGTGGGCGCGTTTCAAGCAGCGCCTACGGGAAACCCGCTACGACCTGGTGATCGATGCCCAGGGCCTGCTCAAGAGTGCCTGGTTGACGCGCTATGTGTCGGCACCGGTGGCGGGGCTGGATCGTGATTCGGCGCGTGAGCCGCTGGCCAGTCGTTTCTACGACCGCCGCTACGCGGTAGCCAAGGATCAGCATGCGCTGGAGCGTGTGCGCCAGCTGTTCGCCAAGGCGCTCGGTTACACGCTGCCGTCCGGCAGCGGTGACTACGGTCTCAACCGTGCGGCGATGATGGATGCCGCCGCGCAGCCGTACTTGGTGTTCCTGCATGGCACCACCTGGACCAGCAAGCACTGGCCCGAAGCCGATTGGCGTGCGCTGGCCGAGCGCATGGACGAGCTGGGCTGGGCCGTGCGCCTGCCCTGGGGCAACGAGATCGAGAAGGCGCGTGCTGAACGCATCGCCGCCGGTCTCACGCATGCCGCCGTGCTGCCGAAGCTGAACCTGGCCGGCGTAGCCAAGGTGATTGCCGGTGCCAGCGCCTGCGTCTCCGTCGACACCGGGCTCGGTCATCTGGCTGCGGCGCTGGATGTACCCAATATTTCGCTGTATGGCCCGACGTTGCCCGGCAAGGTGGGCGCCTATGGCCGTAGCCAGATTCACCTGTGTGCCAGTGGTCCGGGCGCCGGTAGCGGTGACCGTGACAAGCCCTGCTTCGATGGTCTCGGCGCCGAGCGCGTCGGGTTGGAACTGGAGGCGCTGCTGCTCGCGCCTCCCGGCACCTTTTAAGGAGCGGCTATGCAACTGGCCTTCGTTCTCTACAAATACTTCCCGTTCGGTGGGCTGCAGCGCGATTTCATGCGCATCGCCCTGGAATGCCAGGCGCGTGGTCACGCCATTCGCGTTTATACGCCGATCTGGGAAGGGGAAAACCCCGGCGGCTTCGATGTGCGCGTAGCGCCGGTGCGTGCGCTGTTCAACCATCGCCGCAACGAGAAATTCAGCGCCTGGCTGCAGGCTGACCTGAAGCGCGACCCGGTTGATCGGGTGATCGGCTTCAACAAGATGCCTGGCCTTGACGTGTACTACGCCGCTGACGGCTGTTTCGAGGACAAGGCGCAGACCCTGCGCAACCCGATCTATCGCCGTTGGGGGCGCTACAAGCACTTCGCCGAGTACGAGCGCGCGGTGTTTGCGCCGGAGTCGAAGACCGAGATCCTGATGATCTCCGAGGTGCAGCAGCCGCTGTTCGTCAAACACTACAAGACCCCGCTACAGCGTTTCCACCTGCTACCGCCCGGCATTGCCTTTGACCGCCGCGCGCCGGCCAATGCCGCCGAGATTCGCGCCGAGTTCCGTCGCGAGTTCAGGCTGGCCGACGACGACCTGTTGCTGGTGCAGATTGGCTCCGGCTTCAAGACCAAGGGCCTGGATCGCAGCCTCAAGGCGCTGGCCGCGTTGCCGCGTGAGCTGCGCAAGCGCACCCGTCTGATCGCCATCGGCCAGGACGATCCCAAGCCCTTCCTGCTGCAGATCAAGGCGCTGGGTTTGTCCGATCAGGTGCAGATACTCAAGGGCCGCAGCGACATCCCGCGTTTTCTGCTCGGCGCTGACCTGCTGATCCACCCGGCCTACAACGAGAACACCGGCACCGTGCTGCTGGAAGCGCTGGTGTCCGGCCTGCCGGTACTGGTCACCGATGTCTGCGGCTACGCGCATTACATCGCCGAGGCCGACTGCGGTCGCGTGCTGCCCAGTCCATTCGAGCAGGAACAGCTCAATCGTACCTTGGCCGACATGCTGGCCGATCCGAAGCAGCGCGGCTTCTGGGGTCGTAACGGCCTGGCCTATGCCGACAGCGCTGACCTGTACTCGATGCCGAAGAAGGCAGCTGATGTGATCCTCGCGGAGAGACGCGCGTGAAGCTGATTCTTGCCGAGCCCTTCAAGAGCCTGTGGTCGGGCCGCGATGCTTTCGATGCCGTCGAAGCGCTTCAGGGGCAGGTATATCGTGAGCTGGAAGGCCGCCGCACATTGCGCACCGAAGTCGATGGGCGTGGCTATTTCGTCAAGATCCACCGTGGCATCGGCTGGGGCGAGATCGTCAAGAACCTGCTCACGGCCAAGGCTCCGGTGCTCGGTGCTGCGCAGGAGTGGCAGGCGATCCAGCGTTTGACCGAAGCTGGGGTGCCGACAATGACCGCTGTTGCCTACGGCGAGCGTGGCAGCAATCCGGCGCGCCAGCACTCGTTTATCGTCACCGAGGAGCTGGCGCCGACCGTCGATCTGGAGCAGCTCAGCCTCAACTGGGCGCAGCAACCGCCGAAGGCTGCGCTCAAGTGGGCCTTGATCGAGCGAGTAGCACAGATGACCGGCAACATGCACCGCGCCGGGGTCAACCACCGCGACTGCTATATCTGCCACTTCCTGCTGCACATCGATCGGCCGATTCAGGCCAATGATCTGCGCCTGTCGGTCATTGATCTGCATCGCGCCCAGGTACGCAGTGCCACACCACGTCGCTGGCGCGACAAGGATCTGGCCGCGCTGTATTTTTCGGCGCTGGATATCGGCCTGACCCGTCGTGACAAGCTGCGCTTTCTGCGTACCTACTTCCAGCGTCCTCTGCGCCAGGTGCTGCGTGAGGAAGCGAACCTGCTCGCCTGGCTGGAGCGCAAGGCGGCGAAACTGTATGAGCGTAAGCAGCGTTATGGAGATCGACTGTAGATGTCGGAGAGCAAGACACTGATCGCCCCGGGGTTGAAGGTGGCGCTTGTGCCGTGCCCGGCACTCGGAGACACCACTTTGTTCCTACGCCTTGCCTGGCGCTTGCAGACTGCCGGTGCACAGGTCTCCCTGGCTTCCGCTTCGCTGGCTTCCATACGCGAGTATCTGCCAGGGCTGGAGGTAGTGGGTGGTACACCTGATGTGGTTGCTCTGGCCGCGTGCAACGATCTGGTGATCTGCGCCATCGACTGGCAGGTCGATGTACCGCTGAGCAACGTGGCCTACTTGGCTGGCAAGAAACTTCCGCGTGGGTTCAAGCCCGAGCAACAGCCTGTTTCATTGCGAGGGCGTGAGATTGCGGGGGCGCATAATGTCATCTGCCGCGACCCCAAGGCTGGCAAGAGCATGGTGCAGTGGATAGATCTGTATGCCGAGGAAATACTGGGGCTTGACCTGACTCAGCCTGTTGCAGGTCTGCAGGCGATGCCTGCCCAACCTGCAGATGCGGAGCGACGCATCGCTATCTTTCCAACGACGCCGCATACCAGCAAGAATTTTTCATGCTCTGGATTTCGCCGTCTGGCACGGCGCCTGGTCGCCCGGGGGTGGCTGGTCGAGTTCGTCGGCATTCCCGCTGAGCAGCAAATGTTGAGCGCTGCATACCCAGGCTACAGCGTGCACGCATTCAATGATCTGAAAGGGCTTGTCGACTTTCTGCGTACCTGCTCCGTCGTCATCAGCAACGACTCGGGAGGCGGGCATCTTGGTTCGCTCCTGGGCCTGCGCACGTTCACCATTACCCGTCGTCGTAGCGATTTCACCTGGCGCCCAGGCTTCAACGAACTCAATAGCGTCATCAATCCGGTGCTGAGCTTCAAGTGGTTGGGCAAGACGGTGTGGCGTCCGTTTATTCCGTTGCGCCGGATCGTACAGGCCTTGCCAAGCTGGAAAGGAAAACAGGCATGACGGCCTGGAGGCACGATCTGCAAGATCCGCAGTTGCTCGCGGCGTTCGGTACGCTCGAGGCCGTATTCGCCCTCGAGGGGGAGCGCCTGACCAAGGACCCATTGTCTGAGGTTATTCGTGTCGAGCTTCTGGGCGTGCGCTATTACGTCAAGCGCTACTGGGGGGCCGGCAAGGGTTTGCGGCGCTATCTGGGGCGTCCCAGGGTCAAGGCCGAATGGCAGAACCTCAAATTGTTCGCCAAGTGGGGTATTCCCACTGCGCCGATCGTCGCTCATGGACTCGAGCGCCGGGGCGGCGCATTCGTGCGTGGTGCGCTGGTGACCCGTGAACTCGAAGGGACGCTCGACCTGGCAGAAATGGCAAATCGACGCGACCCTCGTTTGGCTGATGCCAGGTGGGTTGAGTGTGTCAGCCGGCAGTTGGCCGACGGAACCCGGGCGCTGCACGACCACCACTTCACTCACAATGATTTGAAGTGGCGCAATCTGCTGGTCAACGAGAAAGCCGAGCTGTTCTTTATTGATTGTCCGACCGGCAGTTTCTGGTGGGGGCCGTTACTGCGCTATCGGATCGTCAAGGACCTGGCGTGCTTGGACAAGGTCGCCAAATACCATCTGTCGCGAACGCAGCGTCTGCGCTTCTACCTGCAATACCGGGAACGCAGTCGACTGAGTCGCGATGACAAGCAGCGTGTCCTGCAAATCCTGAAGTTCTTCGAGGGGCGCGAATGAGCGACTTCATTGCAATGGAGGATCGTGCGCTGCTCGAGCGTCACGGGCTGGCCAGTTTCGAGGCGCTCTGGGCGCTGAAGCTGGAGGCGGTGGACGAGCCCAATACCGAGCGTGGCGGTTGGAGCAGTGTGTATCGCCTTGAGCTGGACGAGCGTGCTTTCTATCTCAAGCGGCAGAGCAATCATCTGACTCGCAGCCTGCTGCACCCCTTCGGCGAACCCACTTTTGCCCGCGAGTTTCGCAATATTCGCCGTTATGCCGAGTTGAACATTCCGGCCCTGCAGGCTGCGTTCTTTGCTGAGCGCCGAGTGCCGGGCGAGCGCCGTGCCGTTCTGCTGACCCGCGCATTGGACGGCTGGCAGGATCTGGATAGCTGGCTGTCGCGCTGGCATGAACTCGATGCGCTGCATCGTGGCGGCATCCTGCGTGCCTGTGGCGAGCTGGCGCGACGCCTGCACCAGGCCGGGCAGGTGCATGGGTGTTTCTATCCCAAGCACATCTTTCTGCACGAACAGGTCGATGGTTTCGAGGCGCAATTGATCGATCTGGAGAAGACCCGGCCGCTGTTGCTCGGTCGCCGCGACCGGATCAAGGATCTGGAGCCCCTGTTGCGCCGCGCCAGAGTCTGGAGCGAGGCTGAGGTGCGCGAACTGTTGGCTGCCTATCTGGGCGCTGCGACGGATGTTGATGGCTGGTGGTTTCAGTTAGGCGCTCGTCAGCGTCACAAGGAGGCGCGCTGATGCGCTTGAGCGAACTCGCTGAGGCTGGGCGCAGCCTCGAGCTGCCGCTGACGCTGCAGGTCGACGGTGAGCCGTTGATACTGGAGTGCCTGCTGCGTGTGCTGCCTGGGCAGCGTTACGTCGGCATGGCCCGCTGGCGGGGGCGCCAGGTGTTGGCCAAGTTGCTGGTGGGCGGCAAGGCGCAGCGGCACTTCCAGCGCGAGCTTGAGGGTGCGCAGATGCTGGCCGAACAAGGGCTGGTCACGCCCGAACTGCTGGCGCAGGGTTGTATCGACGGGCAGGGCGGCTGGCTGCTGTTCGACTATCTGGACGGCGCGCAGAGCCTCTGGCAGGCCTGGCACGAGGTCACGCAGCAACCGGTTCTCAGCGATGGCCAGCAAGGCGTGCTGGCACAGGCGCTAGGCGCTATCGGGCAGATGCACGCTCAGGGGCTGTGGCAGGCCGACCTGCATCTGGACAACCTGCTGCGGTACGACGGGAGCCTGTATCTGATCGATGGGGGTGGTGTGCGCTGGGAAACCCCGGGCCAGCCGCTGTCCCGCGCGCGCGTACTGGAAAACCTCGGCGTGTTCTTCGCCCAGTTGCCGGCCGAGCTTGATCCCTTCCTCGAAGAGTTGCTGATCCACTACCTGCTGGCCAACGGCGAGCACGCGTTGCCGCTGGAAATGCTCCAGGCCGAGATTGCCAAGGTGCGCCGTTGGCGCCTGCGCGATTACCTGAAGAAGACGGCGCGCGACTGCAGCCTGTTCGCTGCACGTATCGGTGCCTTCGGCCTGCGCGTGGTGCGCCGGGAAGCGGAACCGACACTGCAGCCGCTGCTGGCCGATCTGGACGCTTGCATCGATGCCGGGCACATCTACAAGACCGGCGGCGCCGCCACGGTGGCGCGCGTCGAGGTGGGCGGTCGGCCTCTGGTGGTCAAACGCTACAACGTGAAGAACTGGCTGCACTGGCTCAAACGCTTCTGGCGGCCGAGCCGTGCCTGGCATAGCTGGCGCGAAGGTAATCGCCTGCAACTGCTCGGTTTGACCACGCCGACGCCGCTGGCCGTGATCGAACGACGCTGGTGTTGGCTGCGCGGTCGCGCTTACCTGATTACCGACTATTGTGGCGGGCAGGATATAATCGCCCGTTTCGAGGCATACAAGCAGGCAACACCCCCGGAAACCGAGCTGCTGGCGCTGGATCGACTGTTCGCTGCCCTGCTGCGCGAACGCATCAGCCATGGTGATTTCAAGGGGCATAACCTGTTCTGGGATGTTGAACTGGGCGCCTGGTCGCTGATCGACCTCGATGCCATGCGTCAGCATCGCAGTGCACACAGTTTCGCCCGGGCCTATGCCCGCGACCGCGCCCGTTTTCTGCGCAACTGGCCGGCGGACTCAGCTCTGCACCAGTTGCTCGACCAACGTTTACCGCAGGTGCCCGGCACCTGCCCGAATTAGAGGCTCAAACCTGTGGCACTGACCATTCTCGGCCTGTCCGGCGCCCTCAGTCACGATCCGTCCGCCGCGCTGTACATCGACGGCAAGCTGATCGCGGCCGTGGAAGAGGAGCGCTTCGTGCGCGACAAGCATGCGAAGAACCGCATGCCCTACGAGTCGGCCAAATTCTGCCTGGAGCAAGCCGGGGTCAAGCCCTCGGATGTCGACGTGGTAGCGATTCCCTTCGCCCCCATCAGCATCTTCGAGAAGGCCCGCTGGCAGTACGCCAAGCGCTATGCCTACGCCCCGGATCGCGCTCTCGATGCCATCCTGTTCGGCAACCGCCGCTACAAGCGCTACAAGAAGCGCATCGAGTGGTGCCTGGTACAGCTCGGCTTCGACCTGAAGAAGATCAAGATCGAGCCGGTCGAGCACCACCTGGCGCACGCTTCCAGCGCCTATCACTGCTCGGGCTTCCAGGAAAAAACCGCGATCCTCGGCATCGACGGCAAGGGCGAGTACGCCACGACCTTCTTCGGCTATGGCGAGAACGGCAAGATCCACAAGATCAAGGAATTCTACGATCCGGATTCGCTCGGCGGTCTCTACGGTGCGATCACCGAGTACCTGGGTTTCGAGATGCTCGATGGCGAGTTCAAGGTCATGGGCATGGCGCCTTATGGCGATGCTGCCAAGTACGATTTCTCGCGTCTGGCCAAGTTCGAGAACGGCGAGCTGATCATCAACACCGAGTACGCCAACGTCATTGGTTTCCGTCGCTACAAGGAAAATGGCAAGGGCTACTACTTCTCGCCCAAACTGATCGAATGGCTCGGGCCGAAGCGTGAGGGCGATATCGCCGACGACCCTTACATCCATTACGCGGCCAGCATGCAGGCGCTGTTCGAGAAGTTGGCGCTGCAGATGATGGAGTACTACCTGGGCGACATCCTCAAGGAAACTGGCAAGATCGCCTTCGCTGGCGGCTGCGCGCTGAACGTCAAGCTCAACCAGAAGATCATCGCCCGCGATGACGTCAAGGAGCTGTTCGTGCAGCCGGCTTCCGGTGATGCCGGCACCGCCGTTGGTGCTGCCGCCTACGTCTCGCATAAGCGTGGCGTGCCGGTGGAGAAGATGGAGCACGTCTACCTCGGCCCCTCGTACAGCAACGAAGAGGTTATCGCCGCTTGCGCCAAGCACCCGAACCAGCCGGTTTTCAAACGCATCGACAACACGGCTGAGCGCATCGCCAAGATCATGGTCGATGGCAACCCGGTGGCCTGGTTCCAGGGCCGTATGGAGTTTGGCCCGCGCGCCCTCGGTGGCCGTTCGATCATCGGTTGCCCAAGCATTCCGGGCGTCGCCGACCGCATCAACGAGCAGATCAAGTTCCGCGAGCGCTGGAGACCCTTCTGCCCGTCCATGCTCGACACCGTGGCGGCGAAGATGCTCAAGGTGGATCACCCGAGCCCGTTCATGACCTTCACCTTCGAGGTGAACGAAGAGTGGAAAGAGCGCGTCAGCGAAGTGGTGCATGAAGACGGCACCTCGCGCGCTCAGGTGCTGGAGCGCCAGTACAACCCGCGCTGGTATGACCTGATGCTGGAGTTGGAGAAGCTCACCGGCAATGGTGTTTCGCTGAACACCTCGCTCAACCGTCGTGGCGAGCCAATGATCTGTTCGCCGACCGATGCGCTGAACATGTTCTACGGCTCGGACCTGCAATACCTGATCATGGAAGACGTACTTGTGGTCAAGGACGGCAAGGATTGGTATGACAGCGTCTGAGCAGGCCTCTGGCGCGGCGCAGCGCTGGGTTCTGCAGTTTTGCCATGGTTATGACGGCCCTTTTCTGGATTGTGCGCGGCAGTATGCGGTGCTATTCAAGGGCTCGCCTTACAAGGTCTGCACCGTCTACCTGACTGGTAAGCCGTCAGCGGAGGTCGAGCGCGGCTCGGCGTCCGACGAGGTGATCTTCCTCGACTATTCCAGCGCGCAGGTGCGCGGTCTCAAGTTGGGGGCAATCCGCGATTTGCGCCGGATCGCTGCTTCGCGTGATTTCGGCCTGTGCATCGCGCACCGCTTCAAACCGATCTATGTCGCGCTGCTTGGCAGCCGCCTACCGGTGATCGGCGTGCATCACGCCTTTGGCGACTACAAGCGCCGTTCGCGGCAGATGTTCGCCAACCTTTTCCGCAAGCGCCTGATGCTTCTCGGCGTCTCCAATGCCGTGCGCGACGACATGCGCGCCTGCCTGTCCGATTGGCCGACAGAGCGCATCGAGACACTCTATAACCGAATCGACGTCGCTTCAGTGCAGGCCGATCAGGTATCCCGCGAGGCCGCGCGTGAACATCTGGCTTTGCCCCAGGATGCCTGGGTGGTCGGCAACGTCGGCCGCCTGCACCCGGACAAGGACCAGGCCACGCTCATCCGTGGTTTTGCTCAGGCCTTGCCGCAGCTACCAACTGGTAGCCTGCTGGTGATCATGGGCAGTGGCCGTCTGGAAGCCGATCTCAAGGCCTTGGCGGCTGAGCTGGGCGTCAGCGAGTCGGTGCGTTTTCTCGGCCAGGTGTCGAATGCAAGGCGCTATTTCAAGGCGTTCGACGTATTCGCCCTGACCTCCGATCACGAGCCATTTGGCATGGTGCTGCTGGAAGCGATGGCCGCCGGAGTGCCGGTGCTGGCGACCGATTGTGGAGGGGCTCCCGAGGTTGTGTGTGAGCCGCAAGCACTGTTTCCGCTGGGCGACGCTGCGACGTTGGCGTCTCGTTTGTCGGTTGTATCAAGCACTGATTGGAAACCGATCGAGCACGGTGTGAAGGGCTGTTTCACGGACGAGGGCGCTCATGCGTGTTTCTGGTCGCGGCCGGGTGTCGTGTGTCTAGCGCAGTCGAGGAAACCATGATGCCTGAGCGCGTATCCAGGCAGCTGGTTTATCTGGTTTACGGAGGTAAGCTGGAATATCATCAGGAGGCCAAGTACAGCATCCTCTCGGCCCTGCACCATGCCCAGGGAGCCTGCCCTCGAATTCTGCTGTACACCGATGAGCCCGAGCAGTTCCGCGGTTGGCCGGTCGATCTGATCACGCTCGATGCCGAGACCTTGAAGACCTGGACAGGCCCTGCAACTTACCTGCACCGTCGAAAAGCTGCTGCCATTCGTGATGCATTGCAGTATGCCGAGCAAAGCATTTTCATCGATACGGACACCTTCTTTCTGGATTCTCCGGTGAGGCTCTTCGAGCGTCTGGCAAAAGCGCCGTGGCTTGTCGATGAAATCGAAGGTATCTGGAAAGAGTACAAGGGCGAGCCCCTGCATGATGTATTGGCGCCCTATTTGGCAGAACGGCATGGAGTCGATCAGCAGATGTTGCTGATCAACTCTGGCGTTCTGGGTTTCCAGGCAGATGCCTCTGGTTTGATGGATGAGGTGCTGAGTCTCATTGATGTCATGCATCCGATGGTTCCCAAGATTCATATCATCGAGCAATTCGCCGTTGGAGTGGCGGCCAGACACCTGGGGCGGCCTGCGGAGTCTCGCGGGGTGATCAAGCATTATTTTTCGGGGAAGAATTATTGGCGTCACCTGGTCGCTGCGTTCTTTCGGCGCCATGGTGACGCGTTCTCAGAGCTCGCCGTGCAGGCAGTTCTTGAGATGCCAACCACAAAGCCGAGGCCTGCTTTGGGGCACCGTTTGTACTTTCGTTTGCGAAGTCTGTTCCTACCCTCCCGAGCCCGCTCTCATGCCAAGCTGGCGTACTACGCTGCAGTGATGCGCGCCGATCCCTACGCTGAGGCCTGTGGCCATGGCTATGCAGAGGAGTTGCGGCGCAAAGCCATTCCCGCAGGTGAAAGCCTGAGCATGCAACCCTGGAGCAAGATATTGAGTGGGCAGCAGAAGCGGTATCTGGCGAGGCTGCTGGGTGAGGCTGCTTCAGGGAGCTCTCGTGATCTTTCCTAATCGCGTATTCGAGGTGTGCCTTTGAACGTGCTTTTTCTCGTCCAGGCCGAGCAACGAGCGATACTGGATCGACTGTACGATGGTATTGCACAAGCGTGCGATAGCTGTGATATCCGTTGGCTGAGCAGCGATGAACAAGCCAATCTGCAGCGTTACTTCCGTGAGCACGTGGATGTATCGCGTTACGACAGAATTCTCTTCTTTCTGCGTTTCAAGAAAGAAATGCGTCAATGGCGTTTTATTCGCACCCTGCCCAATCTGGTTATCCTGGAACACGACGCCTACCAGAACTACATCCCCTGTAAGTACACGGGCAAGTTCAGCGCGCATTACCGGCGGATGCCCTGGGTGCGCATCATCAGTTCCGGTGCACAGGTCAGCCAGCGTTTGTGCGATGAGGGCTTCGACGCCTGTTTCGTGCCCAAGGGCTATGACCAGGCGTTGCTCTCCTATCAGGGCCGGGAGCGGGATATCGAGCTGGCTTTCGTCGGCAGCACCAAGAGCGTGGCCTACAGTGGGCGCAAGGCGCTACTCGATGAGCTCGGGCAGGTCGAGAATCTGCTCGTAACCAAGACCAAATCGGGTGAGGAGTATTGCGATACGCTCAACCGCATTCGCTTCTTCGTGAGTGCCGATGTCGGTATGGGCGAGTACATGATCAAGAATTTCGAGGCCATGGCATGCGGTTGTGTGCTGCTGGCCTATGATCATGGGGAGCAGGAAAATGCGGCTCTCGGTTTCGTCGATATGCACAACTTGGTTCTGTATCGAAACGTCGCCGAATTGCGCGAGAAGCTGCATATGTTGCGGCAGGATCCGTCCAGAACTGCAGCTATCGCCGAGGCGGGGCGTCAACTGGCCGAGCAATACTATGGTTTCGCCGCCATCGGGCACCAGATCGTCGAGGCCATGCGTCCGCCGTTACGTCGGGCATCGCAGCCTTCCTGGTTGCAGTTGCAGCTGCGCAAGGTTGGCGTTTACTACTAAGGCAGGTGCCAGTGGATATCCTCAACATCATGTGGGGAGGCGGCCCGGCATTCGTCTCCGTGCACAAGGTGCACCGCGAAATTCTCCGCTTCGGCGAGCCCGGCGCGTCAATCAGTAGCCTTTTGCTGCAGGGTGGCGAGGCGGGCGCACTGGCGGAAGTCGGAGAAGTTTCGTGTCTTGAGCTGTCCTCTGCGCGTATCAAGGGGCGCGGTCTTAATGCGCTACGACGCTGGTTCGACCGCCGACGTCTGGCCGCAGTGCTGGTCTCGCGCCAGCCACGGGTGGTGCTGCTAGACGGCATTGGTGTGGCCGCCTACGTTCTTCCAATACTGTCTGCACTGAGCGAGGTGCGGGTCATTGTGCTGTTTCACGGCCACAAGCGCCTCAGGCCTGATCAGGTCAGGCTGCTGCAGCGGTTCCCGGCCGACAGACTGCAGTTGGTGGCGGTTTCTGAAACGCTGGCTGGCGATCTTGAGCGTCAGGTCGGGCGTAGTGTTCTTGGCGGTCGCATCGCTCTGGAGCCGACCACGCTGCGAGCGTCGCTCAAGAGCAGGGAGGATGCCCAGCGTGCTCTGGGTTTGCCAGTGGCCGCAACGGGGCGCACGATCGGGGCTGTGGGCCGGCTAGTCGCCGAGAAGGGCTTCGCTCTGCTGATCGAGGCGGTGGCCGGCTGGTTGAAGGCTCATCCCGGAGATCGCCTGGTGATAGTCGGTGAAGGACCGGAACGGGAGGCCTTGCTTGCGCTGGCGCAGAGGCTTGGCGTCGTCGACCAGGTCTATCTGCCGGGTCATGTCGCAGAGGCCCCGCGCTTGTATCAGGCGTTCGACCTGCTATGTATCCCGTCTCGTCAGGAGGGCCTGGGATTGGTGCTGCCTGAGGCTGTCATCGCTGGCATCCCCGTACTGGCAACAGATCTACCCGTCTTCCGCGAACAGCTGGCCGGAGATTTCGGCTTGCAGGCTTCTGATCGCAAGGATGCCTGGGAGGTTGCCCTGCATCAGCATCTGCAGGGCGATTTGGCGGCGTTGGCGCAGGCGCAGCAGCAAGGCCTTGATCCCGAGGGCGCCTGGTTGCGCTTCAGCGAGGATTACCGCGCGTTGTTGCGTTAGTCGTCCAGAACTGCCGTAGTCAGGGCGGCCATTGGGAACTGCTCCGCTAGGCCGAGGTTTTTCAGCAGACGCGTAAAGTGGGCGAGGTTGCGCCTGGCCTTGGCCTTCGATAAAGGCCGGCGTTGAACGCTCAGGTCGGCAATGTCGATCAGGCCCAGCGAGCCTTCCGGTGTTCGTACGATATTGCCCAGGTGAAGCGAGCGGAAATAGATACCGCGAAGGTGCAAGGTGCGAATGAAGTCGACCAGATTCGGTAGCTGCGTGGTGAAGGCAGTCGGGTCTTCCAGATAGATATCCTTGAGCGTTCTTCCTTGCAGCGGGCTATACAGCACCGCGCTCAGCGAGGTGTCCTCCAGTTGATACAGTTCCAATGGAGTGAGTGTGGGGATGCCGAGTGATTTCAGGCGCTTGGCATTGAGCCAGAAACGATCCGAATAGGGAACGAACAGCGCCGAGGAGAGCAGGCGCTTGCGTCTGAAGAGTTTGAGAAAGTTACCGTCGGCCAATCTGTACACTTTGGGGCCGAGACTGTCCTCCTCCAGAACCTGTGCGTCGGCCGTCAGGGTGGCTAGCATGTTGTTGCTTAGTTTGGTTTTGATGGGCATGAAGTGGGCCGGGCGTTCAATTGGCTGTCAAACCAGCGAGTATATGAGAGTTCAGCGCTGGATACGGCTTCGCTCGCGTTGATCGATCGCTGCGCTAAAAGCGAGGTAAATCAATTGTGTAGCGTGAGTCATTGGGGGCGAGCCATCCTCTTGATGGCGTGTAGAATATCATCCTCTGAATACATGGCCGTCATCAGATGGCCCATCTTACTGGAGTGAAGATGGTAGGCGTTCGTAGTGCCTGGGCGGTCGGCGTCCTGTGTATGGGATATCTGTGGTTTCTGTTCGGCATTGTCTGGGTGCCCAGTAACAAGCTCTATCAGCAGGGGCTGGTGTTGCTTCTATGGTTGCCAGTGCTGATCGCAGTGCTGGTGCTACACAAGCGGTTGCTGCCAGTCTGGCGAACCAACAAGGTATTTCTGGGGCTGTTGCTGATGCTGCTGGGCTGGGCGGCACTAAGCACACTCTGGACCGCCGCCGAAGAGCCACTCAAGGAGCTAAAACGGGTTCTGTATGTTGGCTTGTTTCTACTTTTATTTCAGATACTGGCCGAATTGCGATCGGCATTTGTCTGGAAAGGACTGGGCTTGGCCTTTGTCGCGCTAGCGCTCTCCTGTCCGGTCAGCTTCTATCTGTTTTATGTGCAAGGTATGCATCCGCTGTACGCAAGGTTGGATGGTATAGGGCAGGCCGGCCATCCCATTCTTGGCGCTTATGTGATGGCGTTGGCCGTCATGTGGGGGCTGCAGTTCATACCTCGTCAGCCTTGGCAACGCCTCGTGTGGGCCGGGTTGATCTCCCTGCTAATCGCATTTGTCGTGCTCGGGCAGAGCCGCGGTGCCATGTTGGCTCTCGCATTGGCTCTGCTGTCTATGCCGCTCTGGAACGGTGGGCGCATCGCCTGGCTGGTCGCACTGATTACCTGCGCTTTGGCTGTTGTGGGTGCGGTGTTGTTCATGCCGTTTATCCTGGAGCGCGGCTTCTCCTATCGCCCGGAGATATTCGCCTCCAGTGTGCAGATGATCATGCACAATCCCTGGCTCGGCCTGGGAATCGGTTCGGAGTACCGCGTATTTACTGCCAACTTCCCTGATGGGTTTGATCACTCCCACAATGCCTTCACTCACGCGGCCATTGAGCTTGGGATTCCAGGTTTGTTGCTGTGGGGCGGGCTCTGGCTGGAGGCTTTTCGGGTCGCCTGGCTTCAACGCTCTTCGTGGGAAGGGCGTCTACTGCTGAGCAGTCTCCTGGTTGCCTTTGTCGCGTTGCAGTTTGACGCGGCCAGTCTCTGGGATAGCCCGCGAGCCGAGTGGTTTGTCTCCTGGCTACCGATCGGGCTAGCGATGGCGCTCGCCGCCCGTCGGGCTCGCTCTGCCGAGCCCGGGTTGCAAAGATTCGATTGAATCGGCCCGTCGTGCTCTTGAGGCTGCCCCAAGGAAGGGGCGTAAAAACTTCTCGATGTGCTTAGGTGCGTAGCGAGAGCGTGCTGTTACAATCCGCCCCTTGCTAATCCTGCCAGTGCGTGAGGCGAGCCGAATGGCCAATTCCAACCAGCAATCCAGCATGAAGGTGTATCTGCGATTGCTGCGCTACGTGGTTCCCTACTGGGGCCTTTTCACCATCAGTCTTCTGGGCTTCCTGATCTTCGCCTCCACCCAGCCGATGCTGGGCTACATCCTCAAGTATTTCGTCGATGGGCTGTCCAATCCCGAGGCCAGTCTGTTCGCGGGCGTGCCCTGGCTGTTGGAGCATGCGCCTTGGCTAGCGCACCTGAAGCTGCTGCAGGCGGTGCCATTGCTGATCGTGCTGATCGCATTGTGGCAGGGTATTGGCTCTTTCCTTGGCAACTACTACCTGGCCAAGGTCTCTATGGGGCTGGTACAGGATTTGCGCATCGCGCTGTTCAATAACCTGCTGACCCTGCCCAACCGCTACTTCGATAACCACAACTCCGGTCATCTGATCTCGCGTATCACCTACAACGTGACCATGGTCACCGGTGCCGCCACCGATGCGATCAAGGTTGTCGTTCGTGAGGGTATGACGGTGATTTTCCTGTTCGCCACCCTGTTGTGGATGAACTGGAAGTTGACTCTGGTGATGGTGGCGATTCTGCCGATCATCGGCCTGATGGTGACCAGTACCAGCAAGAAATTTCGTAAGCAGAGCAAAAAGATCCAGACCAGCATGGGCGATGTCACTCATGTCACCTCCGAAAGCATCCAGGGCTACCGTGTGGTGCGCAGTTTTGGTGGCGAAGACTATGAGAAGCAGCGCTTCTTCGACGCCAGTGAGGAGAACAAGAACAAGCAACTGAAGATGGTGCGCACTGGCGCCGTCTATACGCCTTCGCTGCAACTGGTGATCTACAGTGCCATGGCCGTGCTGATGTTTCTTGTCCTGTGGCTGCGCGGCGATGCCTCGGCGGGGGATCTGGTGGCTTACATCACGCTGGCGGGCCTGCTGCCCAAGCCGATTCGCCAACTGTCCGAGGTCAGCTCGACCATCCAGAAAGGTGTGGCGGGTGCCGAGAGCATTTTCGAGCAGCTCGATGAGGAGCCGGAGGTCGACCGCGGCACCCAGGAGCGCGAGCGCATCAACGGCCGACTGGAAGTAAAGGCGCTGAGCTTCAGCTACCCCGGCTCGGATAAACCTGTTCTGAACAACATTTCCTTCGTTGCCGAACCGGGGCAGATGGTGGCGCTGGTGGGGCGTTCCGGTAGCGGCAAGTCGACCCTGGCCAACCTGATTCCGCGGTTCTATCACCACGAGCAGGGCAGCATCCTGCTCGATGGGGTGGATGTGGAGGATTACACCCTGCGCAACCTGCGCCGGCACATTGCTCTGGTCACCCAGCACGTCACCCTGTTCAACGACACGGTGCGTAATAACATCGCCTATGGCGATCTGGTCGGCGCTCCGCTCGAAGCCGTTCAGCAGGCGGCGGGCGATGCCTATGCCGCCGAGTTCATCGAGAAGATGCCGCAAGGCTATGACACCCTGGTTGGCGAGAACGGCGTGCTGCTGTCCGGTGGTCAGCGCCAGCGCCTGGCTATCGCCCGCGCGCTGCTCAAGGATGCGCCTGTGCTGATTCTCGACGAGGCCACCTCGGCGTTGGATACCGAATCCGAGCGACACATCCAGGCCGCCCTGGACCAGGTGATGCAGGGCCGTACCACGTTGGTGATCGCTCATCGCCTGACCACCATCGAAAAGGCCGACCTGATTCTGGTGATGGATCAGGGGCAGATCGTCGAGCGCGGCAGCCATGCCGAGTTGCTGGCACAGAACGGCTACTACGCGCGGCTGCATGCCAAGCAGTTCGAGGATGGCAGCCAGCCCGCTGCGGTCGAGCAGGACATCTGATGCTTAGCCGTCTGCAATTCTGGCGTGAGCGCGGCTGGACGCCGATTAGCGCCACCGATTATGCCGAGGCCTGGTCGCGTTTCGGCGGTAGCGTCGCCACCCACCCTGCAGTGGTGGCGCGTCTGGCTGATCTGGCTAGCATTCCCGTGCGCTACCTGGGTTGGTTGGTCGATGGCCAATTGAGCGCGGCGATGCCGACTTGGGGCCGATACTTGGCGCTGTCCAAGGATGTGCTGAAGCAGCAGGGGCGGCGTGGGCTCTTCGATCTGGGTAATGCCGAGATCATTCTGCCCATCGCCAACGGTCTGAAAGTGCCGGTGCAGCACTCCATGCGCTACGTTTCCGAGCTCAACGCCGCACAGGTCACCCCGCTGCGCGAGCAGCCCGAGGGGCTGGCATTGGCTCGCGAGCCCGAGCAATACAGCAAGAAATTTCGCTACAACCAGCGCCGCGAACAGCGCCTGCTGGAGGAGGCGGGCGGGGTGATCCGGCCGATGCTGGATCTGACGGCGCAGGAGCAGGCGCGCATCTACGCTGATCTGTTTCAGCGTCGCTGGAGCTTTGAGGCCACCGGCAAAGCGCATCTGGTCGAGGTGTTCAGCCGCCTGCGCGAGTTCATGACCGGCTCGCTGATCTATCTGAATGACGAACCCGTGGCGATCCAGGTGCTCTATCGGGTCGAGGCGCCGCAGTGGGTCAGCCTGGAGTACATCAACGGCGGCGTTGACCCGCAACAACGCGAGTTCAGCCCCGGCAGCGTGCTCAGCTTCGTCAACACGCAAAGCGAGTGGGAGCAGGCGCGGGCGCTGGGCAAACCACTGCGTTATTCGTTCGGTCGCGCCGACCGCGAATATAAGGATCGCTGGTGCAACCGGGTACCGGTCTATCAGGTGTGAGCGCATGAACGGACGCAAGCAACAGCTGCTCAAGCAGCATCGGCGCAACAAGCGCATCGCCCTATTGTTGGCGCTGTTGGCGTTGCTGGCGCTCGGTGTTTTCGTCGCCTGGTGGCTACCGCCTCTGTTGCTGGTACTTGGTTGGGTGGCGCACGAGGCTTGGTTCGCCGACCACCTGTTCTATTCGCCGCGCGACGATTACCGCTACGACTTCCCCGATGATTGCCTCAGCGTACCGGCACGTATCGAGCAGGGCGCACTGCAGGTCGAGGTGGACCTCGTCGGTTACGACACGCTGATTCTCGAGTTGAGCCTAGCCGCGACCTGGCTGGGACGTTGGGTCGATCCGTATGTGCGTCTGGGCGATGACCGCCAGGATTTTGAGCGTGGCGTGGCTGGGCGCCGCTACCTCAATGTCTCTGGGCAGTCGGTGCGAGGGCTGAGCATCGTCCCTCGCTTCTGCCGTATCGTGGGCGAATTGCGCGTGCATGCCATGCGCAGCCCCGACTTTACCGCGCAGCGCATGCTGATCATCGCGCCACATGCTGACGATGCCGAGCTGGCGGCCTTTGGTCAGTACAGTCGCTCGTCCGAGACCGCCATCGTCACCCTGACCCAAGGTGAGATCGAGGCCGAAAACTATCAGCGCCTCGGCCTGGACAAGGCCGCTGCCGCCCGTCTGAAAGGCCGGCTGCGCTCCTGGGACAGCCTGGCCGCGCCGCTTTGGGGCGGCGTACCGCAGCATCGCTGCGTGCAGCTCGGCTACTACTGCCTGCAGCTGCCCGCCATGGCCGAGCAACCGCAAGTGCCCTTTGGCTCACGCGAATCGGGGGAAAGCGATGTGCGCCCTGTGCGCCGTCACAATCCGCTGCCGCTACCGGCCGACACCGATGGTCAGCCGACCTGGAATAACCTGATCGCCGACCTAGTAGCTGTGATCGAGCATTACCGCCCCGAAGTGTTGCTGACGCCGCACCCGGAGTTGGACCCGCATCACGATCATGTCGCCAGCACCCGTGCCGTGCTCGAAGCCTGCGAGCGCAGCGGCTGGAAGCCGAAAGCCCTGTTGCTCTACGCCAATCACCTGAATGACAACGACCGTTGGCCCATGGGCCCGGCGGGTAATGGCATCGCCTTGCCGCCGGCGATAAACGCGCTGCCGGCCGACCGCCTGTGGAGCCCGACGCTGGATGCTGAACGGCAGTTGGACAAGGCCATGGCGCTGGGCCTGCAGCATGACCTGCAAGGCCCGCTGCCGCTGAAAAGACGCCTGCGCCGCCTGATTCAGTGGGCGTTGGCCGGGCGCCGCTGGCCCGCCACGGGCGAGGACGAGTTCTTCCGTAAGGCCGTGCGCCGACATGAGCTGTTCTGGGTTCGCCCGCTCTGAGCTGCCCGCCGTATTCGCCATGCTATGATTTTTCCCGTTTTTCTCCCCTTCTGGAGCTGCCATGAAACTATCCATGCCCCGCTATGACCAAGCCACCGTTCTGGTGGTGGGCGATGTGATGCTCGATCGCTACTGGCATGGCGGCACCTCGCGGATTTCTCCCGAAGCCCCGGTGCCCGTGGTGCGTGTCGACCAGATCGAGGACCGCCCAGGTGGTGCTGCCAACGTGGCACTGAATATCGCGGCGCTCGGTGCGCGGGCGCTGCTGGTTGGCGTCACGGGTGAGGACGAAGCCGCCGACAGCCTCAGCGACAGCCTGCAGGGCGTGGGGGTGGAAACCCATTTCCAGCGTATCGATGACCAGCCCACCATCGTCAAGCTGCGGGTGATGAGCCGCCACCAGCAGTTGCTGCGCATGGACTTCGAGGAACCGTTCAGAACCGACACCGCCGCTCTGGCGCGTGAGGTCGATGCACTGCTCGATGGGGTCAAGGTGCTGGTGCTGTCGGACTATGGTAAGGGGGTGCTGCAGAACCATCAGGTACTGATCCAGGCGGCGCGTAACAAGGGCATTGCGGTGCTGGCCGATCCCAAGGGCAAGGACTTTTCCATCTACCGTGGTGCCAGCCTGATCACGCCTAACCTGCACGAGTTCGAGCTGATCGTCGGCGGTTGTGCCGATGAGGCCGAGTTGGTCAGCAAAGGCGCCAAGCTGATGCGCGAGCTGGAGTTGGGCGCTTTATTGGTGACCCGTGGCGAGCACGGCATGACCCTGCTGCGCCCGGAGCATGCGCCACTGCACCTGCCGGCCCGTGCCCGAGAGGTGTTCGACGTCACTGGTGCTGGCGACACGGTGATTTCCACCTTGGCCGCCTCCATCGCGGCGGGCGAGGAGCTGCCGCTGGCAGTGGCCCTGGCCAACCTGGCCGCTGGCATCGTGGTCGGCAAGCTGGGCACTGCAGCCATCAGCGCACCCGAGCTGCGTCGTGCGGTGCAGCGCGAAGAAGGTTCCGAGCGTGGCGTACTGAGTCTGGATCAATTGCTGATCGCCATTGAAGACGCCCGCGCCCATGGAGAGAAGATCGTCTTCACCAATGGTTGTTTCGATATCCTTCACGCCGGTCACGTGACCTACCTGGAGCAGGCGCGCGCGCAGGGCGATCGCCTGATCGTGGCGATCAACGACGACGCCTCGGTCAGCCGCCTGAAAGGCCCCGGCCGCCCTATCAACGCGGTCGACCGTCGTATGGCGGTGCTCGCTGGCCTGGGGGCGGTGGACTGGGTTGTGAGCTTCAGTGAAGACACGCCCGAGCGCCTGCTCAAGCAGGTGCAGCCGGATGTGCTGGTCAAGGGCGGTGACTATGGTGTCGACCAAGTGGTCGGTGCCGACATCGTCCAGGCCTATGGCGGCGAAGTACGCGTACTTGGTCTGGTGGAGAACAGCTCCACCACAGCAATCGTCGAGAAGATTCGCAGCAAGTGAACGCGGACTGAGCAAGGCGCGAGTCGTGCTCGGTCTATTCGTTTCCAGTCATGGCTCGACCCGATTGTCGCCGGGTTGTAGTCATAGTGACTGCCGGCCCTGACTTCACCCTCGATTGCATCCCTCGTACTGAAGAGATGCCATGATCGTCGATGTGATGATCATCCGGCACCAGCACCTCCTGTGTGGGGGAGTTAGGCTGCTTTGCTGACGATCTTCTGCCTTGATGTATCCCATAAACGACAATGCCCCCATCGACCGATGGAGGCATTGTCTCTGGCTTGGATACAGACTACTCGGTTTTTACACAGTCTGAATTGCGGGCTTTTTGTTTAGAAGCGGAAGACTTCCGTATCGATCTTGATGGGTTCTGCCACTGGAATCTTCGGCCCGGCGGCAGGCTCCTGCGGCTTGGCTTTGGCGATCGGGGTCTTCTTGCGCGGCGGCTCAGGCGTGGGCTCAGCCGCTGCGATGGGCTGGATGGCCACCGCCAGCTCCGCCGCCAGGCGGTGCAGCAGAATGCTCTGCGCCTTGACCTGTTCGGCCAGGGCGCCACTGTGCGCTTCTTCCAGGCGGATCAGGCGGCTATCGCGCAGTTGCCCGCGACGGTCGAGCAGGCGCCATTGCGCTTCGAGTACGGCGGGTTGAGTCGGGCCGGAGTCCAGACGGGTAATGGTCAGCATGACCTGCGCATCGGCGCTGAAGCCGGGGGCTGCCGGGGCCAGCACCAGGCGCTGGCTGTCCAGGCGCCAGGCCAGCTGGCGCAGCATCTGCTGGTCTATATCGTTGGCCAGGCCGCTGGCCCAGCGCGCATCCTGCGTGGCAACGAGGCTGCCATCGGCCTGGCGCTGCAGCAGGTGCTGTTGGCGCAGATAGTCGGCAACGCTGATCGGGCCGACCAGCACGGTCACACCGTTATCCTTGGTCGGCGTCACCGCATCGCCGCTGTCGAGTTGGTAAAGGGGCACCGGCTTCTGCTGCAGCAGGCTGCAACCGCTCAGCACGAGCAGCGCGGTCAGAAGCAGAGCGATAGGGCGTACTACAGTCATCATCAATTCCAGGCAGCCGCTTCTGGGGCAGCTGCACATCGATCCCATATCATGCAGGGGTCATGGATGACCCAGGGCGCGTATCATCCGTCAAACCGCGCTACGACTCCAGCCTTGGCTGCTTGTCGGTAGCGCGGATATCCCGGAAGAACGGGGCGTGTTGTCGACGCTATTCCACCAGAAGCTGGTCGACGCGCTGGAAGCCGCGCGGCAGCTTGTTGCCACGGCGGCCGCGCTCGCCCTTGTAATGCTCGAGGTCGTCGGCTTTGAGTGTCAGGGTACGCTTCCCGGCCTGCAAAACCAAACTCGAGCCGCTGGGCAGCACGGCCAGATCGGTCAGATACTCCTCGCGCGAGGCCACTCGCTCGCCTGGAATGCCGATGATCTTGTTGCCCTTGCCTTTGCCCAGTTGCGGCAGGTCGGTGACCTTGAACAGCAGCAGGCGGCCTTCGGTGGTCACGGCGGCCAGCCAGTCGTCTTCCAGATTGTTGACCGGCTTGGGTGCAACCACCTTGGCGCCGTTGGGCAGGGTCAGCAGGGCCTTGCCGGCCTTGTTCTTGGCTTGCAGGTCTTCGCCCTTGACCACGAAGCCGTAGCCGGCGTCGGAGGCGATCACATACAGGGCACTGTCCTCCGGCAACATCACGCATTCGAAGGTTGCCCCCGGTGGTGGTGTCAGACGACCGGTCAGCGGTTCACCCTGGCCGCGCGCCGACGGCAGGCTGTGGGCGGCGAGCGAATAACTTCTGCCTGTCGAGTCGATAAACACCGCGTACTGGTTCGAACGGCCCGGTGCGGCGGCCTTGAAGCCATCGCCGGCCTTGTAGGACAGACCGGTGGCGTCGATGTCATGGCCCTTGGCGCAGCGCACCCAGCCTTTTTCCGAGAGCACCACGGTGACCGGTTCGGTCGGCATCAGCTCGGTTTCCGACAGGGCCTTGGCTTCGGCGCGGGCGACGATCGGCGAGCGACGGTCATCGCCGTACTTCTCGGCGTCTTCGATGATCTCCTTGCGTACCAGCTTCTTCAGCTTGGCTTCGCTGCCGAGCAGAGCCAGTAGCTTCTCGCGTTCCTTGGCCAGCTCGTCCTGCTCGCCTCGGATCTTCATTTCTTCCAGGCGAGCCAATTGGCGCAGGCGGGTGTCGAGGATGTAGTCAGCTTGCACATCGGTGAGGCCGAAGGTTTCCATCAGCACCGGCTTGGGCGAATCTTCGGTGCGGATGATGCGGATCACCTCGTCGAGGTTGAGGAAGGCAATCAACAAGCCTTCCAACAGGTGCAGACGCTTCTCCACCTTGTCCAGGCGGAACTGCAGGCGGCGGCGCACGGTGCCGACGCGGTACACCAGCCACTCGCTGAGCAGGGTGCGCAGGTCCTTGACCTGCGGCTTGCCGTCGAGGCCGATGACGTTGGTGTTGACCCGGTAGCTGGATTCCAGGTCGGTGGTGGCGAACAGGTGAGTCATCAGTTCATCTGCATCGACGCGGTTGGAGCGCGGGATGATGACGATGCGGCACGGGTTCTCGTGGTCCGACTCATCGCGCAGGTCAGCGACCATCGGCAGCTTCTTGGCCTGCATCTGTGCCGCTATCTGCTCCAGCACCTTGGACCCGGAGACCTGATGCGGCAGGGCAGTGACGACGATGTCACCGTCCTCGACACTGTACACGGCGCGCATGCGCACCGAGCCGCGGCCGGTTTCGTAGATCTTCAGCAGGTCGGCCTTGGGCGTGATGACTTCGGCTTCGGTGGGGAAGTCAGGGCCCTGGATATGCTCGCAAAGCTGCTCGATCGTGGCGCTAGGCTCATCGAGTAGACGCACGCAGGCCGCGGCGACTTCGCGCAAGTTGTGCGGCGGCACGTCGGTGGCCATGCCGACAGCGATGCCGGTGGTGCCGTTGAGCAGCAGGTTGGGCAAGCGTGCCGGCAGCGTCGCCGGCTCGTTCATCGTACCATCGAAGTTCGGCACCCAGTCGACCGTGCCCTGGCCCAGCTCGGAGAGCAGCACTTCCGAGTAACGCGACAGGCGCGCCTCGGTGTAGCGCATGGCAGCGAAGGACTTGGGATCGTCCGGCGCGCCCCAGTTGCCTTGGCCGTCGACCAGTGTGTAGCGGTAGCTGAACGGCTGCGCCATCAGCACCATGGCTTCATAGCAGGCGATGTCACCGTGCGGGTGGAACTTGCCGAGCACGTCACCGACGGTCCGCGCCGACTTCTTGTGCTTGGAGTCGGCGTCCAAGCCCAGCTCGCTCATGGCGTAGACGATACGGCGCTGCACGGGTTTCAGGCCGTCGCCGATGTGCGGCAGGGCGCGGTCCATGATCACGTACATGGAGTAGTTGAGATAAGCCTGCTCGGTGAAGTCGGCGAGTGACCGGCGTTCAACACCTTCCAGGCTCAAATCGAGGGATTCGCTCATGCGGGCCTCATTGCAAGGTTGATTGGCGCAGCACCAGGGTGCCGCCCTTCTGACTGAATTCGAGTTGTTTCAGGGCGCTCATGCCCAGCAGCACTTCATCACCGTCCATGCCGGAGGCGATCAGTGCGGCGACGTCACGCAGTTCGATATCGCCCAGGCGCAGGCTGTCCAGGCGCGTGCGATGTCCCGTGGCGCGGCCGTTGGCGGTGCTGATGATGACCGGCGCACCGCGTTGCAGGCCGAGCCGCTCGGCCACCGTGCTGGGGATCGCGACCTGCGTGGCGCCGGTATCGAGCAGGAAGGTCACGTCCTGCCCATCGATCTGGCCGTTGACCACGTAATGCCCCTGACGGCTGCTGGCCAGGCTGACTTCGACGAAACCATCGCCATGTAGCGACTGCGGCGTCTGGTTCGGGTTGCGCTGGCGATCTTCCCAGTTGCCGAAGAAATGCGTGGCCAGCAGCAGGCCTGCACCCCAGGCGAGCACCCACATCACGCGTCCGGCACGGCGGCCGGGCGTCTGCTCGCTCACGGGCGCCGGCTCCAGCCGCCCTTGGGCGCAGCAAAACGCCAGACGATTGGGCGTTCTTCACCATCGGCGCGGGCCTGGCTGCCATTGTCGACGCCGATCCAGGCGCCGTCCTTGTCGATCCACAGCGCTTCGGCCATGCCGTAGTCCGGCGTATAGCGGCGTGGCTCGCTCAGTGCCTCGGCGGCGAATGACCAACAGATATCCGCAATACCGTCGCTCAGGGTGCGGCGGCAGATACGATGAGCCTGGCGTTCCAGAGTGAAGATTTTTTCGCCGAAATAGGCCAGGCCGGAGAAGTCGCGAGGGGCCAAATGGCCGCCGAGGGCTTCCGGGGAGGGTTCATCACCGCTTTCGCTGGTCAGCACGCAACCGCCCGTGCAGCGCCAGCTACTGCCGCGCCGATGCAACACGGTCAGGCCGCGACGACGTTGTTCCGCTGCCAGCCACAGGCGTTCGCCTGCTGGGTCGATGGCGATGCCTTCGAAGCCCTGGTTGAAGTGCAAGAGCATGCCGCTGGCGCGCGCCTGGCGTACCAGGCCGCTGGGCAAGTTGAGCCACTGTGCGTTGCCGTTGCTGCTGACCTGCAACACGGCGGCACGGGTTTCGCTGACCAGGTAACGGTTGCCCTGCGCATCGCACGACAAGCCTTCGAAATCCAGCTTGCCGCCGCGTACCAGGCCAGCCGCCCAGTTGCGCATGCGCAGCCCCCAGGGCAGGGTGTTCTCGGGTGGTTCAGGGGCGACGAAGGTTTCTGCCTCGGCGCGCAGCAAGCCCTCCTCTCGGTGCAGTTGGTAGATACGGTCGTCGTCGCGGTCGGACACCGCCCATATCGTGTCGCCACACATGGCCAGGCCGGACAGATTGCCACTGGGCATTTCCGTCACCGGGTATTCCGCCTGCAGCTTCAGCTCTTCCAGCACCACTGGCTCGGCATTGGCGACGCCGGCCAACAGACCAAGTGCAAGGAGGTGGTTGCGCATCAGGCCAGTACCTCGGCCAGGTTGCCCTTGGTTTCCAGCCAGCTCTTGCGATCACTGGCGCGTTTCTTCGCCAGCAGCATGTCCATCACTTCGCGGGTGCCTTCGAAATCATCCAGCGTGAGCTGCACCAGGCGCCGGGTGTTCGGGTCCATGGTGGTTTCGCGCAGCTGCGGCGGGTTCATCTCGCCGAGGCCCTTGAAGCGGGTTACCTGCGGTTTGCCGCGGCGCTTCTCGGCCACCAGGCGGTCGAGGATGCCGTCACGCTCGGCATCGTCCAGAGCGTAGAAGATCTCCTTGCCCAGGTCGATGCGGTACAGCGGTGGCATGGCCACGTAGACGTGACCGGCATCCACCAGTGGGCGGAAGTGCCGGACGAACAGGGCGCAGAGCAGGGTGGCGATGTGCAGGCCGTCGGAGTCGGCGTCGGCGAGGATGCAGATCTTGCCGTAGCGCAGCTGACTCAGGTCGCTCGAACCCGGATCGATGCCGATGGCGACGGCGATATCGTGCACTTCCTGGCTGGCCAACACTTCGCTGCCGTCCACTTCCCAGGTGTTCAGGATCTTGCCGCGCAGCGGCATGATGGCCTGGAATTCTTTGTCGCGCGCCTGCTTGGCGCTACCGCCGGCGGAGTCACCCTCGACCAGGAACAGCTCGCAGCGCAGCGGGTTCTGCCCCGCGCAGTCGGCCAGCTTGCCGGGCAGTGCCGGGCCCTGGGTGATCTTCTTGCGTTCGACCTTCTTGCCCGCCTTGAGGCGGCGGCCGGCGTTGCTGATGGCCAGTTCGGCCAATGCCAGGCCGGTTTCCGGGTTGGCGTTGAGCCACAGACTGAAGGCGTCCTTGACCACGCCGGAGACGAACGCGGCGGCCTCGCGGGAGGACAGGCGTTCCTTGGTCTGGCCAGAGAACTGCGCGTCCTGCATCTTCATTGAGAGGACGAAGGCGATGCGCTCCCAGACGTCTTCCGGTGCCAGCTTGACGCCGCGCGGCAGCAGGTTGCGGAACTCGCAGAACTCGCGCATGGCATCCAGCAGGCCCTGACGCAGGCCGTTGACGTGGGTGCCGCCCTGCGCGGTGGGGATCAGGTTGACGTAGCTTTCCTGCACCGCGTCGCCGCCCTCCGGCAGCCACAGCAGGGCCCAGTCTACCGCCTCCTTGTTGCCAGCCAGGGCGCCGCAGAAGGGTTCGACGGGCAGGCGTTCGAATTCGCTGACGGCGTCGACCAGGTAGGAGCGCAAGCCATCTTCGTAATGCCACTCGACTTTCTCGCCGGCGGCCCTGTCCTCGAAGGTCACCGACAGGCCCGGGCACAGCACGGCCTTGGCCTTGAGCACATGCTTGAGGCGGCTGACCGAGAATTTGAAGGAGTCGAAATACTTGGCGTCCGGCCAGAAATGCACGCTGGTGCCGGTATTGCGTTTGCCGACCGTGCCGATGACTTCCAGGTCGCTGGCCTTGAAGCCATCGGCGAAGCTCATCTGGTACTCGTTGCCATCACGCTTGACGGTGACTACCACGCGCGTCGACAGGGCGTTGACCACGCTGATACCGACGCCGTGCAGGCCGCCAGAGAACTGGTAGTTCTTGTTGCTGAACTTGCCGCCGGCGTGCAGCTTGGTGAGGATCAGTTCGACCCCGGGCACGCCCTCTTCCGGGTGGATATCCACCGGCATGCCGCGGCCGTCGTCGAGCACTTCCAGGGAGTTGTCCTCGTGGAGGATCACCTGGATGGTCTTGGCGTGCCCGGCCAGGGCTTCGTCGACGCTGTTGTCGATGACTTCCTGAGCCAGGTGGTTGGGGCGCGTGGTGTCGGTGTACATGCCCGGGCGCTTGCGCACCGGGTCGAGGCCGGAAAGGACTTCGATGGCGTCTGCGTTATAGGCGTTCTGCTGGGCCATAGGGTCTCTTGTTCGTCAATTGAATGCGGAAAAGTCGGTATCACGCCAGAGTGTGGCGTTAATACCGGCAAAAGCGAAGAGGGTCGGCAGGCGTTCGGCAAAACCCTGGAAACCGTGGTCGCCACCGGCCTGGATGCGCAGGGCGCAGCCGCGGTAGTAGCGCTCGGCGTCGCGGTAGTCGAGGGTCTCGTCGCCGGTTTGCAGCCATACCTGGTAGCGGCTGGCGTCCAATGGCGGCGCCACCTCCAGTTCGGCCAGGGCGTGGACGTGATCCTCGGTGAGGTCCCAGGTCTCGTCGCTGTAGTAATTCTTCTGTGGGCCCAGATAGCCGTCGAAACGCAGGTGCGGCTGCACGGCCGGATTGATCAGCAGCGCTTTCAGCCCATGCTGCTCGGCCAGGTAAGTGGCGTAGTAGCCGCCCAGAGAGCTGCCCACCAGCACGGGTGTGCCAAGTTCGCTGATCAGCGCCTGCAACTGGGCGATGGCCTGGCGTGGATGATGATGCAGGGCCGGTACGCGCAGTTGGTTTTCCAGGCCCAGATGGACCATGGCGCGGCTCAGTTGGCTGGCTTTGTGCGAGGCTGGCGAGCTGTTCAGGCCGTGTATATAGAGGATGGATGCGGTCATGGAGCGGGAGGCTACTCGTCCGAGGCCTCAAGCTGCAAGCTTCAAGCTGATTGGGGGTATGTCAGTAACCCTTGACGCTGTAGTCCACTTCGAAATCAATGCCGGTGACGCGCGATACGCCGGTGTCCAGCTTGCCGTCGGCATGCAGACGCAGCCAGCGATAGCCGGGGGCATCATTGCCCACCTGAAACTCCTCGCTGCCCGGTGCGAACTGTACGCAGGTCGAGGGCGAGGCGAGCAGGCGCAGGTTATCGCGTATCTGGTCGAACTCCTGGTGGATATGCCCCCAGAGCACGGCCCGCGCCTGCGGGTAACGGTCAAGGATGGCGAACAACGCATCGGCGTTACGCAAGCCTATGGGCTCCATCCACTTGCAGCCGATGGATACCGGGTGGTGATGCAGGCAGATCAGGTGATGGCGCAGCGGTGCTTCGCTGAGCGCGCGTTCGAGCAGTTCGAGTTGGCTGTCGGCAAGAAAACCGGGCACGGCGCCCGGAATCGAGGAGTCGAGCAGGGTAATGCGCCAAGCCCCGAGGTCGATCACCGGCTCCAGCAACTCACTGTCTTTGCAGGCGGCCTGCATCGGTGGGGTTTCATCGTGATTGCCGGCCAGCCAGCGAGCCGGGGCGGCAATGGCCGAGGTGAGTTGGCGAAAGCGCTGATACGACGCAACGCTGCCGTCCTGAGAAAGATCGCCCGTGGCCAGGATCAGATCTATCTGCGGCTGCTCCTGCTGCACCCGCTCGATCACTCGTTGCAGGCTGTCGCAGGTATCCATGCCCAGCAGCTTGCCGTCCGCTTCGGCGAACAGATGGCTGTCGGACAACTGCACCAGCAGGACCGAGGATTCGGTGGATGGGGCGGGCAGGCTCGGCAAGACCATCTCCTAAGGCATTATCGAGTGAATTATGGTGGTTGCTGCGGCAAAGGGAAAACCCGGGAAGCGGAAGCAGATCACAGAAAAAACGCCGAGAGCGTTTTTGACGTGGCTTGCGCTAACCCTTGGCAACGAAAACCATGCAAGCAGAACAGGCCCGTAATATCGGCCGGGCAGTGCAAAGCTTGATTGCGGGGGCTACATCACCGGCTGTGGTTCGTGGCCGCATGCCAGGCAATGGCTCAGCCACTCGCCAAGGAACAGGTTGAGCTGACTCTTTTCATCCGGTTGATGCATCGCCGCATTGGGGTAGGGATAGCGAATATGCAGGCGCCGCGCGTCCTCTGCGCCGACCACCTCGGCCATGCGCGCATCGTGATACACCCGCACCTCCAACTGTGGCACCGGTAGCCAGGGCAGGCTGTATTCCTGGCGCACGCGCAGGGTGGTGGTATAGGGGCAGCTTTCCAGCACTTCCAGCGCTAGCACGCCGAGCAGGTGCTCGCCCTGGCTCAGGGCTACGCGACGGCTTTGCGTGTGCTTGCGCATGTCTGGCAGCAGACGCATCAGGCGCGCGTAATTGGCCTCGCAAGCCGCTTGCAGCTCGACCAGGTCGACCCGATAGCGCTCGCGCAGCAGGTTCACGACCACATCCCCCGCACTTCATCACGATTCAGCGCCAGCCATTGCAGGGCGATGATGCTGGCAGCATTGTCGATACGTCCGTCGCGCACGGCGGCCAGCGCATCTTCCAGCGGCATCACCTGAACACGAATGTCCTCGCCTTCCTCGGGCAGGCCATGCACACCGCCGGCACCTTCACTGCTGCAGCGACCGACGAACAGATGCACGCGCTCGTCCGAGCCGCCGGGCGAGGGGTAATACTGGGTGATCGGCCACAACGAAGTCAGGGGCAGGTCGGCTTCCTCGATGGCCTCGCGACGCGCGACCTCTTCGGGCTCTTCGTCCTTGTCGATCAGGCCGGCGACCAGTTCCAGCAGCCAGGGATTGCTGCTCTTGTCCATGGCGCCGACGCGAAACTGCTCGATCAGCACCACTTCATCGCGCTGCGGATCGTATGGCAGCACGCAAACGGCATCGTGACGCACGAACAGCTCGCGGGTCAGTTGCGGGCCCATGTTGCCGGCGAACTGGCGATGGCGCAGCTTGATCCGGTCGAGGCGATAGAAACCGCGAAAGCAGTTTTCGCGCTCGATGATGTCGATGTCGTCTTTGCCCATGGCAACTCCCCAGATAGTCGTAACGGGCCAAACTGCGGCCCGTTACGCATCACACTAGCGAGCATAGTGCTCGCCGATCAAGCCTGGCTGACGGAAAGTACGCCGCTACACCTTCTGATACAGCTGGCTGCCTTGCGCCTTGAACTCCTTGGCCTTGGCCTGCATGCCCTGTTCGGCTTCCAGGTCGACGGCGTCGATGCGCTGCTCCTTGGCGTAGTCGCGCACTTCCTGGGTGATCTTCATCGAACAGAACTTCGGCCCACACATGGAGCAGAAGTGTGCCACCTTGGCCGAATCCTTCGGCAGCGTTTCATCATGGAATGCGCGCGCGGTGTCCGGGTCGAGGCCGAGGTTGAACTGGTCTTCCCAGCGGAACTCGAAGCGCGCCTTGGAGAGCGCGTTGTCGCGGATCTGTGCGCCCGGGTGACCTTTTGCCAGGTCGGCGGCATGTGCGGCGATCTTGTAGGTGATGATGCCGGTCTTCACGTCATCTTTGTTCGGCAGGCCCAGGTGCTCCTTGGGCGTGACGTAGCAGAGCATGGCGCAGCCGAACCAGCCGATCATTGCCGCGCCGATGCCGCTGGTGATGTGGTCATAACCCGGGGCGATGTCGGTGGTCAGCGGACCGAGGGTGTAGAAAGGCGCCTCGTCGCAGCATTCCAGCTGCTTGTCCATGTTCTCCTTGATCAGTTGCATCGGCACGTGGCCGGGGCCTTCGATCATGCACTGTACGTCGTGCTTCCAGGCGATCTTGGTCAGCTCGCCGAGGGTTTCCAGTTCGCCGAACTGCGCTTCGTCGTTGGCGTCGGCAATCGAGCCCGGACGCAGGCCATCGCCCAGCGAGAAGCTGACGTCGTAGGCCTTCATGATTTCGCAGATGTCGTCGAAATGGGTGTAGAGGAAGTTTTCCTTGTGATGCGCCAGGCACCACTTGGCCATGATCGAGCCGCCGCGGCTGACGATGCCGGTCACGCGCTTGGCAGTCAGCGGCACGTAACGCAGCAGTACGCCGGCGTGGATGGTGAAGTAGTCCACGCCCTGCTCGGCCTGCTCGATCAGGGTGTCGCGGAACAGCTCCCAGGTCAGGTCTTCGGCGATGCCGCCGACTTTTTCCAGCGCCTGGTAGATTGGCACGGTGCCGATCGGTACCGGCGAGTTGCGGATGATCCACTCGCGGGTTTCGTGGATGTGCTTGCCGGTGGACAGGTCCATCACGGTGTCCGAGCCCCAGCGGATGCCCCAGGTCAGCTTGGCCACTTCTTCTTCAATCGAAGAGCCGAGCGCCGAGTTGCCGATATTGCCGTTGATCTTCACCAGGAAGTTGCGGCCGATGATCATCGGCTCCAGCTCCACGTGGTTGATGTTGGCCGGGATGATGGCGCGGCCACGGGCGACTTCGCTGCGCACGAACTCGGGAGTGATTTCTTTCGGAATGCTGGCGCCGAAGCTGTGGCCGGCGTGCTGTTCATTGAGCAGGCCGGCTTCACGCGCTTCGGTCAGCTTCATGTTTTCGCGGATGGCGACGTATTCCATCTCGGGGGTGATGATGCCCTTCTTGGCGTAGTGCATCTGGCTGACGTTATGCCCGGTCTTGGCCCGGCGCGGGTTGCGCACGTGGGCGAAGCGCATCTTGGTCAGCTCGGCATCGTTGAGGCGGCGCTGGCCGAATTCGGAGGACAGGCCCGGCAGTTTCTCGGTGTCACCGCGATCCTCGATCCAGGCGCTGCGCACGTCGGCCAGGCCTTTGCGCACGTCGATGGTCACGTTCGGGTCGGTGTAGGGGCCGGAGGTGTCGTAGACGGTGACCGGCGCGTTGATCTCACCACCGAAGTCGGTGGGCGTCACGTCCAGGCTGATTTCACGCATCGGCACGCGAATATCCGGGCGCGAGCCCTGGACATAGACTTTCTGCGAACGAGGAAAGGGCTTTACCGACTGTTGATCGACCTGTGCAGACTCGCTCAGGTTCTTTTGTTGTTGTGCGCTCATCAAGGCTCTCCGGGATAGATGTCGGAGTTGGAACCTGAGCGGACGAAGGGCGTGAGATGCACCATGGGCGGTGCCGAGAGGACTCGCCGATCTACTGGCGAGGACATCTTGTTCCCTACGCAGGCCTTAACCTGATCAGGTTCAACGGGATCCGGCAGCTGCCAATCTCAGCCCCGCATTTGGGGCACCCCGACAAGAACTCGGGCAGTCTAAACAAGCTGGTGGAAGAAAACCAACTCGGCGGTCAATAAATATCGACCCGCGCGTCGGAAAACGACTGTTGGCGTGGCGAATGATGGATTGTTCCCGACGAGCAACATAGCTTGCCGCCAGCTAGACTGATGCTGCCCATGGCGCGCTTGACCCCCGCCTGCGGCGCCCCGTAGCCTTGCTGATTACCGCCTATTCAAGGATCGACAACCATCATGTTGCGCAGACTTTCCCTGGCAATCACCGTGGCCGCCGCTTCGGTGGGCCTGGTTCAGGCCGCAGAGGCCCCGCTGTCGAGCAAGACCGACCTGGTCACCGTGTATCAGGAAGCGGCGCAGAACAATGCCGATATCGCCGCCGCGCGCGCCGATTATCAGGCTCGCCGTGAAGTCGTGCCGCAGGCACGCGCTGGCTTGCTGCCCAACCTGTCGGCTGGTGCCAATTACGGCGACACGCGCACTGAAATCGATTCGCCGAGTGCGACGATCTCGCGCAGTGGCCTGGTGTACCAGGCCAACCTCAGTCAGCCGCTTTTTCGCGCTGACCGCTGGTTCCAGCTGCAGGCGGCCGAGGCCACCAGCGAGCAGGCCGCGCTGGAGCTGTCCGCCACCGAGCAGAACCTGATCCTGCAAAGTGCTGAAACCTACTTCGCCGTGCTGCGCGCCCAGGACAACCTGGCCTCGACCAGGGCCGAAGAGGCGGCCTTCAAGCGTCAGCTGGATCAGGCCAACGAGCGCTTCGATGTCGGCCTGTCCGACAAGACCGACGTGCTCGAAGCGCAGGCCGGTTTCGATACCGCCCGTGCCAATCGCCTGCTCGCCGAGCGCGCGGTGGATGATGCCTTCGAAGCCCTGGTGACCCTGACCAACCGTGATTACGTGGCGGTCGAAGGCATCGTCCACTCCCTGCCGGTGCTGGCGCCGACGCCCAATGACGCCAAGTCCTGGGTCGATACCGCTGCCGCGCAGAACCTCAACCTGCAAGCCAGCCTGTACGCGGTAAACGCTGCCGAAGAAAATCTGCGTCAACGCAAGGCCGGCCATGCGCCGACCCTGGATGCGGTGGCCAGCTATCAGCAGGGCGATAACGACAGCTTGGGTTTCACCAACTCCGGTTCTCCTCTGTCTCCGCGTTACAGCGGCGACGTTTCGCAGCGTTCCATCGGTCTGCAATTGAACATCCCGCTGTACAGCGGTGGCCTGACCAGCTCGCAGGTGCGCGAGGCTTATCAGCGTCTCGGCCAGACCGAGCAGCTGCGTGAAAGTCTGCGTCGCCAGGTGGTGCAGAACACGCGCAACCTGTTCCGCGCGGTGAACACCGATGTGGAAACCGTACAGGCGCGTCGCCAGTCGATCATCTCCAACCAGAGCGCGCTGGAAGCCACCGAGATCGGTTACCAGGTCGGTACTCGCAACATCGTCGACGTGCTCGACGCCCAGCGTCAGCTCTACAGCGCCGTGCGCAACTACAACGATGCCCGTTATGACTACATCCTCAACAACCTGCGCCTGAAGCAGGCAGCTGGTACCTTGAGCCCGGCCGATCTGGAAGCGCTGGGTAGCTTCCTCAAGCCGGACTACAACCCGGACAAGGACTTCCTGCCACCGGATCTGGCCTCTGCCGCCGAGGAACGCCTGAAGAACAATCAGGATTTCTGAGGCGTTCGCAGCAAAGCAAAAGCCCGACGCGAGTCGGGCTTTTTCATTTTGGCGATGTGCCACGTAGGGTGCGCTGCGCGCACCGATATGGCGGGTGGTGCGCTACCCGAGTTTGAACCGGGCTGAATCAGTCGTAGCCCGGATGTAATCCGGGGAATGTTGCCGGCGTGATGCTTGCCCCGGATTGCATCCGGCTACAGAAGACGCTGCAAACCCTTCAGCAAGCGCTCCAGCGCACCCTGGTTGGCCTTGAGCACACTCAGACCGGCCTGACTCATGCTTTGCATCTCGCTCGGTTCATTGAGCAATGTTGCAATCCTGTCCGCCAACTGCGCGGCGTTTTCCACCTCGCTCAGGGCGCCGGCGTCACGCAACTGCGCGGCGATTTCCAGGAAGTTGAACAGGTGCGGGCCGCTCAGTACCGGTTTGCCCAGAGCCGCCGGTTCCAGCAGGTTATGCCCGCCATTGGCCACCAGGCTGCCGCCGACGAAGGCGATATCCGCCAGCGCATAGAGAAACAGCAACTCACCCATGGTGTCGCCCAGCAGCACCTGGTCGCTGGCTTGCACGGCTTCACCCATGGAGCGGCGGCGTGTCTTCAGTCCTTCACTGATGCACAGATCATGGACCGAATTGAAGCGTTCGGGGTGGCGTGGCACCAGAATCAACAGCGCATCCGGCCGCGTTGTCAGTAACTGGCGATGGGCGGCGAGGACGATCTCGTCTTCACCCGCATGGGTGCTGGCGGCGATCCATACGGGGCGCTGTTCGGCCTGCCACTGACGACGCAGTTCGGCTGCCCGTTGCGGCAGCTCGGCATCGATCTTCAGGTCGAACTTGATCGAGCCGGTCACTTCCACGCACTCGGGGCGTGCGCCCAAGGTCAGAAAACGCTGCGCCTCGGCCTGGGTCTGCACGGCGATCAGCGACAGCTCGGCGAGCATCGGCGCAGTGAGCTTGGCGAAACGCGCATAGCCGCGTGCAGAGCGCTCTGACAGGCGCGCATTGGCCAGCGCCACCGGGATACCGCGCTTGGCGCATTGGTGGATGTGGTTCGGCCATAGCTCGGTTTCCATCACCACGGCCAGGCACGGCTGTACGCGCTCGAGAAAGCGCGCTGCGGCCCACGGCAAGTCGTAGGGCAGGTAGCAGTGCTGAACGCTGTTGCCGAACATGGCCTGGATGCGCTCGGAGCCGGTCGGCGTCATGCAGGTCACGGTGATCGGCAACTCGGGATAGTGCGACTGCAGCGCGCGGATCATCGGCGCGGCGGCGATGCTCTCACCGACCGATACCGCGTGCACCCAGATCCCGCCGGGCTGCATCGTTGGCAGGCCAAGGGAGAAGCGTTCGTTGATACGTCGTGCGTAAGCCGGCGCCTTGCGCGCGCGCAGGGCCAGGCGCAGGGCAATCAGGGGCAGAGCCAGGTGCAGCAGCAGGGTGTATAGGGGTCTGTTCATGGGGGCGCAGCTTAGCGTTGCCAGCCAGGCGCTGGAAGGGCACCTCTAAAAACTACCTGCGTTGTCATCACTGCGTTAAAAACAATCTGGAACGCCAGCCCGGTCAAATGCTCATTTACAACTCGTAAACTGCGCTTTTTCGCTTGTTTTTGCCTTGTGCTGACCGCCTCGCCTACGTTTTTAGAGTGGTGCCCTGGCGGGCAGTCATGCCTGCGGGCGCAACAGTTCGCGCGCCAGGCAGTCGGCCAGCCAGTTGGCCGCCGGGCCGAGCGCGCCGTCGCGCCGGGTGACGAGCTCCACCACCAGCGGCAGCGGCGCCCAGTCGCTGCACAGTTCCTGCAGGTGGCCCTGGTAGGTCGGGTACTGCGCCACATGGCGCGGCAGCCAGGCCCAGCCAACACCGCGTATCACCAGCTCGGCCATCACATAGAAGCTGTCGGCACGCCACACCAGCGGGCTGATCTGCTCGCCGCCGGGATAGTGGCTGTCCTGCGGGGTCATCAGCAACTGGCGATGTTCGGCCAGGTCACGCCGCTCCACGCTGTCGAGTGCAGCCAGCGGATGGTTCGGGCTGCATACCGTGACCATCTCGATGGTGCCCAGACGCTGGCTCTCCAGTTCCCGCGGCATTTGTTCATGATGAAACAGCAGGCCCAGGTCGGCCTGGCGCTGCAGCAGCTTGCGCGCCACGTCGCCCTGCGCGCCGCTGGAAAGCTGCACTTCGAGCAAGGGAAAGGCATCTGCTAAAGCTTCCAGGCTGGCCAGCACCGGCTGGTAGGGCATGGCTTCGTCCTGTGCCAGGCGCAGACGCGCCTCCTCGCCGCGTGCCAGACCGAGCGCGCGGCCGTCCAGTCGTTCACATTGCTGCAACACGCTGCGGGCCTGCTCCAGCAGCGCGACGCCTGCTTCGGTCAGGCGCGGCTGGCGCCCACTGCTGCGTTCGAAGAGGGTCACGCCGAGGTCGCTCTCGAGCAGGGCGATGGCGGTGCTGACCGCCGATTGCGCGCGGCCGGTGTGCCGAGCTGCGGCGGAGAAGGATCGACTCTCTGCGGTCAGGACGAACAGTTGCAGCTGATCGAGATTCCAGTTCATGGTCAACCTATCTTGATCATAGATAGGTAATGACTTTATCCCATCATGGAAGAACTTAGAATCGTGGCCATCTTTCAGGAGTCGCCACCATGCCCGGATACCTCTATCTCGCTATCGCCATCGCGGCCGAGGTGATTGCCACCACTTCGATGAAGGCTATCGACGGCTTCAACAAACCCTTGCCGCTGTTGCTGGTGATCGGCGGTTACGCGATCGCCTTCTGGATGCTGATTCTGGTGGTGCGTACCATCTCGGTGGGCATTGCCTACGCCATCTGGGCGGGGTTGGGCATCGTCCTGGTCAGCATCGCGGCAATGTTCATCTACCAGCAGAAGCTCGATCTGCCGGCCGTGCTCGGCATGGGACTGATCGTCAGTGGCGTGGTGGTGATCCAGCTGTTCTCGCAATCGACCGGGCACTGATCGGCCGCGGGCGAGGAAGTTGACGGGTTATACTGCGCGCCTGTTTTTCGCCGAGGCCCGTTCATGTCCCAGTCTCTCAGCACCGATGTCCTGATCGTCGGCGGCGGTATCGCCGGCCTCTGGCTCAATGCGCGCCTGCGTCAGCATGGCTTCGCCACCGTTCTGGTGGAGCGCGGCAGCCTGGGCGGCGGGCAGAGCCTGAAGTCGCAGGGCATCATTCATGGCGGTGCCAAATATGCCCTGCATGGCGCGCTGACCGGTGCTTCCGAAGCTATCGCCGATATGCCGCGCCGCTGGCGCGAAGCGCTGGCCGGCAGTGGCGAGCTGGACCTCTCCGGTGTGCGCATCCTGTCCGACGCCCATTATCTCTGGTCGCCCGGTACCCTGGCCGGCAACCTCACCAGCTTCTTTGCCAGCAAGGCGGTGCGCGGTCGGGTCGATCAGGTCAAGGGTGAGCAATTACCGCCGGCGCTGCAGCACCCGAAGTTCAAGGGCAAGGTCTATCGACTCGCCGAGCTGGTGCTCGATGTGCCGAGTCTGATCGCACGTCTGGCCGAACTGGCCGGTGATGGCCTACTTGCCGCCGAGCGTATCGAACCGCTGCAGGAAAACGGTGAGCTGTGCGGGTTGATCGTCGACGGTCGCGAGATTCGCGCGCAGCGCGTGGTGCTCAGCGCCGGGGCCGGTAATGCCGAGCTGCTCGCCGCGCTGGGCATCGAACAGCCCGCGCAGCAGTTGCGCCCGCTGCATATGGTGTTGGCCAAGGGGCCGGCACTGAAGCCGCTGTACGCGCACTGCCTCGGCGGTGGGCCGAAGCCGCGGGTCACCGTCACCACCCATCCGGCCGCCGATGGCCAGTGGGTCTGGTACCTGGGCGGCGATCTGGCCGAGGCTGACGGCGTTGCGCGCGACGAAGGCGCTCAGATTCAGGCGGCGCAAAAGGAAGTGGCCTCGCTGCTACCCTGGGTCGACCAGAGCCAGACGCGCTGGGCGACATTGCGCGTTGATCGCGCCGAGCCCGCGCAGTCGGGCCTGGTGCGCCCGGACAACGCTTTCCTCGCCGAACAGCAGCGCCTGTTGGTGGGCTGGCCGACCAAGCTGGCGCTGGCGCCGGATTTCGCCGACCGCGTACTGGCCGCCCTGCAGCGGGACAAGGTACAGCCGGCTGGCCATGCGCCGTTGCCTGAGCTGCCGCGCCCCGCGCTGGGGCAGCCGGTATGGGAGGCACTGTTACCATGAGCACCCTGCACGATCTGCATCGCCCGCTGGGCTCCACCGGCTTGCGCGTTTCGCCGCTGGGCCTGGGTACGGTCAAGCTCGGCCGTGATCAGGGCGTGAAGTATCCCAACGGTTTCACCATCCCTGACGATATGCAGGCCCTGGCCTTGCTGCGGCAGGCTCGCGAGCTGGGCATCAATCTGATCGATACCGCGCCGGCTTACGGCGTCAGCGAGCAACGCCTCGGTCCACTGCTGCGTGGCCAGCGCGATGAGTGGGTGATCGTCAGCAAGACCGGTGAGGAGTTCGAGCAGGGCCAGTCGCACTTCGATTTTTCCGCCGCGCATACCCGCCTGTCGGTCGAGCGCAGCCTCAAACGCTTGGAGACCGACCGTATCGACCTGCTGTTGGTGCACTCCGATGGCAACGATCTGGCGGTACTGCGTGAAACGGGCGTGTACGAGACGCTGGCAGCGCTCAAGCGCGAGGGCAAGATCCTCGGCTACGGGATTTCCGGCAAGACCGTCGAGGGTGGGCTGCTGGCGCTGGAGCAAGGCGACTGCGCCATGGTCACTTATAACCTGAGTGAGCAGGGCGAGAAGCCGGTGTTGGACTACGCTGCCAGTCACGCCAAGGGCATTCTGATCAAGAAAGCGTTGGCCAGTGGGCATGCCTGCCTGGCCGAGGGTGTCGATCCTGTACGTGCCAGCTTCGAACTGATCTTCGCTCATCCGGGCGTCAGCAGCGCCATCGTTGGCACCATCACGCCCGCGCACCTGGCGGCCAATGTCGAGACGGTCGCGGCGGTTTTGCAGGGTATCCGCTGAGAACCTATTCACGATCTCGCGAGCTAGAGCGATACAACACCGATGGCGGCCCCGCAAAAACAAGCGAGGAACGGTCGGAGTCGCGGGCGACTGTACTGTTGTACATGAGCATTTCGACCGGGCTGGCGCTCCAGCTTATTTTTAACGCAGTAGCGCCGAAGCGCAGCAGATCGTGAACAGGTTCTGAGGTCCCCGGTCACGTCCTCTTACAGCCTTGGGTTGTGCTGAGTGGTCGGCTTGGGGCAGCCTTGAGCGGTTTTCGCTTCAACCTGATCCTCGCGTGAAGGCCGCTCGTCGAGCTGGATTCACGCCCAGCCGGAACAAGGAGTCGAGATGCCGCGTACGCTGATCCGCAAGGACCCGAGTAACTTCAAGACCCTGCCACTGCTCGTCGAAGCTAGCCCCGATGGTCTGAGATACCAGAGCCTGGGGCAGCCGCTGAATTTCCAGCAGATGCTCGAACGCCGCCGTCCGGTCGAGGTGGCGGACAGTTCGCGCTTTTCCATCGAGCTGGCCAACCTTGGCGTATCGGTACGCATGACCCTGCGCTTGCACGGTCGTGACTACTGGTTGCTGGTGCGCCAGCGCCGCCCGGATCGCGGTGACACAGTCCTCAAGCTGATTTCCGGCTACGTGCCGGCGCATGAGCTGAATCTGCCGTTGCTTACCGCGGTTCAGGAAGTAGCCGAGGAATGCCTGCTGGAGAGTGCCGATGGCTGGCTGGGCGGGCGTTTTGCCGATACCTGGTTGCCCACGCCCTATCAGGGTGCGCTGCGCTATCGTGAGTCCAGTCACTTCCGCCTCAGTCCGCTGTCCGGTGCAGCGCTACCGGTGCAGTGTGGCAACCTGACCCTGCTCGAGCGCCCGCGTGCCTATGTGCATCTTCCTACGGCATCCTTGCAGCTGGTCTATGACATGAGTCTGGAGCTGCCGCGCGATGCCCGCCAACTGAGTCTGTTCCATGTCGATGAATGCCTGGAGGAGGGCCGGTTGGTGGCGCGGCTGGAGCGTCGTCGCCCGGATCTTTACCTGTTGGCGCTGCAGCGGGGGGCGCCCAGTGGCGAGCTGTTCACCCTGAGCAAAGGCGAGTTGCGGCCTGCCGGTACCCGCGGCCTGTGGCTGTCGGAGAGTTTTGCCGAACAGGATGGCTGGCTGGTGCGCGACGAGCGGATTCGCTGGAAAGACTGGCTGCAGCGCTACGGTGTGAAACCCCCGCAGCGGAGAGCATTGGCCAGCGCGTAGGGCGGGTGTAACCCGCCGTTGGCCTTCTGGCGGGTTGCACCCGCCCTACATGGGCTGCGCCGCTTTCACACTCGGCTGTCGCGCATGCGCGTCAACTGCCGCTCGAGCAGTGCCGGATAAGGATCGAGCAGGCGCTCCACGCAGCTGGCCCCTTCCGGGCTGGCAATCGGGCGGATGCGGGCGCGCTGGCGGGCCAGGGCATCCTGCGCGACGCGTTGCTCGACCAGCAGCAGGTTGCGGCTGTGTTGCGACAAGGCCAGGGCGTCCAGGGCGCTGTCGCTGAGCAGCAGGTCGGCCTGGCCCAGTTCTTCCAGATCACGGCCCAAGGTCAGCCCCAACTGCAGTTGCAGGGTGATGCCGCTGTCGGCGACCTCGACCTGCAGGGCATGGCCCAGGGCGCGCATCAGCTCGCCACAGCAGATCGCGTGGGTCAGGTAGTCTTCGCCGCATTCGCGCTCATGGAACAGCATCAGGCTGCTGCCGTCCTTGAGGGTATGCAGTTGCCCCTGGTAGAGCGCGGCAGCTTGTTCCAGGCAACCCCGATAGCGATCCAGCAGGTCCAGTAGTCGCGTGCGTGGTAGGCGACGAAGCTGCTCCTGAGCACCGAGTTGAATGGCCAGCACGGCGCTGGCTTGCGAGGGGCGCGGAGCCTTGGCGACCGGCGCAGGCGCTTCGGAGTCGTCACGCAGGTCGGCAAAGGGATCATCCGGCTCTATGGCGTCGGGCCAGGGCTTGAGCTGCTCGTCATCGCCATCCTCAGCGCTGATGTGCGTTTCATCGAACGCATGCTCGGCCTCGATCGCCTCCTGCTCGTCGAAGCGCTCGTCGTCTTCTTCTGGCAGATAGTCCTCGCTGTCATCGAGCAGCTGTTCGTCATCCAGCTCCTGTTCGGGCTCCGGTTTTTCCGGTACCAGGCGCGCCTGCAGTTGACGCGCCAGATCACCGATCTCGTCGTTGCGCCCCGCCCCCGGTGCAGGGTCGTCCGGGTCACGCAGCCACAGGCGCATTTGCAGCAAGGGCGTGGAAATGTAACGGCCCAGGCGCATGCTCAGCGACAGGGTCAGTGCCAGCAGGATCAGGCTGAGAATGCCCATGCTCTGCAGGCTGATGGTCATCGGCTGCTGGAACTGGCTCATATCGAGGCTGATGCGCAACTGTCCGGCCATCACCTCCTGGAACGTGATGGGGGTGGTGTACAGACCCTCGGTTTCGCCCAGAACGCTGCGCGTCGGGCGCGAGCCAGCTTCGGCGAGGATGCGGTTATCCACGCTGTAGATGGCCGCATGGGCAACCAGCGGGTTCTTCGCCAGGTTGTTCAATAGCACGTTGAGACTGAGGATGTCGTTGGACACCAGCAGCTCGGTGGACGACGCCGCCGTCTGGGTGATCAGCGCCTGACCCAGTGCATCGGCCTGCTGCTGCATGGCCTGCTTGAACTGCATGCCCATGACCCAGGCATAGATGACCATTGCCAGGGCTACCAGCAGCACGCTGTGGCTGGCAATACGCAGCACCAGAGGCACCCGCCGCTGACGCAGCGCGTGGAAGATCAGGATGAAGAAGTTATCGGGTTTGACGGGCGCAGGCCGGTTCACAGAGCACGGCTCTTGTCGACTGAAGTTGCCGCGCAGTATAGCGAGCGGTCTGGGGCGGGCAAAGCGCATGGCTGCCCGGATCGACGGGAAACTGGGTAGAATGTGCGCCTTTTAGTCGGTCGGTGGCCAATTCGCCGCTTGCCTGCCTCAATCGTTTGCCTTGGAGGGTGCGTCTTGCGCGAAATCGTCCTGATCAATATCACTGGCGAAGATCGCCCCGGACTCACCGCTGCCATCACCGGGGTGCTGGCTCAAGGCGGGGTGAATATCCTCGATATCGGTCAGGCGGTGATCCACGACACCCTGTCGTTCGGCATCCTTATCGAAATTCCTGACAACGGCCGCTCCCAGTCAGTGCTCAAGGACTTGCTGTTCACTGCCTACGAGCTCGACCAACAGGTGCGTTTCACTCCGGTTTCCGAAGACGACTACCGTCAGTGGGTTGGTGGCCAGGGCAAGGCGCGCCATATCGTGACTCTGCTGACGCGCAAGGTCAGCGCCGAGCAGTTGCAGCGCGTCAGTGCGATCACCGCCAAGTACGGCCTGAACATCGATCATATCGACCGTCTTTCCGGGCGTATGCCGCTGGACATGCCGGCCGAGCAGGGCAAGGGCTGCATCGAGTTTTCCGTGCGTGGCGAGCCGGCCGATCCAGTTGCCCTGCGCGCTGAGTTCCTCAGCGTGGCGCAGGAACTCAACGTCGACATCGCCTTCCAGCGCGACTCGGTGTTCCGTCGCAATCGTCGCCTCGCCGTGTTCGACATGGACTCGACGCTGATTGAGGCCGAGGTCATCGACGAGTTGGCCAAGGCTGCCGGCGTGGGTGAGCAGGTGGCCGAAATCACCGAGCGCGCCATGCGCGGCGAGCTGGATTTCCGCGCCAGCTTCAAGGAGCGCCTGGGCTTGCTGCAGGGGCTGTCGGAGGACGTGCTGGAGGAGATCGGCGCGTCCCTGCGCCTGACCGAGGGTGCCGAGGTGTTGTTCGCCGAACTCAAACGCCTGGGCTACAAGACTGCGATTCTCTCCGGCGGCTTCACTTACTTCGCCAAGCAACTGCAGGCCAAGCTGGGCATCGACTACGTGTTCGCCAACGAACTGCAGATCGAGAACGGCAAGGTCACCGGCGTGGCTGTCGAGCCCATCGTCGATGCGCAGCGCAAGGCCGATCTGCTGCGTGAGTTGGCGCATAAGGAAGGTTTGCAGCTGGAGCAGACCATCGCTGTCGGCGATGGCGCCAATGACCTGCCGATGCTCGGTCTGGCCGGTCTCGGCGTGGCTTTCCGCGCCAAGCCGTTGGTCAAACAATCGGCCAAGCAGGCGATCTCCACCCTTGGGCTGGACGGCATTCTTTATCTGCTGGGCTTCCGTGATCGTGAGGGGCAGGAATAAGCCCCAGTGTTGCGTCGGATATGAAAAAGCCGCCTGAGCCAGAGCGTGTGAAAACGCACTGACGCCAGAAAAATCCAACGCCCCGACTGGTTCGGGGCGTTGGTGTTTTTGATGCTTGGAAATGGAAGGCGGGATTTACCCCAACAGCTCGATCAGCCGACGGGCACCCATCACATTGATGGCACGCTTCAGGTTGTAGGCGTTGACCGCCAGGGCCATTTCCGTCCGAGCGCCCTGCAGTTGTCGGAGCAGGAAGCGACCATTACCCAAAATCCATTGCTTCAGGTTGCCGAAGGGATGTTCGACGATGGATCGGCGCCTGACCATCATCTCTGGATGCGCCTGCATCCGCTGATGCATGCGCTCGAATGCGGCCTCATGGACATGCCGAGTCACGTGTCGACGTTTAGCCTTGGTGCAGCGTGATTTCAATGGACAAGCCGTGCAGTCGCCGCGTAGAGCATAAATGCGCTGTAGGCCGTTTACCTGCTTGAGCGGTAACCATTGGCCTGCAGGGCATTGGTACTGGTCGTTTTCTGCGTCGTAGCTGAAGGCGCTGCGATCGAATAGCGGCGTGTCGTCGCCCTTGTTATTTATGCCCCGATTCTCCGGCACATAGGCCGTAATCCCAGCATCATCACACGCTTGAAACTGCTCACCATTGGAGTAGCCGGCATCGGCTGTAACCGTCAGCTCTTCCTGCGCCAGGATCGCCTGGGCAGCCTTGGCCATAGGTTCCAGTTGTTGGTTATCGCTGCCATCCTGAGTGACAGCATGATGCACGATCAGCCCATGCTCGCCATCCACCGCGTTTTGCACGTTATAAGCCACGCGAGCCCCCTGGTGGGTACGCATCATGCGCGCCTCGCTCTCACCCACGACGAACTGCTCCAGCCCCTGTACCTCCATCAACGCCTGGGCTGTCAGGTTATCGGCATGTCGGCTCTCCAGCTGCTGCAGCGCAGCCTTGACCGCACTGCGATCAACCACTTCAGCGGCCTCACTGCGGTCAGCCTCGTCCAGTTCGGCCAGATAACGGGCGATCTGCGCCTCCAGCTTGCCTTGTTGACGCTTGAGCTTCGTCAGGCTCAGATGCTTGCGTTGCGACGCTACCGCCTGAAACTTGCTGCCATCGATGGCCACGAGTTGCCCGCTGATCAGCCCCACCTGGCGACAGAACCGGACGAAGGTGCGGCAGGTCGCCTGAAAAGCAGCGCTGTTGTCCTTGCGAAAATCAGCAATGGTCTTGAAATCCGGTGCCAATCGGCCCAGCAGCCACATCACCTCGACATTGCGTTGGCACTCAGCTTCCAGGCGCCGGGAGGAGCGGATGCGCTGGAAGTAACCGTACAGATAAAGCTTGAGTAGATCCGCTGGATCATAGCCAGGACGTCCAGTCTTGAGTGGTTCGGCCTTGCTGAAACCCAGAGCCTGCAGATCCAGGCGGGCGACATAGGCCTCGATCACCCGTACCAGGTGATCCTCCGGCACCAGCTCCTCCAATGTGGGAGGAAACAGGCTGCTTTGCTGACGACCTTCGCCCTGGATGTAGCCCATAAACGACAATGCCCCCATCGACTGATGGAGGCATTGTCTTCAGCTTGCTCTCAGACTGCTAGGTTTTCACACAGTCTGGAGCAGGCGGCTTTTTCGTCGGCGGGATTTATTCGTCGCCGGCGGAGAAGTCGTAGTCCATCGACTGGCTCGGGCCCTGCAGGTAGTAGCCCTGAATGAAGTTGACCCCGGCCTGCCACAGCGTCGCCAGTACGCTGGCACTTTCGACGAAGGGCACGATGGTCAGCTTGGCCTGGGCATGCAAGCTGCTGAGTAGGGTTTTCAGCGCTTCCTGGTTCTCTGCATTGCTCAGGTCCTGGGAGAAGGAACCGTCGACTTTGACGAAGTCCACTTGCAGGTGCTTGAGCGTGTTGAACGGGTTCAGGGCGCAGCCGAACTGGCTCAGAGCGACCTTGCAGTGCAGCTCAGCCAGGCCCTGGGTCAGCACCTTGGCCTGTTTCAGGTAGGTAATGGCATCGGGCTCGCTGAACTGGAATACCAGTGAATCCGATGGCAGGCGAGCGGCCTTGAGGGCCACGCTTAGCCAGGGCAACAAGGTCTGATCCTGCAGGCTGGCGCTGGACAGGTGCACGAACAGGCGGGTGTTGTGGCCTTTGGAGCGGTGGTCGGCCAGCAGCTTGATCGAGTTGAGGATCACCCAGCGGTCGATTTTCTCGCCCAGGCCCGCGTCCTTGGCCGCGGCGAGGAACTGCGCCGGCGGAACCTCTTCGCCCTGTGGGCTGAGCAGGCGCAGCAGCACTTCGTAATGTTCGTGGGCGTCGCCACGCAGGCTGATGATTGGCTGGAACAGTAGGCGGAAGCTGTTGTTCTCCAGTGCCTGCTGCACCATCGCCAGCAGGTTGCCGCGGTTGGCGGCTGCGGCCAGCTCATCGGCCGGGTTGAACAGCTTGATGGCGTTGCCGTCGCTGAGCTCGTCGGCGCAGCGGTGCGCGCGATCGATGACTTCCTGTGCCTTGGCGGTTTTCTCACTGAGCCCCGCCACGCCGATTGAAAGCGTGGTCTGTACGGTGCGGCCGCTGACGTCGAACAGGTGGCCTTCGACCTTCTTCAGCAGGGCTGCCAGACTGGCCTGGCACTGCTCGGGCGTCTGGAGCGGCAGTAGGGCGGCGAACACGTCGTCACCGAAGCGGGCCAGCTGGGTCTCCATCGGGAAATGCGCGCGCAGCAGGCCGGCCAGGTCGGTCAGCAGCATGTCGATGCCGGCCAGGCCGATTTCGCCCTGCATGCCGGCGTAGCGGTCGACCCGGATATACGCCAGGGTCGAGGGCTGGCCGCTGTTGATGGCGCGTTCGGCGGCGTTGTCCATCAGCTCGAGGAAGTGGTTGCGGTTGAATAGGCCAGTGACTAGGTCCTGGCTGCTGATCTCACGCAGTTTCTCTTCCAGTTCGGCATTGGACGTTTGCGCGCGGATCACCACCTGAATGCACGGCTCGCCATCATAGGTGGCGGGGGAAAAGGTCATTTGCGCGGCGAAGCTGCTGCCATCGGCGCGCACGCCCTGGCAGTTGAGCTCGGCGTGGCCTTCAGCGCTCTGGTAGTTCTTCAGGAAGTCCTTGAACGCCCCGTGATCGGCACTTGCGATCAAGTCGATCATCGGCATGCCTTCGAGCTCATCACCGTCCTCGTAGCTGAACAGCTCGAGATAGGCACGGTTGGCATAGATGTGCATGCCGTCGTGGACATAGGTGATGGCGTCGACCGAGCTTTCCAGTAGCAGCTGGCAGCGTTTCTCGGCTTCGCGTAATGCCACTTCGGCGGCACGACGGGCGCGGCGCTCTTCGAGATTGGCCAGCTCGCGCTTGGCGACCAGCACCAGGCGTTCATCCTCGCCTTGCGGCAGGGCGTCTTGTGCGCCGAACAGCAGGGCTTCGGTAATGATCTCGGAGTCATTCTCCTCGACCAGTTGGATGACCGGGATGTCCTTGGCCTGGCGGCGAATGGCGGTTATCGCCTCGCTGGGTTCTAAGTGCTCGCTACTGGGGGCGCAGATCAGCAAGTCCCAAGTCTGTTGCAGGCTTTCAGCAAGGTCGTCGCTGGAGGTCAGGCGATGCACGCGAGTGGCATGTCCTGCATTGCGGAACAGACTGACTAGGCGCTCTGCTTCGTTCTGCGAGTCTTCGAGAATCAGCAGGCGGATGGTTTTTTTTTCGATGGCCATAGAGGGGTCATTACCGCGCCGAACGGACGCGAAAAAGCGACAAATGGTGAGTCCACCGGAGCCTACAGCGACTTCCAGAGCGAGTCAAAATCTTCCTCCCCGGCAGGCTTCTGGCTTTGCGAGGCTGTGACCGGTGTCCCGGCTGAGGCTTCTTCCACGCCCACTCGGTGATATTCGAACTGGCTGAAGCTGCCGGTGCTGACTTGCTTGCGCGTCAGTACCGCGCGGTGCTCTTCGCCGTGGTCGTTGATCAGTACCTTGCTGCCTTCCTGGAACGGCAGGCGCGGCGTGATCAGGCTGGCAGGGCGGGAAATGGCGCTGATTTCCGGCAGCAGCAGGGCGCGCAGGTACTGGCTGTTCTGCTCGCCTTTGCGCAGCAGTTGCAGGCCGCACGGGCGCGCGTGCGGTGCGATCAGCTCGATCCCCATCTGCGTGCCGCCGCCGCGGACCTGACGAATCCAGCGCACGATGGCCACGCTCCAGCCCTGGCTGGGATTGTCTTGTACGCCTAACAGTTCGCCGGCCTGCAGTTGGCTGGGGACGTCCTTTGGCCAGGAAAGGCAATAGCCACCGGGGCTGTGATTGACGATGGGCAGAGGAAAGGTCGGGTAGCTTTCGCCATTGCTCTCGGGTTGAGCCTGCTCGCCGGGGGTTACCTTGGTGTACTGAATCTCTTCGAAGTGGATTTCGTCAGCCGCATTGCGTTGGGCATCGAAGGCGTTCGACCAGACGTCAGGCTCGCCGGTAACCGGCTTGAACACCGCTGCGCCGATCTCCACGGGACGCTTGAGCACTTCGGCGAACGAGCTGCGTCCGGCGAGGAAGAAGTGCAGCGCGGTCATGCCGATGCACAGGGTCAGGCTGCCGTGGCCCGCAGTGCGCTGGAAGGTGCGTTCGGCGATGTCGCCCCAGGCCGCCGCGACGTGTTGCAGCAGGTCGAGGCTGATGCCCTCCGGAATCATCAGGCGCGATTTGCTGCGCTCTTCTTCCGGCAGATCGAGGTACTCCTTGATGGCGTCGACCAGCGGCTGGGTATCGATACCCAGCAGGTTGTGCAGTTCGCTGCTCTGGTACAGCGACTTGTAGCGTGGTGGGCCGTCGATCTGTGGCGCCAGCACGAACAGGCTGTCTGGATCATCGCCGGCCTGCAGCTTGACCAGCGTGCTCCAAGGCTCCAGCGCTTCTGCCAGGCGTGCGATGCCGTTCTGGCGCATCTGGTTGGTACGCGCGCAGCCCAGCAGCAGTGCGGTCACGTAGGTCTGCTCGGTGCTCATGCCCTGAGTATGGCGTGCCAACGGGTCACGAATGACCTGACGCTGCAGGCGCTGCTCGCAGGCAATCTGATAGAGCTGGTGCAGCTCCAGCCAGAGCCCTTCGGGCACCGGGCAGTAAAGCTGACTGGCACGAATCAGCGGGCAGCACAGGCTGTGGCTGGCACGCTGCAGGGAGACGGCGAGCAGTTGGTCGCGATCCTTGCCGCTACGGGTGATCACGCGGGAAATGATCAGCTTGTAGCCAACGGCCAGGTGGTTCTGTAACGCCTGGCACAGGTTGGCCACCTTGCGCGGGCGTTCGTCGAGCACGATGGCCTGGTTGAGAAAGTGGCGTTCCAGGTGTTGGCAGACGAAGCTGACTTCCGGGCGTAGCAACTCCAGCAACTGCAGACGGTTTTCCGAGGGAGTGAGGAATTGATTGAGTTCCACCAGGCTCTGATACAGCTGGCGTGCAGTTTCACCGATGTTCGCCTTGGGCAGGCCAGCGATCCAACGTTTGAGATCGCGGGGGCTGCCGTCGCAGAAGCTGAGGCTCTGCTTGCTCGGCGTGGGAACGCGCAATAGCTGAAGGTGGGTACTCTGTTTATCCATCAAACTCGGAGGCTCCGGCCACGCACTAGCAAGCGGCTCTAGTAACAGTCTTTCGAACTCTAGCAGTATCTGCTTGGGCTGGCAGCCCGTCTGTGTGGACGGTCTACCTCGCCAGAGTACGGATCTATGACCGAACGGTCGAGATGCGGGTGCTTTTTCTCAGCAGCTCAGTCCTGAGTTGTGCCCATCAGTTGGCCCATGCGCACCGCGCTGCCAGCGTCCAGCTCTTGCGCCCATTGCACCTGATTCGGGCCGAACAGGACGATGGCAGTGGAGCCCAGCTTGAAACGGCCCATTTCGGCGCCCTTGGCCAGTTCGATTGGCCCGCGTGCTTGCGCGTCATAGCGTGTGCTCTTGAGCTCGCGCTTGGGTGGGGTGACCAGGCCGGCCCATACCGTCTCGACGCTGGCGACGATCATCGCGCCCACGAGCACTACCGCCATCGGACCGCGCTCGGTATCAAACAGGCAGACCACGCGCTCGTTGCGGGCAAACAGCTCCGGCACATTTTCTGCGGTGGTCTGGTTGACCGAGAACAGGCGACCCGGCACGTAGACCATTTCTTTCAGCGTGCCCCCCAGCGGCATATGCACGCGGTGGTAATCCTTCGGTGAGAGGTACACGGTGGCGAACTGGCCACCCATGAACGGCGCTGCGCGTTCGGCGTCGCCGCCAAGCAATTCGACAGCGCTGAAGCTGTGGCCCTTGGCCTGGAAGATGCGGCCGTGCTCGATGGCGCCGAGTTGGCTGATCGCGCCGTCGGCCGGGCTGAGAATCGCGCCGGGAGTTTCATCCAACGGGCGCGCGCCGTCTTTCAGGGCGCGGGTGAAGAACGCGTTGAAGTGTTCGTAAGTGCGCAGGTCTTCGACTTGCGCTTCGCTCATGTTGACCTGGTACTGCTTGGCGAACCACGAGATCAGCGGATTCTTCAGCCAGCCGATACGGCATTCGGCAACGCAGCCGATCAGGCGCGACAGCAGGTGATGAGGCAGCAGGTACTGGCTGAGGATAAAAAGACGTTGTTTCATCGTGTTTCCTTGAAGGTTCTGAACCGGCACTGGCGTGGCCAGGCCGGGGATATCTGATCGTCGGCGCGCTCAGCGTTCGATGGGGGTGTCGGGCAGATTGCCCCACTCGGACCAGGAGCCTGCATAGGCCTTCACGCGTGGATAGCCGAGCGCCTTGGCCACCACATAGCTGAAGCCGGAGCGGCGGTGCGTCTGGCAGTGAGTGATCACTTCCTTGTCGGGCGTGATGCCCAGGTTTTGCAGGACATCGGCGATGTCCGTACGGATGCGCATGCCGCGTTGCGGGTCCATGCCCGCGGTCCACTCGAAATGGGTGGCGCCGGGGATATGCCCGCCACGCGCTGAACTCAGTTTTTCGCCGCGGTACTCGTCTGCGCCGCGCACGTCCCAGATGGCCAGGTCGGCAGCATCCAGGCGCGATTGCAGATAATCGCGAGTGGCGGTGGGGGCGTCGCTCAGCGTCAGTGATACCTCGGTGCGGGTCACGGCTGGTTCTTCCTGGCTCAGCTCGAGGCCATCGCCAACCCAGGCCTGCAAGCCGCCGTTGAGGAAGTGGTAGCGCGAATGGCCGATCACGTCGAGCAGCCAGATGAAACGACCGGCCCAGGGGCCGCCCTCATCGTCGTAGACCACATAAGTGGCATCGGCGTGGTGGCCAATATCGGCGAACAGCGCTTCGAGTTGGGCTTGCTCGGGTAGTAGGCCGGGAGCGGGCGGGGCACCCAGTTGCGTGCGCTTGGTATCGACCCAGCGTGCGCCGGGGATATGGCCGGCTGCATAACGCGCAGCACTGCTCAGGTCGAGCAGGATCAGATCGGGGGCGTCCAGGCGCTCAGCCAGCTCGGCTGGCTCGATCACCAATGGCAAGTTGTCGAAGGCGGACATGACGGCCTCCTTGAATGAAAAGAGGTCGATTGTAGCGGAAACAGAGCGCTTCAGCGCCCGCGCCTGGAAAAGCTGCCCAGTGCGCGCTCGATGCACTGCACGGTCTTGCCGAACGCCTGCAGGCAGACGTCGTTGAGTGGTTGGCCGCCCTGGTCCGCTATAACCAGCATCACCACGCGACCATTGTTGGCCACAGAGCGCAGCAGCAGGTGTTCGCTGGGGAAAAGTGCCTTGAGGTTGCCGGGCAGCAAGGCAGAAAACTGCGCGATGTTGCTCGGTGTCAGGCGCAGTTGCCCGGGCGCGCTGAGCAGGCGCTTCAACACCTGGCTCTGTGCCGGATCGAGGCTGAGGCTCGCAGCGCTGGCGTCGAGGCCGGCATGTTGCTGGCTCTGCAGGCGAGTGTGATTACGATCGGCAAGTAGCAGCAGCACGCGCTTCATACCGCAGGCCTGCAAGGCGTCTCGGGCGCAGGCAGTCAGCTGTGGCACGTTGGCAAAGGTGCTGGGGTCGGAGAGCAAGCGTGCGCAGTGCTGGCGCCAGGCGGCGAGGTCATCGCGTTTTGGGGGGGCAGCTACGCTCACGGCTGGTTTGAGGCGATGAGCGTCCCAGGGCCAGATCAGTGCCAGCGCCGGGTGCCACAGTGCGGGGTCGTGGATCAAGCGCGCGCTGCTCACGGCATGCTGGTGCACTTCCTGCTGCAGTTCGTTGAGGGGTATCTGCAGGTACAGCCTGGTCAGTCTTTGCCAGCGCAGGCAGTGCGCGGTATCCCAGGCCTGATGCGCTGAGACCGCCAGGCCGTTGGCCAGCAGCACGCAATTGCTCGGGTGAGTGAGCCAGTGGCGCAGGGGGATGTCGGCGTCGAGCATCTGCTGTAGATGCAGGGAATGCTCGTTATCACGGGCGATGTGCAGTGCCTTGACCAATTGACGCCGATCTCGCTCCAGCAAGCGGTAGCCGCGAACGATCCACTCGGGCAGGCGCCAGCGCTCGGCCAGTTTGACGCACAGCTGGATCAAGGTGACCCCGAGCAATTCCTTCTCGACGACGGCAGGGCGCTCGCCTTTTAGTAGTACGCGCTGTTCCCACGCTTCGAAGAGTTGAGGATGGGCGCACAGCAGCGGCCAGATAGGGGAGAGAAACAGCAGGCTGCAGCCGTGCAGTTCATTCCACAGGCGTGCCAGGCGTGCGCCGAACAGGCCGCGCGCCTGTTGGCTGGCATGCTGACTAATCAGCAGGATCTGCTTGAGTGGCAGAGGGATGTCGCTTTCTGGCAGGGCAGGTGCCTGGTTGAGAAGGGCTTCGCAGCGGCTCAGTCCCAGACGTGAAAGTGCCGTTTCGACACTCTCGGCGGGATCGCTGAGGCTGTTGCCCGACTGGTTGGCTTCGCGCAGCACTTGCAGGGCAAAGGATGGGCTGGCTTCTATCGCCTCGGCAATTTCGCGCCAGGTGCGGCGGCTGTCGGCGAGGATGCGACGCAGGCGCAAATGCTGCTGCTGCTCGATTGGCAGTGGCAATTTGCCCAGTTGTTGTAACCAGGCATCCAGCGTGCGTGGCAGGGACTTTGACGTCGACATATTGGCTCGAGTCGAAACTGGCTTTTGACCATAACTGGCTATAGTCTGGCGTATAAGTTCCGATAATTAGAAGGGTTGTTTTCAATAACCCATCCACTAGGCTCTTCAAGCGTTTATTTCATGGTAAGAATCATAGGCATCATTGTTGTCTTTGGCTGTGTGCTCGGTGGGTTCATACTCTCGGGCGGCAAGTTTATGGCCTTGGTCCATCCCTTCGAGGTTCTGATTATTGGCGGCGCGGCGCTGGGGGCATTCTTACAGGCCAACCCCGGCAGCATGTTCATGACGGTGTTCAAGAAGTCGTTGAGCATGTTTGGCAGTCGCTTCACTCACGCCTATTACCTCGAAGTGCTCAAGCTGCTGTACGAGATACTCAACAAGAGTCGCCGCGAGGGCATGATGGCCATCGAGGCCGACGTCGAAGACCCCAACGCCAGTCCGATTTTCAGCAAGTATCCCGGTGTGCTCAAGGATGCGCGGATGACTGCATTCATCTGCGATTACCTGCGCATCATGTCTTCCGGCAACATGGCTCCACACGAACTGGAAGGCCTGTTCGATATGGAGCTGGCCAGCCTCAAGGATGAAGTGGAGCACCCTGCGCACGCGGTGGCCAAGGTCGCCGACGGCATGCCGGCCATGGGTATCGTCGCCGCTGTACTGGGCATCGTGATCACCATGTCGATTCTGGCCGAGGCGGACAACGCCCAGATCGGTGAGAAGGTAGGTACGGCCCTGGTCGGTACCTTCCTCGGCATTCTCGCTTCCTACGGCTTCTTCGGCCCGCTTTCCGGCGCGCTGGAGCATGACGCCAAGGAAGAGCTGAATCTCTACGAGGCGATCAAGGCGACGCTGGTCGCTTCCGCTTCTGGCATGCCGCCGACCCTGGCTGTCGAGTTCGGACGCAAGGTGCTGTATCCCGCGCATCGCCCGAGCTTCAGCGAGCTCGAGCAGGCCATGCGCGGCAACTAAGCCATGGAAAATAACCAACCCATCATCGTCAAGCGGGTCAAGAAGACTGCGGGCGGGCACCATGGTGGCGCCTGGAAGATCGCTTTCGCCGACTTCGCGACCGCCATGATGGCGTTCTTTCTGGTGATGTGGCTGATGTCATCGGCCACGCCGGAGCAGAAACGCGCGATCTCCGGTTACTTCCAAGACCCCATCGGCTTTACCGAAAGTGCCAGCCCCTACGCCATCGACCTGGGCGGGACGCCGACGCCGGCACCGGAGCGTACGCTCAATCCGGATGTTTCCGAGACGCCGGAGAGTCAGCCGGACGAGACGGGCGTCAGCACCGATCAGATCGAGACCCTGGCCGAGAAGATGGAGCAGGAGCGCCTGGAGCTGCTGTTGCAGGAATTGCAGAACAAGGTCGAAGAAAACCCCGAGCTGCAGCGTTTCAAGGATCAGATCCTGTTCGAGATCACCCAGGATGGCCTGCGCATTCAGATCATGGATGCCGAGAACAGGCCGATGTTCGCCCTTGGCAGCGCAGAGCTGCAGCCCTACTTCGAAGACATCCTGCTGGCGATGGCCGACACCATTCGAGCGGTGCCGAACAAGATCAGCGTCAGCGGTCATACCGATGCCAAGCCGTTTATCGGCCATGGTGATTTCGGTAACTGGGAGTTGTCATCCAATCGTGCCAATGCCGCAAGGCGCACGCTCGTGGCCGGCGGGTACCCGGACGAGCAGGTGGCGCGTGTCGTCGGGTACGCTTCGTCGGCGTTGTTCGATCGTGAGGATCCGTTCAATCCCGTCAATCGGCGCATCGATATCGTCGTGCTGACCAAGAAGGCGCAGCGCGCTATCGAGGGCGAGCAGGGCGCGGGTGCAGAGCCGTCAGCACAAGAGCCGGGACCCGCCGGCAGCCCGCCAGTGCCACCCGCCGACGCGCTACCGGCCGATCAACTGCGTGAGCGGTTGAATATCTTCGAGACTGGCAACAGTCCGCTCGACCAGTTGAACAATCAGTAATCGTCTTCCGGCAGGCTGGCGATGATGTGCCGATAGCTGGCCATGCGCTGTGGCTTTACGCGACCGTCTTCCAGCGCCTGCAGCAGGGCGCAACCGGGTTCGCGATCATGCTTGCAGTCACGAAAGCGGCAGCGCCCGAGCAGGTCGTGGAATTCGATGAAGCCCGCTTCCACGTCATCACGGCTGACATGGCCGAGGCCGAATTCGCGAATACCCGGGGAGTCGATCAATTGGCCGCCACCGGGAAAGTGGAAAAGACGAGCGGTGGTGGTGGTGTGCGTGCCCTTGCCAGTCAGCTCAGACAGCGCGCCGACACGCGTATCGACGCCGGGTAACAGGCTGTTGACCAGCGATGATTTGCCCACGCCAGATTGGCCCACGAATACGCTGACGTTACCGTTCAAGCGCTGTTTCAGCTGCTCCATGCCGTCGCCTTGATGGGCCGAGACCTCCAGCAACGGATACTCAAGCTCACGATAGACCTTGAGCAGAGCGTCCAGCGCGACCTGGTTCTGCTCGTCGATCAGATCGGCCTTGTTCAGCAGCAGCAACGGACGAATACCCGCGTGCTCGGCGGCCACCAGATAACGGTCGATCAGGTTGGCGTGCGGCTCGGGCAGCGGCGCGAAAACGATGACGATCTGGTCGACGTTGGCCGCCACCGGCTTGAGTTGGCCGCGCATGTCGGGGCGGCATAGCTCACTGTTTCGCGGCAATTGCGCGACGATGACGCCATCACCCTGATTGCCCGGGCGCCAGACCACCTGGTCGCCAGTGACCAGCGCCGGCAGGTTGGCGCGCAGGTGGCAGCGAAACACCTGGCCGGCCATTTCACCCTGCAAGCCCTCGATTTCCACCTGCACGCCGAAGTGGGCTATTACCAGGCCGGTCTGTTCCGGGCCGAGGTCACCGCCTTCCAGTGCTTCCACTGCCTTCGATTCACGCTTGGCTGCGCGGGCCGCGCGCTCACCTTGAATCTTTTCGATCCGCCAGTTCTGGCGGCGGTTGAGTTGGCGTTTGGCCATGGAGCTTCCGGGTAGTGGAGTGTTGATCGCGGCGAGTTTAGCATGAGCGCTCGGCGGCCATTCGGCTGTCAGGAACAGAGGTCGGGAATGACGATAGGCGAGGAAAGAACGGTGCTGCGGCTACCGTTGTTGCGCGCTCTTTTAGCGCAGGGCCTGTCCCTGGCGCTGGTGGTGGTGCTGGTCTATCTGCTGGCGTTACTGCCTTGGCGCATGTCGTTGTTTTCAGTGGCGCTGCTACAAGGTGTCGTAGCCGCAGTGATCGGCTGGCGCCTGGGCCTGTCACGCTGGTGGTTGTGGATCAATCTGGCGTTTTTACCCGCACTGCTGGTGATGCAGCGCGCTGAATTACCGGCCTGGCTTTTCCTGCTGGGATTCGTGCTGTTGCTGCTGGTCAACTGGAACAGTTTGCGTGAACAGGTGCCGCTCTACCTGAGTGGGCGCAAGGCACAGCAACGTCTGCAGCAGTTCATGAGCGAGCGTGAGTCGCCGCTGCGCTTCGTCGACCTGGGGTGTGGTACGGCAGGTACGGTACTGCAGCTGGCCAGGCAGTTTCCGCGCGGACAGTTCGTGGGTGTCGAGACGGCGCCCCTGCTCTTCGCTTTCGCCTGGCTGCGCTGCTTGCTGCAGGAAAACTGCAGCATTCGTTATCGGAGCTTGTGGCAGGTCGAGCTTGGCGAGTTCGATGTCGTCTACTGCTTTCTCTCGCCCGTGCCGATGCCGCGCCTGTGGGCCAAGGCGCAAGCCGAGATGCGCGCTGGCAGCTGGCTGATCAGCAATACCTTCGAGATTCCGGGTGTGCCTGCTGATCGCGAATTCGACGTCAGCGAGGGGCGGCAAACCTCTCTGTTTCTCTGGCAGATGAAGGGCGCCGAGATCCGCTAGACTTGGCGCCTGAGCCAAGGAGCCTAACCATGCAAAACCCCAACAACCTGATCTGGATCGACCTGGAAATGACCGGGCTGGAGCCAGAGCGTGATGTGATCATCGAGATGGCCACTATTGTCACCGATAGTGAGCTGAACGTGCTGGCTGAGGGACCGGTGATCGCCGTTCACCAGAGCGACGAGGCTCTGGCCGGCATGGACGAATGGAACACCCGCACCCATGGCCAGAGTGGCCTGACCCAGCGCGTGCGTGAGAGCAAGATCGACAGCGCCGCTGCCGAGGCGCAGACCATCGCTTTTCTCGAGCAGTGGGTGCCGAAGGGTAAGTCGCCAATCTGCGGCAACAGCATTGGTCAGGATCGCCGCTTTCTCTACAAGTACATGCCGGCGCTGGAAGCCTACTTCCACTACCGCTACCTGGACGTATCGACGCTGAAGATACTGGCCGGCATGTGGGCGCCAGAGGTCAAGGACAGCTTCCAGAAAACCGCCACCCACCAGGCGCTGGACGACATTCGCGAATCCATCGCCGAGCTGCGTCACTACCGCAAGCATTTCCTCAAGGTGTAAATGAACCCGCTCTTAGGGTGCGCCGCGCGCACCGAGCGGTTGTCGCGGTGCCGGCGTTAACTCGTGTAGCCCGGATGAAATCCGGGAAAATTCATCCGGCTACAGCGCGTTGTGCCGATCCAGTGCCCATTCCACATGCTCGCGCACAAGTTCCGATGGGTGTTCGCGGCGAGCATTGAGCGCCTGCAACACCGGGATGGTCGAAGGTGCATTGCCCAGACCGACTGCCAGGTTACGCAGCCAGCGCTCGTAGCCGGCGCGGCGTAGCGGTGAACCTTCGGTACGACTGAGAAATTCTTCTTCCGTCCACAGGAACAGCTCGGCCAGGCTGCTGTTGTCCAAGCCGTGGCGCGGCTGGAAGTCGCCCTGCTCGGTGGGGCGAGCGAAGCGATTCCAGGGGCAGACGATCTGGCAGTCGTCGCAGCCGAACACCCGGTTGCCGATCGGCGCACGTAGCTCTTCGGGGATCGAGCCTTTCAACTCGATGGTCAGGTAGGAAATGCAGCGCCGGGCGTCCAGCATGTAGGGGCCGGCGAAGGCCGCTGTGGGGCAGATATCCATGCATGCGCTGCAGCGTCCGCAATGCTCGCTGCCATGCGGTGCGTCCACCGGCAGTGGCAGGTCGACGAACAGCTCGCCGAGAAAGAAGTAGCTGCCAGCCTTGCGATTGAGCACCAGAGTGTTCTTGCCTATCCAGCCGAGGCCGGCCTTTTCGGCGATGGCCTTTTCCAGCACTGGGGCACTGTCGACGAAGGCGCGGTAGCCGAACGGACCGATCTGCTGCTGGATGCGTTCGGCCAGTTGCTGCAGGCGCTTGCGGATCAGCTTGTGGTAGTCGCGGCCCAGGGCGTAGCGCGACACGTAGGCTTGCTCCGGCTCCTGCAGGCGCTGGACCATCTGCGTATCGCCGGGCAGATAGTCCATGCGCAGGGACACCACGCGCAGGGTGCCGGGCACCAGCTCATCCGGGTGCGAGCGTTTGCTGCCGTGGGCGGCCATGTAGTCCATCTCGCCCTGGTAGCCAGCATCGAGCCAGCGTTGCAGGTGCGCCTCGTGCTCTCCCAGCTCGACATCGGTGATGCCGACTTGCTGAAAGCCCAGCTCACGTCCCCAGTCCTTGATGGACAGGGCGAGGGCGTCGAGGTCGAGGGTTTGATCGGACATGGGACGGGCGCAGGCGATGGACGTGGGTATAATTCTGCCAGACATACGCTGCGAGCGAGCCATGCATCTACCCGCCTCTTTACCGTTGAGCCTGCACAGCGCCGAACAGGTGCGTGCGCTGGATGCGCAACTGATCGCCGCCGGCACCCCCGGCTTCGAGTTGATGCAACGCGCGGCACATGCGGCCTGGCGCGCCCTGCGCAGGCGCTGGCCGGATGCCGACGAAATCACCGTACTGGCTGGGCGCGGCAATAATGCGGGTGATGGCTACCTGATTGCCGCTCTGGCTCGGCGTGCTGGGTGGCGTGTGCGAGTGCTGGCGGTGGGGGATGCTGCGGCTCTGACTGGTGATGCTGCTCAGGCCGGCGCCGAGGCGCGAAGAGCGGGTGTGGACATTTTGCCCTGGAACGAGTGCGCGCCATTGGCGGGTGTAGTGGTCGATGCGTTGCTCGGTACCGGGCTGTTAGGGGCGGTGCGTGAACCCTATGCCCGGGCGATCGTTATGCTCAACCAGAGTGGCTTGCCGGTGCTGGCGGTAGATATTCCTTCTGGCTTGAATGCTGACAGCGGCGCGTGTCTCGGTGTGGCAGTGCGCGCCGATCTGACCGTGACCTTCATCGCCCTCAAGCTCGGCCTGCTGACGGGAGTTGGTCCGGAGCTATGCGGCGAGCTGCAGTTCGATGATCTGCAGGGCGACGCTCAACTTTCGGCCCAGGCGCCCAGCGTGGCGCAGCGCCTCGATTCCGCCAACCTCCCACGGTTGAGCGCCCGCTCGCCTGTGGCGCACAAGGGGCAGTTCGGTCATCTGCTGGTGGTCGGGGGTGATCTGGGCATGGGCGGCGCTGCGCTGCTCTGTGCTGATAGCGCATTGCGCGCCGGTGCCGGCCTGGTATCACTGGCGACTCGTCCCGAGCACGTTGCGGCGTCCCTGGTGCGGCGGCCTGAAATCATGTGCGCTGCAATCGCTTCCGCCAATCAGTTGTTGGCACTGAGCGAGCGCGCCGATGTCTGTGTGGTAGGGCCTGGCCTGGGGCAGGGCGCCTGGTCGCGCAGTTTGCTGTCTGCTATCAGCGGTCTCGATGTGCCTCAGGTCTGGGATGCCGATGCGTTGAATCTTCTGGCTGCTGGCCAGGTCACCGCGCCTGGTCAGGGTGTGCTCACGCCGCACCCGGGCGAGGCGGCGCGCTTGCTGGGCTCCGATACCGCAAGCGTGCAGGCGGATCGGCTGGCTGCGGCGCGAGCGTTAGCGCAACGTTTCGGGCTGGTAGTGGTACTCAAGGGCGCAGGCAGCTTGATCGCTGAACCGGGCGGGCGGCTGGCGTTGTGTGATCGCGGCCATCCGGCGATGGCGGGCGCGGGGTTGGGAGATGTGCTGGCGGGATTGATTGGCGCACTGCTGGCGCAAGGTATGGCAGCGTATGATGCGGCCTGCCTGGCGGTGTGGCTGCATGCGCGGGCTGGTGAGGTGCTGGCTGCGCAGGGGCGCGGGCTGGCTGCTGGTGATCTACCTTGCGCTATTCGTCAGTTATTGGAGGAGTCGTGTCCTTGTGTGAAGTGAAACTCGAAGCGGCTGACGAAGCTGCGATGCTGACGTTGGGTGCGCGGATTGCCGAGATCAGCGGTGGCCTGGGCATCATCTATCTGCATGGTGATCTGGGTGCCGGCAAGACCACCCTTTCACGTGGCATTTTGCGCGGCCTGGGCCATGCTGGTGCGGTCAAAAGCCCGACCTTTACCCTGGTCGAACCCTACGAAATTGGCGACGTGCGCGCCTTTCATTTCGATCTTTACCGTCTGGTCGATCCTGAAGAGCTGGAGTTTCTCGGCATCCGTGATTACTTCGAGGGGGATGCCCTGTGCCTGATCGAATGGCCGCAGCGTGGCGCAGGCGTTTTGCCAAAGCCCGACCTGGACATTACCATTGACACCCAAGCGAGCGGCCGTTCGCTGTTGCTGCAGGGGCATGGGGCTCGAGGGGAGGCCTGGTGCAAGGCCCTGAGCAGCAAGCAATGAATAAGAAGCGATGGGGTTGGTTATGCGCATAGGCGCGCTGGTTACCGCTGTGGGAGTGTTGTTGGCGGCCCTGGCTGCCGAGGCCCTGGCTGCCTCCGATATACGGAGCGTGCGTCTGTGGCGTGCCCCGGACAATACTCGCCTGGTCTTCGATCTGTCTGGGCCGGTACAGCACAGTGTGTTCACCCTGGCCGCACCTGATCGCATCGTCATCGATGTCACGGGTGCCAAGCTGGCCACCAATCTCGAGCAGCTTTCGCTGGCCAACACCCCGATCACCGGTGTGCGCTCGGCTCAGCGCAGCGCTGACGACCTGCGCGTGGTCATCGATTTGTCGGCGCCGGTGTCGCCGAAGAGTTTTACCCTGGCGCCTAATCAGCAATATGGCCATCGTCTGGTGGTCGATTTGTTCGACCAGGGCAGTGCGCCACCCGCCACGCAAACGCCCAGTATCGCCACCAGTGAACCTCCTGTGCCGGTCACGCCGACCCAGCCGCCACCCAAGTTGACGCCCGTGCCCAATGGCAAGCGCAATATCGTCGTCGCCATCGATGCCGGCCATGGTGGCGAGGACCCGGGTGCACTGTCGCCGGTCAAGGGGCAGTACGAAAAGAACGTGACGCTGGCCATTTCCAAAGAGTTGCAGCGGCAGATCAATGCCGAAAAAGGTTTCCGAGCCGAACTGGTCCGCACGGGGGATTATTTCATCCCGTTGCGTAAGCGCACCGAGATCGCGCGCAAGAAGGGTGCCGATCTATTCGTCTCCATTCATGCCGACGCGGCGCCGCGCTCCTCGGCGTTCGGCGCCTCGGTCTATGCCTTGTCTGAACGGGGTGCTACATCCGAGACCGCGCGCTGGCTGGCCGACGCCGAGAACCAGTCCGACCTGATCGGTGGCGCCGGCAACGTCAGCCTCGATGACAAGGACAAGATGCTTGCTGGTGTGTTGCTGGACCTGTCGATGACCGCTTCTCTGTCCTCCAGTCTCAATGTGGGGCAGAAGGTGTTGTCGAACATGGGCAGCATCACTCCGCTGCATAAGCGCCGTGTCGAGCAGGCAGGCTTCATGGTGCTGAAATCGCCGGATATTCCCTCGATTCTGGTGGAAACCGGCTTCATCTCCAATCCCAACGAGGCGAGAAAACTGCACACCGCCAGTCATCAGCAGGCGCTGGCCCGCTCGATTACTTCGGGGGTCAAACAGTTCTTCCACGAAAACCCACCGCCCGGCACCTACGTCGCTTGGTTGCGCGACGAAGGCAAGATCGCTGCTGGCCCGCGTGAGCATGTGGTGGCGCGTGGCGAGAGCCTGGCGCTGATCGCCCAGCGTTACCAGGTCGGCCTGGCCGCCCTGCGTAGTGCCAACAAGCTCAATGGTGACGTGATCAAGGTCGGCCAGACATTGCAGATACCCGCCACAGCGCTGGCAGCCCAGTAGTGAGTGTCATGTCCCGTATTCATTTGCTCAGCCCGCGCCTGGCCAACCAGATTGCTGCCGGCGAGGTGGTCGAGCGTCCGGCGTCGGTCGCCAAGGAATTGCTGGAAAACAGCCTGGATTCCGGTGCGCGACGCATCGATGTCGAAGTCGAGCAAGGTGGCGTCAAGCTGCTCAAGGTGCGCGACGACGGTGGCGGCATCGCCCCGGACGATCTGCCGCTGGCCTTGGCGCGCCACGCCACCAGCAAGATCCGTGAGTTGGAAGACCTCGAAGCCGTGCTCAGCATGGGCTTTCGTGGGGAGGCGTTAGCGTCGATCAGTTCGGTGTCGCGCCTGACCCTGACTTCGCGTACCGCAGATGCCGAGCAGGCCTGGCAGGTGGAAACCGAAGGCCGTGACATGGAGCCGCGGATACAGCCTGCCGCGCATCCAGTCGGCACCTCGGTGGAAGTGCGTGACCTGTTCTTCAATACCCCGGCGCGCCGCAAGTTCCTGCGTGCCGAGAAGACCGAGTTCGATCACCTGCAGGAAGTGATCAAGCGTCTGGCGTTGGCCCGCTTCGATGTCGGCTTCCACCTGCGTCACAACGGCAAGACCGTGTTTGCTCTGCACGAGGCGAGCGACGAGATCAGTCGTGCGCGCCGCGTCGCTTCAGTCTGTGGGCCGGCTTTTCTCGAACAGGCGTTGCCAATCGAGATCGAGCGCAGCGGTCTGCGTTTGTGGGGGTGGGTCGGATTGCCGACCTTCTCCCGTAGTCAGGCGGATCTGCAGTATTTCTACGTCAATGGACGCATGGTGCGCGACAAGCTGGTTGCGCATGCGGTGCGCCAGGCCTATCGCGACGTGCTGTTCAATGGTCGCCACCCGACCTTCGTGCTGTTTCTCGAAATCGATCCATCGACGGTGGACGTCAACGTTCACCCGACCAAGCATGAAGTACGTTTCCGCGACAGTCGCATGGTTCATGACTTCCTCTACGGCACATTGCATCGTGCCCTGGCCGATGTGCGCCCGGAGGATCAGGTGGCGGCCCCGGCGGCCATATCGCCCATGGTGCGCCCGACCGGCCAGGCCGCCGGGGAGTTCGGCCCGCAAGGCGAGATGGGCCTGGCCGCCAGCATACTTGAAACCCCGCAGGCCACTGCGCAGCCGGCCTGGCGCGGCAGTGGTGCTGGTTATCAGCAGCCTGCCGGTAACCCCGGCGTATCCGCTGGTGAAGCCCAGGCTGCATATCGCGAGTATTTTTCGCCACTGCCGGCTGCCCAGATTCAGCCCATGCCGCAGGAGCAGGGTGACATTCCACCACTCGGCTATGCCGTGGCGCAGCTCAAAGGCGTCTACATCCTCGCCGAAAACGCTCAGGGCCTGGTGGTGGTGGATATGCACGCCGCCCACGAGCGCATCACCTACGAACGCCTGAAACATGCCATGGCCAGCGAAGGTTTGCGTGGCCAGCCGTTGCTGGTGCCTGAGTCGATCGCCCTCAGTCAGCGCGAAGCCGATTGCGCCGAGGAGCATGGTGAATGGTTCCAGCGTCTGGGCTTCGAGCTGCAGCGCCTCGGTGAAGAAACCGTGGCGATTCGCCAGATTCCGGCCCTGCTCAAACAGGCCGAGGCCACCCAGTTGGTGCGTGATGTGCTGGCCGACCTACTGGAGTACGGCACCAGCGACCGCATCCAGGCGCATCTCAACGAACTGCTGGCGACCATGGCTTGTCATGGCGCGGTGCGCGCCAACCGGCGCCTGACCCTTCCCGAGATGAATGGCTTGCTGCGTGATATGGAGCAGACCGAGCGCAGCGGCCAGTGCAACCACGGGCGTCCGACCTGGACGCAACTCAGCATGGATCAGCTCGACAAGCTGTTCATGCGCGGCCAGTAATTGAATGAAGCCCTGAGTCAGGGGCGCCCGTCTTCGTGTTTCGAGTCATATCGATGTCTTCGCTTCCTCCTGCAATCTTCCTGATGGGGCCGACCGCTGCCGGCAAGACCGACCTGGCCCTGGAGCTCGCTCGTGTGTTGCCGTGCGACCTGATCAGCGTCGACTCGGCGCTGGTCTATCGCGGCATGGACATCGGCACGGCCAAGCCGGAGCGCGACGTTCTGGACGCGTTTCCCCATGCATTGATCGATATTCGTGACCCGGCCGAGAGCTATTCGGCGGCGGAATTTCGCACCGATGCGCTGGCCGCGATGGCTGAGAGTGCTGCGCGCGGGCGTATCCCCCTGTTGGTCGGCGGCACCATGCTCTACTACAAGGCCTTGTTGGAAGGGCTGGCTGATATGCCCAGTGCTGACCCGGCGATCCGCGCCGAGCTGGAGGCGCGTGCGGCGGCCGAAGGCTGGGAGGTGCTGCATCGGGAGCTGGCAGCGGTCGATCCGCAGTCCGCTGCGCGTATCCATCCCAATGATCCGCAGCGTCTGACTCGGGCGCTCGAGGTCTATCGCCTGAGCGGTATGAGCATGACCGAACATCGCCTGCGCCAGGCTGCAGGAAATCCCGATATGGGCACATCAGGCGCCGGGCAATTACCCTATACTGTTGTTCAGCTTGCTATCGCACCAGCGCAGCGTCAGGTTTTGCATGACCGCATCGCTCAACGATTTCGGGTGATGTTGGAACAGGGTTTCGTGGAAGAGGTCCAAGCCCTGCGTAGACGAAGTGACTTGCACGCGGGATTGCCGTCTATACGGGCGGTGGGTTATCGCCAGGTATGGGAATACCTCGATGGCGAGCTGTCCCGGGACGAAATGATCGAGCGGGGCATCATCGCTACTCGGCAACTGGCCAAGCGTCAGTTCACCTGGTTACGCGGTTGGGAGAACGTGCATTGGCTCGATAGCCTGGCCTGCGACAATCTGTCTCGCGTCTTGAAATACATGGGAAGCGTCTCCATATTGAAATGAGACCTTGCCGCTGGTCGTCTATCCTTTGGGGGTGGAACGGCCTGAAGTCATTGTTTACCTACTAAAACTATTGAAATTGATCCTCGAAAGGAGTGCGGCACATGTCAAAAGGGCATTCGCTACAAGACCCTTACCTGAATACCCTGCGTAAGGAACGCGTCCCTGTTTCCATCTATCTGGTCAACGGCATCAAGCTGCAGGGCCAGATCGAGTCCTTCGACCAGTTCGTCATCCTGCTGAAGAACACTGTCAGCCAGATGGTCTACAAGCATGCCATCTCCACCGTCGTGCCAAGCCGTCCGGTACGCCTGCCAAGCGCTGGCGACTCCGAGCAGGGCGATAGCGAGCCGGGTAACGTCTAATAGGGGGCTGCATTGTTCTTCGAGCGTCATGAGGGCGGTGAGCGGGCCATCCTGGTTCATCTGGAAGGCCAAGACTCCGAGGCGAGCGAAGATCCCCAGGAGTTCCAAGAATTGGCCATGTCGGCGGGTGCTGACATGGTCGCTTTCTTTAGCGTGCCCAGCAGTCGCTTGACTGCCAAATACCTTATCGGCAGCGGCAAGGTCGAGGAGTTGCGCGACCAAGTCAAGGCCATCGAAGCCGATCTGGTCATCTTCAATCACACCCTGACACCGAGCCAGGAGCGCAACCTCGAGCGCGCCTTCGAGTGTCGTGTGCTTGATCGTACGGGGTTGATCCTCGATATCTTCGCGCAGCGTGCGCGCACCCACGAAGGCAAGTTGCAGGTCGAGCTGGCTCAGCTCGATCACATGAGTACGCGCCTGGTGCGTGGTTGGACTCACCTCGAGCGGCAGAAGGGTGGTATCGGTCTGCGTGGTCCGGGTGAAACCCAGCTGGAAACCGACCGCCGCTTGCTGCGCGTGCGCATTCGCCAGATCAAGCAGAAACTCGAGAAGGTGCGCAGTCAGCGTGAGCAGGCGCGCCGTGGGCGCAGGCGCGCGGACATTCCTTCGGTTTCCCTGGTGGGGTACACCAACGCTGGCAAGTCCACGCTGTTCAATGCCCTCACTACCTCCGAGGTCTATGCGGCTGATCAGTTGTTCGCCACGCTCGACCCGACCTTGCGGCGTCTCGAACTCGACGACCTGGGGCCGATCGTGCTGGCCGATACCGTGGGTTTCATTCGTCACCTGCCGCACAAACTGGTCGAAGCCTTCCGTGCTACGTTGGAAGAGTCGAGCAACTCCGATCTGCTGCTGCACGTTATCGATGCCCATGAGCCCGAGCGTATGGCGCAGATCGAGCAGGTGCAGAACGTGCTCAAGGAGATCGGTGCACACGAATTGCCGATGCTCGAGGTATACAACAAGCTGGATTTGTTGGATGGTGTCGAGCCGCAGATCCAGCGCGATGCTGATGGCAAGCCGCTGCGTGTCTGGTTGTCGGCCCGTGAGGGGCGTGGCCTTGAACTGTTGCGTCAAGCAGTGGCGGAGCTGCTGGGTGAAGATTTGTTCGTCGCTACGCTGCAATTGCCGCAACGCTTGGGGCGACTGCGTGCGCAGTTCTTCGCGCTGGGGGCAGTGCAGAGCGAGGAGCATGACGAGTTGGGGCATAGCTTGCTGGCGGTACGTTTGCCGCGAGTCGAGCTCAATCGCCTGGTGAGTCGCGAAGGTTTGGAGCCTCAGGCCTTCATCGAGCAACATACTTTGCAATAAAGCCTGGGACAGTGGCTTTGCTGTCACCATAGGGCTTTGGGTAGCATTGGCCGGCGCGCCGTGGGCGCGCCTTCGCTTTATCAGTACGGAGAACGCTATGGCTTGGAATGAGCCGGGTGGCAACTCGAACAATCAAGACCCTTGGGGCGGCCGCAAAGGCGGTGGCCGGCAGGGGCCGCCGGATCTCGACGAAGCGTTCCGCAAACTGCAAGAAAGCCTCAATGGGCTGTTTGGCGGTGGCAAGAAACGTGGTGACGACGAATCCGGTCGCAGTGGCGGCGGCGGTGGCTTCGGCCTGCTGTTCGTCGGTCTTGGCCTGTTGGCGGTGGTATGGCTGTACAGCGCGATATATGTGGTGGATGAGCAGGAGCAGGCTGTGGTGCTGCGTTTCGGCAAGTACCACGAGACCGTTGGTCCTGGCCTGAATATCTATTTCCCGCCAATCGACCGCAAGTTCCAGGAAAACGTCACGCGTGAGCGCGCTTACAGCAAGCAGGGCGCCATGCTGACCGAAGACGAGAACATCATCGAAGTACCGCTGACCGTGCAGTACCGGGTGAGCAATCTGCAGGACTTCGTGCTCAACGTCGACCAGCCGGAAGTCAGCCTGCAGCACGCCACCGACAGTGCCGTGCGCCATGTGGTGGGTTCCACCGAGATGGACCAGGTGCTGACCGAAGGTCGTGAGCTGATGGCCAGTGAGGTGCGTGAGCGCCTGCAGCGTTTCCTCGACAACTACCGGACCGGTATCACCATCACTCAGGTGAACATCCAGAGCGCTGCTGCGCCGCGTGAAGTTCAGGAAGCCTTCGATGACGTGATCCGTGCCCGTGAAGACGAGCAGCGCGAGAAGAACCAGGCCGAGTCGTACGCCAACGGCGTCATTCCGGAAGCGCGTGGTCAGGCCCAGCGTCTGCTGGAAGAGGCCAACGGTTACCGTGATGAAATCATCGCCCGCGCTCAAGGTGAGGCGGATCGTTTCACCAAATTGGTCACCGAGTACCGCAAGGCGCCTGAGATCACTCGTGAGCGTCTGTACATCGACACCATGCAGGAAGTGATGAGCAACACCAGCAAGGTTCTGGTCACCGGTGACAAGGGGCAGAACAACCTGCTCTACCTGCCGCTAGACAAGATGATCGACAGCCGTGGTGGCGCTTCTTCCTCCAGCTCCGCCAACAGCAGCAATTCGACAACGCGTGATCCGGCCGTGCCGCTGAGCAGCGATCTGTCGCAGCGTAATCTGCGTACCCGGGAGGGCCGTTGATGAACAACAAGTCCCTGATCGGCCTGATCGTGGCCGTGGTTGTGGCCCTGGTGGCATGGAACAGCTTCTATATCGTGGCTCAGACCGAGCGTGCGGTATTGCTGCAGTTCGGCCGCGTGGTTCAGCCTGATGTGCAGCCTGGTCTGCATGTGAAGATTCCTTACGTCAACCAGGTGCGCATCTTCGACGGTCGTCTGCTGACGCTGGATTCAACTTCCTCGCGCTTCCTGACTCTGGAGAAGAAAGCGCTGATGGTCGATGCCTACGCCAAATGGCGGGTGAAGGATGCCGAGCGTTTCTATCAGGCGACGTCTGGTATGAAACAAGTGGCAGACGAGCGTCTGGCGCGTCGTCTGGAGGCATCGCTGCGTGACCAGTTTGGTAAGCGCACTCTGCACGAGTCGGTATCTGGTGAGCGTGATGCGCTGATGGCCGATGTGACCGCGACCCTCAACCGCGCTGCCGAGCGTGAGCTGGGTATCGAAGTGGTCGACGTGCGAGTCAAGGCTATCGACCTGCCGCGCGAAGTGAACCGCAGCGTGTTCGAGCGGATGAGCACCGAACGTGAGCGTGAGGCTCGCGAGCATCGCGCCAAGGGTCGTGAGCTGGCTGAAGGTATTCGCGCCGACGCCGACCGTCAGCGCCGCGTGCTGCTGGCTGAAGCCTATCGTGAAGCTGAAGAGCTGCGCGGTGACGGTGATGCTCAGGCTGCTTCCATTTACGCCCGCGCCTACGGTCAGGATCAGGAGTTCTACTCCTTCTACCGTAGTCTGCAGGCTTACCGCGAAAGCTTCGCTGACAAGCGTGATGTGCTGGTGCTTGACCCGAGTAGCGATTTCTTCCGCTACCTGGAAAAGTCCAAGCGTTGATCGGCAACCCTGGCGGCGCGATGCGTCGCCAGGGTGACCTCGAAGTAAAACGTGGTATCATGCGGCAGCCGGGAAAATCCCGGCTTTTTTGCGTCTGTGGGAATCATGTGGCAGGAACTCGGCATCGCGTTGTGTCTGGTATTGGTGCTGGAAGGCATCCTGCCCTTCCTCTAGCCGCGCCATTGGCGCGGAGCGGTCATGCAGGCAGCTCGTCTGCCCGACCGTCGACTGCGCCTTATGGGGCTGACCAGCATGCTGCTGGGTACTGCCCTTCTATATCTGCTTCACTGAAGGCTTGTGCCGCCCGGATCGAGAGGGGAATGGCGAAATGGCAACGGTAGACCGCTGGCTGCTGCCAGATGGCATCGAAGAAGTACTGCCGCCGGAAGCGGCACGCATCGAGGCGGCACGCCGTCAGGTGCTGGACCTGTTCCAACGTTGGGGTTACGAGTTCGTCGTCACCCCCCATATCGAGTACCTGGAATCTCTGTTGACTGGCGCCGGTCAGGATCTCGACCTGCGCACCTTCAAGGTCACCGATCCGCTGTCCGGTCGGCAGATGGGCTTTCGTGCTGACATCACGCCGCAGGTGGCGCGTATCGACGCGCACACCTTGCGCCGCGAAGGGCCTAGCCGCCTGTGCTATGCCGGCAGCGTGCTGCATGCGCAGCCGCGTGCGCTGACTACATCGCGCAGCCCGATCCAGTTGGGTGCCGAGCTCTATGGCGACGCCAGTCCGGCCAGTGATATCGAGGTGATCAGCCTGCTGGTCGAGACCCTCGAACTGGCCGCAGTGCCGGACGTGCACATGGACCTCGGTCATGTCGGCATCTACCGTGGCCTGGCGCACGCCGCTGGTCTGTCTGGTGAGGCCGAGCAGCAGTTGTTCGATGCGCTGCAGCGCAAGGCGATGGATGAAATCGAAAGCCTGACCGCGGCATTACCGGCTGGGCTGGGCAGCATGCTGCGCTCGCTTGCCGAACTATGTGGTGGCCGCGAGGTGCTGGATCTGGCCCAGGCCGTGTTGGTCGAGGCGCCGGATGCGGTGCATGCTGCGCTCGATGAGCTGGTGGCCATTGCTGATGCGCTGGAGCTGCGTTATCCAGAATTGCCGCTGTACTTCGACCTCGGCGAGCTGCGCGGCTACAACTACCACACCGGTGTGGTGTTCGCGGCGTTCGTACCGGGCGAGGGCGGAGCCATCGCTCAGGGTGGTCGTTACGACGATACCGGCGCGGTATTCGGTCGTGCACGCCCGGCTACTGGCTTCTCTACCGACCTCAAGACCCTGGTCACCCTGGGTGACATGCGTGTGGATGAGACGGTCAGCGGCGTCTGGGCGCCGGATAATCATGATCTCTATCTGTGGCAGGCTGTTCGTCGTCTGCGTGGTGAGGGAGAGCGCGTGGTACAGGCGCTGCCTGGGCAGAGCGAGGCCGATGCGCGCGAGGCGGGCTGTGATCGCCTGCTGGCGCTGCGTGATGGACGTTGGCAGGTGGCGCCCCTGGCGTCCTGAATTCATTTTCGCCGGCCCGCGGCCGGCATCGAAGCTTGCGCGAAGAGGACAAGTTTATGGGTAAGAATGTCGTCGTCCTGGGCACCCAATGGGGTGATGAGGGCAAGGGCAAGATCGTCGACCTGCTCACCGAGCAGGCCGCTGCAGTCGTGCGTTATCAGGGTGGTCACAACGCGGGTCACACCCTGGTGATCAACGGTGAGAAGACCGTCCTGCACCTGATTCCGTCCGGCATCCTGCGTGAAGGCGTTGAGTGCCTGATCGGCAATGGTGTGGTCGTCGCGCCCGACGCCCTGATGCGCGAAATCACCAAGCTGGAAGAGAAGGGTGTGCCGGTGCGTGAGCGCCTGCGTATCAGCCCGGCCTGTCCGCTGATCCTGTCTTACCACGTAGCGCTGGATCAGGCGCGCGAAAAGGCCCGTGGTGACGCCAAGATCGGTACTACCGGTCGCGGTATCGGCCCGGCCTACGAAGACAAGGTCGCGCGTCGCGGTCTGCGTGTCGGTGACCTGTTCCACCGCGAGCGTTTCGCCGCCAAACTGGGCGAGCTGCTGGACTACCACAACTTTCAGCTGGTCAATTTCTACAAAGAGCCGGCCATCGACTTCCAGAAGACCCTGGATGAGTGCATGGAATACGCCGAGCTGCTCAAGCCGATGATGGCTGATGTCACTGCGGTTCTGCATGACCTGCGTCGTGGCGGCAAGGACATCATGTTCGAGGGCGCCCAGGGCTCCCTGCTGGATATCGACCACGGTACCTACCCCTACGTCACCAGCTCCAACACCACTGCTGGTGGCATTGCAACTGGCTCCGGTTTCGGCCCGCTGTACCTGGATTACATCCTCGGCATCACCAAGGCCTACACCACCCGTGTCGGCTCCGGTCCGTTCCCGACCGAGCTGTTCGATGACGTCGGCGCCTTCCTGGCCAAGCGTGGTCATGAGTTCGGTGCCACCACTGGCCGCGCCCGCCGTTGCGGCTGGTTCGATGCGGTGATCCTGCGTCGCGCCATCGAGATCAACAGCATCTCCGGCCTGTGCCTGACCAAGCTGGACGTGCTCGACGGCCTGGAAACCATCCGCATCTGCACCGGTTACAAGGATGCCAATGGCCAGGTGCTGGTCGATGCGCCGACCGACGCCGACAGCTACATCGGCCTGCAGCCGGTGTACGAGGAAATGCCGGGCTGGAGCGAATCCACCCTGGGCGCAAAGACCCTGGAAGACTTGCCGGCAGCTGCGCGTGCCTACATCAAGCGCGTTGAAGAGCTGGTCGGTGCGCCGATCGATATCATCTCCACCGGCCCGGACCGCAACGAGACCATCGTGCTGCGTCATCCGTTCGCCTGATCGAGAGATTCTCGAGTCGCACAGGAGCCGCCTTCGGGCGGCTTTTTTGTGCTCGCCCGTACGGGGTCCTGGCTGGTGCGCTGGGCATGCGCTTTGCTTGTATTCAATAAATCCCGGAAGTCGCCGTTATAGCTGTTACGGTCGTTGAGGAGTGTCCCCCGTGTTCGCCATCGTTTCCATGTTGCGTAGCCGTCTGCTGCGTCCGGTGTTCGTTGCGCTTGGTCTGGCCATGTTGGTACAGGTCGGTTTGGCTGTCTGGCTGATGCGTGCGTCGGTCGATGGCATGGTCGAGGATCTGGCGCAGCGCCTGGGCGGCGAGAGCAGGCGCCTTGGTGAAGAGCTGAACATGGCCGAGCGCGAGATGAGTCAGGGGCTTGCGGCCTTGTCGAGCAGCACTCGCACTCGCCTGGGCGAAGGGCTTTCCACCCAGTTGAAGAGCGAGCAGGCGCAACTGCGTGCGGTGCTGGAGGGTAACCTCAAGCAATCCGGTCAGGCGCTGGCACAACTGCTGGCGGGTGTTGCGCCGAAGTCCATCTGGGATCTGGACATTCCTGCGCTGACGGCGCTTACCCGAATCGCCCAGCAGGACCCAGTGGTGCTATTCGCCATCATCTATGACGCCGAAGGCAAGCGCCTGACGCGCAATTTCAATCGTAGTAATGCGCAGGTGCGCGAGCTGGTCGCTGCTGGGCAGGGTGGCTCGCCGCTGGAGAGGCTGGTCGAAGCAGCGTCGCGTGATCCGCGCGTGTACGTGGTTGAGGCGCAAATCAGTCCGATGGGAGCGTCGATCGGCAAGGTGCAGATGGGCCTGTCGCTGGATCTGGTGGAGAAGGAGTTGACCGCGCTGGACGGCCGCTTTGCTGCTTTGGTCAACGGTGCTGGTGAGCTGGTCGATAGCAGTCTGGCTGGCGCTTCCGAAGAAGCGACCGGCGCGCTGCGTGAGCGCCTGCAGTCGGCCGAGCGCTACACCCAGGAAATGGCGCGTAACGGTGGTGAGTCGGTGCGCGTGGCGGCGGATTCGCTACGCTGGAACATCGCCCTCGGCTTGTTGATCGTAGGGGCGTTGGCAATGGTAATGGTCGCTGTGGTATTGGGCTGGCGAGTGCTGAATCGCCTGCGTCTGCTCAGTGCGGCGCTCAATGACCTGGCGGCGGGCGAGGGGGATCTGACTCGCCGCGTGAGTATCGATAGTCAGGATGAAGTTGGCGAAATGGCCGATGCGGTCAATCGCTTCATCGCCAAGCTGCAACCCATTGTGCGTGAGTCTGGCGAGGTGGCGTTGCGCACTGGCGAGCAGATTCGCAGCCTGACTCAGCGCGGCGTGGCGGCCGAGGCCGCTGCTGGTCGTCAGCGCGATGAGGTGGCGGGCAGCCTGCAGGCGTTGGAGCAAATGGCCGATGAGGCGCAGGCGGAAAGCCAGGCCATGCAGGATGCGCTGCAGCGTGTCGATACCATCCGCCAGGCCGCGCACGAAAATGCGGCGATTGCTCGGCGTCTGTCCGCGCTGATCGAGGGCTTGGTGGCGCGGGTGGCTGATGGTTCGGCGGTGATCGAGCGGCTGGCCAAGCAGAGCGAGCAGATCGAGGTGGTACTGACGGTGATTCAGTCCATCGCCGAACAGACCAACCTGCTCGCGCTCAACGCGGCCATCGAAGCGGCGCGGGCTGGTGAGAGTGGGCGTGGTTTTGCGGTAGTGGCCGACGAGGTGCGCGCGCTGGCAAGCAAGACCCAGCAGTCCACTGGCGATATCCAGACGCATATCGCGGCATTGCAGCGTGGCGCGCAGGAGGCGGTTGCTGCCATCGCTCAGGCAGGTGTGCAGGGCAGCGAGGGGTTGGAGGTGCTGCGTGACAGTGCGCGCCTGCAGCAGTCGGTGCAGCAATCGGTGGATGATGTGCACGGCGCCATCAATGCGGCAACTCAGGCGGCGGCGCATCAGGCAGAAGGTGCAGGCGCTGTGCGTGGGCGTGTCGAGACCATTCATGCCGAAGCGCAGCATGCTGCCGAGGCGGTGGCAGCGATTGCCGGCAATGCCCGGGCGTTGGATGAGCTGGCAGCGCAGCTCAAGGCCAGCCTGGGGCAATTCAAGGTCTGAGGGGCTGTGTAGGAGTGAGCTCTGCTCGCGAAGCTTTTGCAAGAGGATCGTAGGGCATACTCGCCGAAGGCAGTACGCCGATGCTGAGATTTTAGTTGCCTGGCGGAGCGCTGGCGGACTGTTCGCTGGCGCTCCTTAGTCCGCCCTATGGTCTGGCAAGAGCTCGCTACTGCGTTTTTTTGTGGGCAATAAAAAACCGAGTCATGCGACTCGGTTTTTTGAATTTTGGTGCCCAGGAGAAGACTCGAACTTCCACGGCCGTTAAGCCACTGATACCTGAAACCAGCGCGTCTACCAATTCCGCCACCTGGGCACTGCAGCAATGTTCGTCGTTACCGACACGGAGCGTTGCATCCGTTATTTGCAAAATGGCTTATCAGACCACTTCACGAAATTTGGTGCCCAGGAGAAGACTCGAACTTCCACGGCCGTTAAGCCACTGATACCTGAAACCAGCGCGTCTACCAATTCCGCCACCTGGGCACAGAAACCGATGAATCATCATCTGCTTCGTGTTACAACGTCTGCTCGACGCTGTGGGCGCGAACTATACGGGCGGGCATTTACCTTGTAAACCCCTGCCCCCAAAAAAATTATTGTCACCGGAAAAGCTGCCCCGGATGCCTTTTTCGCGCTTCAATAGGCATATGGCATACACCTTTATACATAAGCACAGGTAATCCTCCTTACATGGCCGATTGGCAATCCCTCGATCCCGAGGCCGCCCGCGAGGCGGAAAAATACGACAACCCCATCCCCAGCCGTGAGCTGATCCTTTCGCACCTGGCCGAGCGCGGCGCGCCTGCCAGTCGTGAACAACTGGTCGAAGAGTTCGGTTTGCATACCGACGATCAGCTCGAAGCGCTGCGCCGCCGTCTGCGCGCCATGGAGCGTGACGGTCAACTCATCTATACCCGCCGCGGCACTTACGCCCCGGTGGACAAGCTCGACCTGATCTGCGGCCGCATCAGTGGTCACCGCGACGGCTTCGGCTTCCTCGTGCCGGATGACGGCAGCGACGACCTGTTCCTCAGCCCGGCGCAGATGCGCCTGGTGTTCGATCGCGATCGCGCATTGGTGCGGGTCGCGGGTTTCGACCGGCGTGGCCGCCGTGAAGGCGGTATCGTCGAGGTGATCGAACGCGCTCATGAGAGCATCGTTGGCCGTTACTACGAAGAAAACGGCATCGGTTTCGTCATCCCCGACAATCCCAAGATCCAGCAGGAAGTGCTGGTCACCCCGGGCCGTACTGCAGGTGCGCGTATCGGTCAGTTCGTTGAAATCAAGATCACTCACTGGCCAACCCAGCGCTTCCAGCCGCAGGGCGACATCGTCGAGGTCATCGGCAACTACATGGCTCCGGGTATGGAGATCGACGTAGCGCTGCGCAGCTACGACATCCCGCACGTCTGGCCTGAGGCCGTGGTCAAGGAAGCGCGCAAGCTCAAGTCTGAAGTGGAAGAGAAGGACAAGGAGAAACGCGTCGACCTGCGTCATCTGCCCTTCGTCACCATCGATGGCGAAGACGCGCGTGACTTCGACGACGCCGTGTACTGCGAGAAGAACAGCAGCCGCTGGAAGCTGTTCTCCGGTGGCTGGAAACTCTACGTGGCCATCGCCGACGTGTCGCACTACGTCAAGGTCGGTTCGGCGCTGGACGTCGAGGCGGTCGAGCGTGGCAACTCGGTGTACTTTCCTGAGCGCGTCGTGCCGATGCTGCCGGAGGAGCTGTCCAACGGCCTGTGCTCGCTCAATCCGCACGTTGATCGCCTGGCCATGGTTTGCGAAATGACCATGTCCAAGAGCGGCCAGATGGTCGACTATAAGTTCTACGAGGCGGTGATCCACTCCCATGCGCGCCTGACCTACAACAAGGTCAGCCTGATGCTGGAAGATCCCAAAAGCAGCGAGGGCAAGTCCCTGCGCAGCGAATACAAGGAAGTCCTGCCGCACCTCAACCAGCTCTATGCGTTGTATCAGGTGCTGATTGCGGCTCGTCACGAGCGCGGCGCCATCGACTTCGAAACGCAGGAGACGCGCATCATCTTCGGTGAGGATCGCAAGATCGCCGAGATCCGTCCGACCCAGCGCAACGACGCGCACAAGCTGATCGAGGAGTGCATGCTGGCCGCCAACGTGGCCACCGCGCGCTTCATGCAGGATCACGAGATCCCGTCGTTGTACCGTGTGCACGACGGCCCGCCGCTGGAGCGCCTGGAGAAGCTCAAGGCGTTCCTCGGCGAGCTGGGTCTGTCGCTGCAGCGCGGCAAGTCCAAAGACGGTCCGTCGCCCAAGGACTACCAGCGACTGCTGGAAAGCATTCGCGAGCGCCCGGACTATCACCTGATCCAGACCGTGATGCTGCGTTCGCTGAGCCAGGCGGTATACAGCGCGCAGAACGAAGGGCACTTCGGTCTCAATTACGATGCTTATACCCACTTCACCTCGCCGATCCGTCGCTACCCGGACCTGCTGGTGCACCGCGCCATTCGCAGCGTGATCCGCTCCAAGCGCGACACCAAGCACGTCGAGCGTGCGGGTGCGGCGATCATGCCCAAGGCACGCATCTATCCGTACGATGAGGCGACCCTGGAGAAACTCGGCGAGCAGTGCTCGATGACCGAGCGCCGTGCCGATGAAGCGACGCGTGACGTGGTCAACTGGCTCAAGTGCGAGTTCATGCAGGATCGCGTCGGTGAGACGTTTGCCGGTGTGATCACGGCGGTGACTGGTTTCGGCATCTTTGTCGAGCTGCGTGACATCTACGTCGAAGGCCTGGTGCACGTGACCGCGTTGCCGGCCGACTACTACCACTTCGATCCGGTTCACCATCGCCTATCCGGCGAGCGTAGCGGCCGCAGCTTCCGCCTTGGCGACAGTGTCGAGGTCAAGGTAATGCGTGTCGATCTGGACGAGCGCAAGATCGACTTCGAGCTGAGCCAGGACAAGGCCGGCAAGGGTGATGATGCGCGTCGCGGTGGCAAGCTGAATGGCATGGGCAATACCGACGTGCAGAAAAGCCGGGACGTGAAGAAAGCGTTGTTGGCTGGCGCCAAGGCTGGCAAGGGTGCGAGTGGCAAGGGTGCTGCCGGCAAGTCGGCGAGCAAGTCGGCCGGTAGTTCGCGCAAAGGCTCCGGGCGTGGCGACAGTGCCTCGCCGCCTGCCGGTAAGCCGCGCAAGCGTAAGGCCAAGTCATGAGTGATCTGGAAAAGATCTACGGCGTACATGCCGTAGAAGCCTTGCTGCGTCATCACCCCAAGCGGGTGAAGCAGGTCTGGCTGGCCGATGGTCGCAGTGATCCTCGGGTGCAACCCTTGCTGGAGCTGGCTGCGCAGTCTCGCGTAAAAGTTGGGCAGTGCGAGCGCCGTGAGATGGATGTCTGGGTCGAGGGCGTGCATCAGGGTGTGGTTGCCGATGTCAGCCCCAGCCAGGTCTGGGGCGAGGCGATGCTCGAGGAGCTGCTCGATCGTTGCGAAGGCCCGCCTTTGCTGTTGGTGCTCGATGGCGTGACCGATCCGCACAACCTGGGTGCCTGCCTGCGCACGGCGGATGCCGCTGGCGCGTTGGCGGTGATCGTGCCCAAGGACAAGTCGGCCACCCTCAATGCCACGGTGCGCAAGGTCGCTTGTGGCGCTGCCGAGGTGATTCCGCTGGTGGCGGTGACCAACCTGGCGCGCAGCCTGGAGAAGTTGCAGCAGCGTGGCCTGTGGGTTGTGGGTACGGCCGGCGAGGCCGAGCAGGAGGTCTATCAGCAGGACATGACCGGGCCGACGGTGCTGATCATGGGCGCCGAGGGCAAGGGCATGCGCCGCTTGACCCGAGAGCACTGCGATTATCTGGTCAAACTGCCCATGGCCGGCAGTGTCAGCAGCCTCAACGTCTCGGTGGCCACCGGTGTCTGTCTGTTCGAAGCGGTGCGTCAGCGTCAGGCCAAGCGCAAGGGCTGACTGCTCAAATAATCGCCAATTCGTCTTGCGTGCGACAGGGGGCTTCTCTAGAATGGCGCCCCTTGCCGTGACGGCAGGCCTTTTCGCGCCTACCGCCCGGCAAGCTCATCACGAGAAAACCCACTCCTTGCCTGACCACCTTAGTTGGCAGGCTACAACCCGTAAGGAGCATTTATGCGTCATTACGAAATCATCTTTCTGGTTCACCCGGACCAGAGCGAGCAAGTCGGCGGCATGGTCGAGCGTTACACCAAGCTGATCGAAGAAGACGGTGGCAAGATTCACCGCCTGGAAGATTGGGGCCGTCGTCAGCTGGCTTACGCCATCAACAACGTCCACAAAGCCCACTACGTGATGCTCAACGTAGAGTGCACCGGCAAGGCCCTGGCCGAGCTGGAAGACAACTTCCGCTACAACGACGCCGTGATCCGTAACCTGGTCATCCGTCGCGACGAGGCCGTCACTGGCCAGTCCGAGATGCTGAAGGCCGAAGAAAACCGCAGTGAGCGCCGCGAGCGTCGTGAACGTCCTGAAAACGCCGAGTCCAACGACGGCGATGACAGCGACAGCAACGACAGCGACAACGCTGACGAGTAATCCACGGATCTATTGAGGAGCCAATCACATGGCACGTTTCTTCCGTCGTCGTAAATTCTGCCGCTTCACCGCTGAAGACGTGAAAGAGATCGATTTCAAAGATCTCAACACCCTGAAAGCCTACATCTCGGAAACCGGCAAAATCGTTCCTAGCCGTATCACCGGTACCAAGGCTCGTTATCAGCGTCAGCTGGCCACCGCTATCAAGCGCGCCCGCTTCCTGGCCCTGCTGCCCTACACCGACAGCCACGGCCGCTGAGACCGGACAGTCGACAAGAGTTAAGGAATAGATCGCATGCGCGCCCTGGCTGAATACATCATGCGCGGCCGTATGCAGGCCACCCTCGTGGTGGTGGGATCGGCAGCGATGCCGCTGTTGTTCTGGTTGAGTGCAGCCGCTGGCAGCCTGGTGCTGCTGCGGCGTGGAGCCAGTGATGCCATCGGCATCCTGGCCTGGGCCCTGCTACCGGCGATTGCCTGGTGGTATTTCGGCGAACCGCGCACCTTGCTGGTGCTGGTCGGCGCGCTGGGGTTGGCGTTGTTGTTGCGCGCCAACTGGACCTGGAACCGCATACTGCTGAGCAGTGTGGCACTGGGCCTGGTGTATGGATTTGTCCTTGGGGCAGTGTTCCGCGAACCCATCGCGGCCATGGCCGGTGAGCTGCAGAAGCTACTGCCGACCATGTTCGATGGGGCTCACCAGCAATTGTCGGTGAGTGAACGCGAGCGTCTCGAGGCTTTGATCGCACCGGTGCTGACCGGATTGCTGGCGGCCTTGCTGCAGATTCTGAGCTTGCTGAGCCTGATCCTTGGGCGTTACTGGCAGGCCGTGTTGTACAACCCTGGCGGTTTTGGTCGCGAGTTCCGCGCCCTGAGACTGCCGCTGCCGCAGGCGCTGTTGCTGCTGGCGGGCATGATCCTAGGTCCCAATCTGGGGCCGCAGTTGGCCATGCTCACGCCGCTGTGCAGTGTGCCACTGCTGTTCGCCGGGATCGCCCTGGTGCATGGCTTGGTAGAAAAGGGTGGGCTCGCTCGCTTCTGGCTGGTGGGCATGTACATCACGCTCCTGCTGTTCATGCAGCTGATCTATCCGTTACTGGTGGTCTTGGCCATCGTCGACAGTCTGTTTGATTTTCGCGGTCGCCTGGCGCGCAAGAATGGCCCGGGCTCTGCGAACGGTGAAGGTTAAAAGTTAAGAGGTAAGACCCAAATGGAAGTCATCCTGCTGGAAAAAATCGCCAATCTGGGCAACCTGGGCGACAAAGTGAACGTTAAAGCCGGTTACGGCCGTAACTTCCTGCTGCCGCAAGGCAAAGCCACCGCTGCCACCGAAGCCAACGTTGCTGCTTTCGAAGCACGTCGCGCCGAGCTGGAAAAAGCTGCTGCCGAGAAGAAAGCTTCTGCTGAAACTCGCGCTGCTCAGCTGGCAGAGCTGGAAGTCACCATCACCGCCACCGCTGGCGATGAAGGCAAGCTGTTCGGTTCCATCGGCACCCACGACATCGCTGACGCCCTGACCGCCTCCGGCGTGGAAGTGGCCAAAGCTGAAGTTCGTCTGCCGAACGGCACCATTCGCCAGGTTGGCGAATACGACGTAGCTGTGCACCTGCACACCGACGTCGAAGCCACCGTCAAGGTGATCGTGGTCGCTGCTTAATCAAGTAGCCGCCAAGCGGGCTTGCGCTGTAGCGTAGGTCTGCTGACAATCGGGCACGGTATCGCTCTGCGATCCGTGCCCTTTGTTTTTCTATCGCAGCATTTTCTTCCCGAGCCTATGAACGACATCAGCATTCCCGAGCAATACGACCTGCAGACTGCCGCCCTGAAAGTGCCTCCGCACTCCATCGAGGCGGAACAGTCGGTGCTCGGCGGCCTGATGCTCGACAACAACGCCTGGGAGCGTGTGCTCGATGGTGTGTCGGATGTCGATTTCTATCGCCACGACCACCGGCTGATCTTCCGCGCCATCTTCAAGCTGGCCGAGCGTAACGAACCCTTCGACGTGGTGACCCTGTCCGAGCAGTTGGACAAGGAAGGGCAGCTGTCGCAAGTCGGTGGCCTGGCTTATCTTGCCGAGCTGGCGAAGAACACGCCGTCGGTGGCCAACATCAAGGCCTATGCGCAGATCATTCGCGAACGCGCCACCCTGCGCAAACTGATCAGCATCAGCAACGAGATTGCCGACAGTGCCTACGCCCCGGAAGGCCGCACCGGCGAGGAGATTCTCGACGAGGCGGAGCGGCTGATCTTTCAGATTGCCGAGGATCGCCCCAAGACCGGTGGGCCGGTGGGCATCAACGATATTCTGGTCAAGGCCATCGACCGCATCGACACGCTGTTCAACAACGGTGACGCGATTACCGGCCTGTCCACCGGCTTCGATGACCTGGATAACCTGACCAGCGGCCTGCAGCCGGCCGACATGATCATCGTCGCCGGCCGTCCGTCGATGGGTAAGACCACCTTCGCCATGAACCTGGTGGAAAACGCTTTGATGCGTAGCGACAAGGCGATTCTGGTCTACTCGCTGGAAATGCCGTCGGAGTCCATCGTCATTCGTATGCTCGCCTCGCTGGGGCGCATTGACCAGACCAAGGTGCGTGCCGGTCAGCTCGACGACGATGACTGGCCGCGCCTGACCAGTGCGGTCAACCTGCTCAACGACCGCAAGCTGTTCATCGACGATACCGCCGGTATTTCCCCGAGCGAGATGCGGGCGCGCACGCGGCGTCTGGCACGCGAGCACGGTGAGATCGGCCTGATCATGGTCGACTACCTGCAGCTGATGCAGATTCCCGGTTCCAGCGGCGATAGCCGGGTCAACGAGATTTCCGAGATCTCGCGCTCGCTCAAGGGCCTGGCCAAGGAATTCAACTGCCCGGTCATTGCCCTGTCGCAGCTCAACCGTGGCCTGGAGCAGCGCCCCAACAAGCGCCCGATCAACTCCGACCTGCGCGAATCCGGTGCGATCGAGCAGGACGCCGACATCATCCTGTTCGTCTACCGCGACGAGGTGTACCACCCGGAGACCGAGTACAAGGGCGTGGCCGAGATCATCATCGGTAAGCAGCGTAACGGCCCACTGGGTACGGCACGCCTGGCCTTCCTCGGTAAGTATTCGCGCTTCGAGAACCTGGCACCGGGTAGCTACCAGTTCGACGACGAATAACCGCGCGAGCAGTGTAGGAGCGAGCTCTGCTCGCGAATCAAGCAAGGTGAACGTTTCGCCAGCAGAGCCCGTGGCTACGGCAACAGTCTGATCTCGCTCAATGAAAACGGGCGCCCAGCGGTTAAGATGGGCGCCCGTTTTTTGTTCAGGCCTTCCGTCATGCGTCCGCTTGCCGCCATCGTCGACCTCTCTGCCATCGCTCATAACTACGCCGTGGCCAAGCGCTGCGCGCCCGGGCGCCAGGCCTTTGCCGTGGTCAAGGCCAACGCCTATGGTCATGGTGTGCGCGAGGTGGTCACGGCGCTGCACGAGGTTGCCGATGGCTTCGCCGTGGCCTGTCTGGAGGAGGCGGCCGAGGTGCGCGCCATGCACGGTGAGGCGCGCATCCTGCTGCTTGAGGGTTGTTTCGAGGCCAGTGAATATGCCATCGCCGCGCAACTTGGGCTGGATCTGGTGCTGCAGAGCACGGCGCAGGCCGAGGCGCTGATTACCAGTGAGCTGGTGCGTCCGCTCAACGTCTGGCTCAAGCTGGATTCGGGCATGCACCGCCTCGGTTTCGATGCCGCCAGCCTGCGCCAGTGGCATGCGCGGCTCGAAGATGCCGAGCAGGTTGCCGAGCTCAACCTGCTTAGCCATTTCGCTTGTGCCGACGAGCGCGGCCATCCGCTGACTGAGCTGCAGGTCGAGCGTTTTCTCGATCTGCTGGATCTGGATTTCAATCATCGTTCGTTGGCCAATTCGGCGGCCGTGCTGACCATTCCGGCGGCGCATATGGATTGGCTGCGCCCCGGCATCATGCTCTACGGCGCCACGCCATTCGCCGAACTGAGTGCGCGCGAATTGGGGCTGAAACCGGCCATGACCCTGGCTGCGCGGGTGATCGCCGTGCGTGAGGTGGCAGTCGGTGAAAGCGTTGGTTATGGCGCGTCCTGGGTGGCCGAGCGGCCCTCGCGTATTGCCACGGTCAGCTGTGGTTATGCCGATGGTTATCCACGCCATGCGCCCAGTGGTACACCGGTGTTGATCGAGGGGCAGCGTGCCAAGCTGGCGGGCAGGGTGTCGATGGACATGCTGGCGGTGGATATCACGGACCTACCGGAAGCCGATGTCGATTCACCGGTGGAGCTGTGGGGCAGCCAGTTGCCGGTGGATGAAGTGGCCACGGCTTGCGGCACTATCGGCTACGAGCTGCTGAGCAAGGTCACCGCGCGGGTACCGCGGCGCTATATCGGCTAGCAGGACTTCGGGTGGGGCGGATGTAACCCGCCATCGGTAGCCTGGCGGGTTGCACTCGCCTATGGGGCCTAGGCCAGGCCGCTGGGGACTTTAAGTACGTCCAGCTCCAGGCAGGCCTGTTCGCTGAGTTCGCCATCGTCGCCATGCACGCGCGAGCCGGAGCGGCCCAGTTCCTTCACCCGGTAAAGGGCCATGTCTGCCGCCTTGTACAGCCCGGTGAAGTTCTTCGCATGGCGCGGATAGAGCGCTACGCCGATGCTGATGGTTACGCGCAGGCGCTCGGCGCCGTAGTGCACGGGCTCGGATAGCTCGGCCAGCAAGCGCTCAGCGATTTCTCGGGCCTGGCCTTCGGCATCGCTACCGCAGATCAGTGCGGCGAATTCATCGCCGCCCAGACGTGCAACCGCATCACCGGCGCGAACGTGCTCACGCAGGCGCATGGCGACTACCTGCAGCATCAGGTCGCCAGCGGCGTGACCGAAGCGGTCATTGATGGGTTTGAAATGGTCCAGATCGATCAACAGCAATGCCACGCTTTCATTGTGCCGTTCGGCATGAGCCAGGGCCGACTCGCAGCGCTCGACCAGGTAGCGCCGGTTGGGCAGTTCGGTCAGCGAGTCATGGAAGGCGGCGTGCTGCAGTTCGCGCTCGCGTTCGCGTAACTGTTCGTTGGTTGCGGCCAGCTCGGCGGTGCGTGCGGTCACTGCAGCTTGCAGTTCATCGGCGCTGGCCTGCAGTTGCGCCAAACGTGCGGTTTTCTCGCGATCTGCCTGTTGCAAGGCAACGGCGCGCTCCTGTTTGAGGATCTGGATGCGATAGGCCAGGGCGAAGGAGAACAGGATGGATTCGGCAGCCACTGCCAGAGGGAACACGTAGGCATTCCACTCGGCCGGCTGCAGCACGCCGGTGGTACGCAGCAGCAGAATGGCGACACTGCCCAGGACCAACCCGTAGCCGTACAGATACAGCTGCGCTGGGAAGAAACCCTGGCGCCAGCGGATTACGGCGCTGCCCAGGGCAGCAGGGATGCTGGTCAGCGACAGCAGGGCGATGGCCCAGGCAGCGAGGTAGCGCTGATCGTACAGGGTCAGAACGATGGCGATCAGGTAGATCACGCAGGCCATGTTCAGCAGGTGATGCGCCCAGCGCGCGTAGATACGTGTCTGCAACAGTGTCTGGGTGAAGCGGCTGGCGAACAGGCCCCATAGTGAAGGTAGGGTGATGCGATCGAGCCATACCGGCACCGCATGGTTTGGCCACAGGTACTGTGCGCCATGGCCGGTCATGCTCATGATGAACAGCAGGGCGAAAGCAGTGGTCAGCACATACCAGAAATAGGCCTTGTCGCGCAGCGAGATGAGGATGAACAGGTTGTACAACAGCAGCGCGAAAACCACGCCGTAGATGGCCCCGAGCGCCAGGTTCTCGCGGGTGGCCAGTTGCGTGAGGTCTTCGAGTTGCCAGACTCGCAGCGGGAAGGAGTTGCCTGCCGGGTCGAAGGCACGCAAGTAGAGGGTCTTTGGCTGCTCACCCAGGGTCGGTAGGTCGAACACCATGCGTCGGTACGGATGGTCGCGGTTTTCGCTGAAGGGGACTCGCTCGCCGGACTGACGCAACTGCCAGCCACCCTGGCCGTCAGGGAGATAGAGCTGCAGGTCCAGCTGAGTCACTGAGCCCACCTCCAGTACCCAGTAGGCGGGAGCGTACATGTCGCGTTGCAGAGTGAGTTTGATCCACCAGGGATTGAGGCTCTGGCCGACACTGGCTCGGCCGTTGGCGGGTTGAAAGCGCGACTGCTGCTCAGGGCTGGCAAGGTCGTCGATGGTCAGGGTGCCTTGGGTGTCTTCCAGCAACTCGATATGCGCATTGAGCGGCATGCCGCTGCTGGCGTCGGTGAGTACCACTGACGCCGCTGCCGGGCCCGTGATCGACAGTCCCAGCAGAAGAGCGAGCAGAAAGGCGAAGCGCCGCGGCATAGATGTCCTGGAGTCGGCTGACAGAGTACTTGAGTATATGCACAGGATTGTTATCGGACGAAAACAAATATGGCGTAAGGCTACTGCAGGAAAAGAACTGATTTCTCTATCCTTTCTTTCCTGAGGTCGGCGCTGGGCAAGAGCCAGTAGCCAGGTGAGTGATCTGTGCGCCCGTTTGAGCGTTTGCCGTGGTGCGCGCAGGTGCTATTAAACCCAGCGTATTAGTCTGGTTTGGTCAATTTTTGTGCTATTATCCGCGCCCCTCGTGATAGCCCGCTGATCAAAAAATATGCAAGCCGCCAAGCCGTTGTTCGACTATCCCAAGTATTGGGCCGAGTGTTTCGGGCCTGCACCGTTCCTGCCGATGAGCAGGGAGGAGATGGATCAGCTCGGCTGGGATTCGTGCGACATCATCATCGTCACCGGTGATGCCTACGTCGACCATCCTTCGTTCGGCATGGCGATCATCGGCCGTCTGCTGGAAGCCCAGGGCTTTCGCGTGGGCATCATCGCCCAGCCGAACTGGCAGTCGAAAGACGACTTCATGAAGCTCGGAGAGCCGAACCTGTTCTTCGGTGTTGCAGCCGGCAACATGGACTCGATGATCAACCGCTATACCGCCGACAAGAAGATTCGCTCCGACGACGCCTATACGCCCGGCGGCCTGGCCGGCAAGCGCCCGGATCGCGCCAGCCTGGTCTATAGCCAGCGCTGCAAGGAAGCCTACAGCCACGTTCCGGTGGTGCTGGGCGGTATCGAGGCATCCTTGCGCCGTATCGCCCATTACGACTACTGGCAGGACAAGGTCCGCCGTTCGATCCTCATGGACGCCACCGCCGATATCCTGCTCTACGGCAATGCCGAGCGCGCAGTGGTCGAGATCGCTCAGCGTCTGTCGCGTGGCGAGCAGGTCGAAACCATCAGCGATGTACGCGGCACGGCTTTCATTCGGCGTGACACGCCCGAAGGCTGGTATGAGGTCGATTCCACCCGTATCGATCGGCCGGGCCGCGTCGACAAGATCATCAACCCCTACGTCAATACTCAGGACACCGAGGCCTGTGCCATCGAGCAGGCAAAAGGCGAGGTCGAAGACCCCAACGAAGCCAAGGTGGTGCAGATTCTCGACAGCCCGCGCATGACCCGCGACAAGACGGTGATCCGTCTGCCGTCGTTCGAGAAGGTGCGCAACGACCCCGTGCTCTATGCTCACGCCAACCGCGTGCTGCACCTGGAAACCAACCCGGGCAACGCCCGCGCGCTGGTGCAGAAGCATGGCGAGGTGGACGTGTGGTTCAACCCGCCACCCATCCCCATGACCACCGAGGAAATGGACTACGTGTTCGGCATGCCCTACGCGCGCGTGCCGCACCCGGCCTATGGCAAGGAGAAGATCCCGGCCTACGAGATGATCCGCTTCTCGGTGAACATCATGCGTGGCTGCTTCGGCGGCTGCACCTTCTGCTCGATCACCGAGCACGAGGGGCGCATCATCCAGAACCGCTCGCACGAGTCGATCATCCGCGAGATCGAGGAAATGCGCGACAAGGTGCCGGGTTTCACCGGCGTGGTTTCCGACCTTGGCGGGCCGACCGCCAACATGTACCGCATTGCCTGCAAGGACCCGGAGATCGAGAAGCACTGCCGCAAGCCGTCGTGCGTGTTCCCCGGTATCTGCGAGAACCTCAATACCGATCACAGCTCCCTGATCGAGCTGTACCGCAAGGCTCGCGCGCTGCCGGGGGTGAAGAAGATCCTGATCGCTTCCGGCCTGCGCTATGACCTGGCGGTGGAATCGCCGGAGTACGTCAAGGAACTGGTGACCCACCACGTCGGCGGTTACCTCAAGATCGCGCCGGAGCACACCGAGCGTGGCCCGCTGGACAAGATGATGAAGCCGGGGATCGGCAGCTACGACCGCTTCAAGCAGATGTTCGAGAAGTTCTCGAAAGAGGCGGGCAAGGAGCAGTACCTGATCCCGTACTTCATCGCCGCGCACCCCGGCACCACCGACGAGGACATGATGAACCTCGCCCTGTGGCTCAAGCGCAACGGTTTCCGCGCTGACCAGGTGCAGGCCTTCTACCCCTCGCCGATGGCCACCGCCACCGCCATGTATCACTCGGGCAAGAACCCGCTGCGCAAGGTCACCTACAAGAGCGACGGTGTCGAGATCGTCAAGAGCGAGCAACAGCGTCGTTTGCACAAGGCGTTCCTGCGCTATCACGATCCGAAAGGGTGGCCGCTGCTGCGTGAAGCGCTGACGCGCATGGGCCGCAGTGATCTGATCGGCCCGGCCAAGCATCAACTGATTCCGGCCCACCAGCCGGCTGCTGATGATGGCTACCAGAGTGCGCGGCGCAAGAACTCGACGCCCGCCGGCAGCAAGAAGGTTGGTAATGCAGGCAAGATCCTGACCCAGCACACCGGCTTGCCCCCTCGCGCCAGCGACGGCAGCAAACCCTGGGACAAGCGCGAGCAGGCCAAAGCAGCGGCCGAGGCGCGTAATCAACAGGCTGCGCGCGAGCGCGCCGGCGCGGGTAAAGGCAAGGGCAAGAAACCGTCGAAGAAGCCAGCAGTACCGCGCTGAATCATCGGTAACGCTCACGAAAACGCCAGCATTATGCTGGCGTTTTCGTTTCAGAGGCTCTGGCCGGTATCTGGTAGGGTGGGCTTCAGCCCACCATTGTCGCGTGAGGTGCGGTCATCTCAGTCAGCGCTGAAACGGCAGGTCAGGTAACGGTTGCTCGGGCCGTAGCGCAGTATCGACCACAAGCGCCTGAACAGATACAGCGGGTGGCTGCGGTAGTACGCCAGCACGGCATTGCCGACACCTTCCGAGCGGTGCTGGCGGGCCTCTTTTTTCTCCGACTTCTTGAACAGTCCGGAAAATTCCCAGTGCTGGATCTGCTCGAAGCGCTCATGCGGGCGCAAGCCATGGCGACGGAACAGGCGGGCGAAGCTGGCTGGGCTGAAATCATGCAGATGGTGCGGGTTGCCGTCGAGCGTTGGCGTGGTCGGCACCGAGGCAATGATGCAGCCACCATGGGCCAGCAGTCGTGAGAGGTTTTCTACCAGGCGCACCGGGTCCGGCAGGTGCTCGATGGTCTCCAGGCTGACGATACTGTCGAAGCCTGCGCTGTCGGCGAAGGTTTCGGCGTTGGCGCACTGATAGCGCAGGTTGGGGCGTTGATAATTCGCCTGCGCGTAGGCAATGGCTTCGGGGTCGATGTCGATACCGGTGATCTGCTTGTCCGGATGCCGTTCAGCCAGCAATGCACTGCCGTAACCACAGCCACACGCCATGTCGAGCACGCGCGTGCCTGCCAGCGAGTCGCTGGCGAATTCATAGCGCTGCATGTGCAGGTCGAGAGTGGCCTGGTCGGCGGCCAGGCGCTCATCCATCTTCAACGGATAGATGCGTTCGAGGGTGTGCATGGCGGCCTGTCCTTGGGCTGTGGGGGTAGAGATGGCCGACGTAGTCTGTTGTTTCCCAGTAAGAGCTGCAAGCGTCTCGCCTGGTTTCATGGCTCGGCGTGTGATGCATGGCGGGCTTGGTTTGTTTTTATATTGGTACTATAGTTCCAAAATATAAAAACAACATCGGAGTCCTACCATGCGCCTTGCTGCTCCTTCTGTTATCGCTCTGTCCCTGTTGTTGGCTGCATGTGGGGAGAGCGAAGCGCCGCCCGTGGCCAGTCTCGACTTTCAGAAGCAACTGCAGACGCAACTGATCAAGGCCAAGCCGGGTGAGGTGATCGAGATCCCTGCGGGCACCTGGCAGCTTGACCGTAGCCTGAGTCTCAAGGTCAGTGGTGTGACGTTGCGCGGCGCCGGCATGGATCAGACCATCCTCAACTTCAAAGGGCAGAAGTCGGGGGCCGAAGGGCTGCTGGTGGACGCCTCCGACTTCACTATCGAGGATCTGGCGCTGGAGGACACCAAGGGTGATGCGCTCAAGGTCGTGGGCGGTCAGAACATCATCATCCGCCGTGTACGTACCGAGTGGACCAATGGCCCGGCTACCGAGAATGGTGCCTATGGCATCTACCCGGTGCAGACCGAGAACGTGCTGATCGACGGCGTGGTGGCCATCGGTGCTTCGGACGCCGGCATCTACGTCGGCCAGTCGCGCAACGTAGTGGTGCGCAACAGCCGTGCCGAGCGCAACGTCGCCGGTATCGAAATCGAGAACACCATCGGTGCCGACGTTTACGACAACGTCGCCACTGGCAATACCGGCGGCATCCTGGTGTTCAACATGCCCAATTTGCCACAGCCAGGACACACCACGCGGGTCTACCGCAACAAGGTCAAGGGCAACAACCACAAGAACTTCGGCCACAAGGGCACGCCGGTCGCCAGTGTGCCGGCGGGCTCTGGAGTGCTGGTTAACTCCAACGACAGGGTGGAAATCTTCGATAACGATATTGGCGACCACCGCACTGCCAACGTCATCGTCAGCAGTTACTTCAGTACCGGTTATACCGATCTATCCACGACCGATGATTTCGACCCCTACCCGGAGGCCATCCATATCCATGGCAATCGCTTCGGCCCGGGCGGTGACAGCCCTGACAACCTCGAAATCAAGGCCCTGAGGCTGGCCAAGTTCGGGCTCAATGGGCGCTTGCCGGACATCCTCTGGGATGGCTACGTGAACCCTGAGAAACTGGTCGACGGCAAACTGCCGGTGGAGCTGGCCATCTGCATCGACAATGGCGAGGCGGGTATCGTCAATGTCGATGGGCCAGGCGGCTACAAGAACATCAGCACCGACATCGAGCCGCATCGCTGCGAGTTGCCTCGTCTTCCTGCCGTCGAGCTGCGTGCAGCCCTGGCCGAGGCAGGTGAGTGAGCATGAAGCACGCCTGGCTGTTGATTGCCGCTGTACTGCTCGCGGCATGCGAGCAGGCACGCACGCCTCTGTATCTGCCCAGCAGCGAGGACTATCCGCAGAAGCTCAGCGCATGGGGTGTGCTGCAGCAGCGTGACGGCCAGCTGCAGCCGGTCGAAGGCGTGCAGCCCTACGATCTGAACACGCCACTGTTCACCGATTACGCGCACAAGTTGCGTACTGTCTGGATGCCCCAGGGTAGCCACGCTCGCTATGCCGAAACACGTTTCGATTACCCCGTCGGCACCGTGCTGAGCAAAACCTTCTACTACCCGGTCGATGCCCAGGGTCGGCTGCTGCGCAGTGAGCAGCACGGCGCCGAGGCGGTGGTGCTGAAACGGGTGCGGCTGATCGAGACGCGTATTCTGCTGCGCCAGGAGCAGGGTTGGGTCGCCCTTCCTTACGTCTGGGACGATGCGCAACGCGAGGCCACCCTGGACTGGGCAGGCGCCAGTTTCGACCTGCAACTGCATGATGAAGCGGGCGAGGTGCTGGCGGTCGACTATCAGGTGCCCGATGCCAACCAGTGCGCGGGGTGTCACGAGGAGCAGGCGGGCAAGGGCGTACAGCCGTTGGGGCCGAAGGCGAGCCATCTGAACAAGGATTTCGCCTACGCCGATGGTGTGGCCAACCAGTTGCAGCATTGGCAGAGCATCGGCTTCCTGCAAGGTATGCCGGCTGACATGGCAAGCGTGCCACGCAATGCCCTGTGGAGCGCGCCGCGCGAAGGGGAGGTGCTGGAACATCAGGCGCGCAGTTATCTGGATGCCAACTGCTCGCACTGCCATAACCCTGAAGGGCCGGGTCGCACCTCGGGTTTGTATCTCGATCCGGCTACGCCGCTGAGCATCGCCTATGGCCTGTGCAAGCAACCAGTGGCCGCGGGCAAGGGCTCCGGCGACCGCTTGGTGGACATCCACCCCGGTGCGCCGGAAAAGTCGGTGCTGAGCTTCCGTCTGCACAGCACCGATCCCAGCATCATGATGCCCGAGCTTGGGCGCTCAACCTCCCACCGCGAAGGACTGGAGGTGATCGACCGTTGGATCGCCAGTCTCGACGGCGAGTGTTGACTCCCAGCGGAATTGTCATCATTACGGCTGGTGCCTGCTCTATAGTTGTGCGTCCATCTGACCTTGGTGCGGGCGATGCCCCGATAAGGGGCTTGCGGGGCGCGGTACGCTGGGAAATCAGCGGGTTGCCCCTGGCATAAGTCTTGCGCTGCACTGAGTATCGTCCAGGCTAGCAGGAGGCCGCCGTGTCGATTCATGTCGCGCTGCATCATGTCACCCACTACCGCTACGACCGCGCGGTCAATCTCGGGCCGCAGGTCGTGCGCCTGCGCCCGGCACCGCACAGCCGCACGCGCATTCTCTCCTACGCATTGACAGTCGAGCCGGCCGAATACTTCATCAACTGGCAGCAAGACCCGCAGGGTAATTACCTGGCGCGTCTGGTGTTCCCGGAGAAGACTCGCGAGTTCAAGGTCGAGGTGGACCTGGTCGCCGAGATGGCGGTGTTCAACCCGTTCGACTTCTTCCTTGAGCCCTACGCCGAGCGCATTCCTTTCGCCTACACCGAGGGCGAGCAGCGCGAGCTGGCGCCTTATCTGCTCAAGCTGCCGGCCACGCCGTTGTTCGCCAAGTACCTGGCCGGTATTTCTCGCAAGCCGCGTCCCAGCATCGATTTTCTGGTCGAGCTGAACCAACGTCTGTCGGCCGACATTCGCTACCTGATTCGCATGGAGCCGGGCGTGCAGACGCCGGAGCAGTCGCTCGAGCTGGCTGCCGGTTCGTGCCGTGATTCGGCCTGGCTGCTGGTGCAACTGCTGCGTCACCTGGGGTTGGCGGCGCGCTTCGTCTCCGGTTACCTGATCCAGCTCACGGCCGACGTGAAAGCTCTCGACGGTCCCTCTGGCACCGACAAGGATTTCACCGATCTGCACGCCTGGTGTGAGGTGTATTTGCCCGGGGCCGGCTGGGTCGGTCTCGACCCCACTTCAGGCCTGTTCGCCGGCGAAGGCCATATCCCGCTGGCCTGCAGCCCGGAGCCATCCTCGTCGGCGCCGATCACCGGTGGTCTGGACGAGTGCGAGGTGGAATTCGAGCACCTGATGAGCGTCGAGCGTGTGTGGGAAGCACCACGCGTCACCAAGCCCTACAGCGAGGCGCAATGGCAGGCGATCCAGGCGCTGGGCCAGCAGATCGACGATGACCTGCACAAGCACGACGTGCGCCTGACCATGGGCGGCGAGCCGACCTTCGTCGCTCTCGATTATCCCGATGACGACGAGTGGAACACCGCCGCGCTCGGACCGAACAAGCGCCGCCTGGCGGCCGACCTGTTCTATCGCCTGCGCAACCACTATGCGCCCAAGGCACTGGTGCATTTCGGTCAGGGCAAGTGGTACCCCGGCGAGCAGTTGCCGCGTTGGTCGCTGAACTGCTTCTGGCGGCGCGATGGTGAACCGCTATGGCACGACCCCAAGCTGCTGGCTGACGAGAAGCGTGGCTATGGCGCGACGGCAGAAACCGCCGAGCGTTTCCTGGGGACGCTGGCCGCGCATCTGGGGGTGGATGCTGGCAACGTTTTCCCAGCCTATGAGGATTGGTTCTATTACCTGTGGCGCGAGCGCAAGCTGCCGGACAACGTCACTCCGGATGACCCGCGTTTGAGTGATCCGCTGGAGCGCGAGCGCCTGCGCAAGGTGTTCGATCAAGGGCTCGACTCGGTGGTTGGCCACGTGCTGCCGTTGGCGCGTCAGGTGGTGGGCGAGGGCTGGCAGAGCGGGCGCTGGTTCCTGCGTGACGAGCATTGCCGTCTGTTGCCGGGCGACTCGGCGCTGGGCTATCGCCTGCCGTTGGATTCCATGCCCTGGGTCAGTCAGGCCGACTACCCCTACGTCAATCCGGTCGACCCTAGCCAGGCGTTGCCGCCGTTGCCCAGTCCGGCGCAGATCCAGCGTCAGCTGCGCGGTGTCTGGCGCGGCGCCAGTGCCGGCCCGCAGAGCGCGCGCCCGGCCAACGGGCAATCGGCTGCCGGCATCGTCCGTACCGCGCTGTGCGCCGAGCCCCGCGACGGCCGCCTGTATCTGTTCATGCCGCCGCTGAGCCATCTCGAAGATTATCTGGAGTTGGTCGCGGCCATCGAGGCCGTGGCTGCCGGGCTCAAATGCCCGGTGCTGCTGGAGGGCTACGAGCCGCCGTTGGACCCGCGCCTGCAGTATTTCCGCGTCACCCCCGACCCGGGCGTGATCGAGGTCAACATCCACCCGGCCGCCAGTTGGGATGAGCTGGTCGAGCGCTGCGAATTTCTCTACGAGGCCGCGCGGCAGTCTCGTCTGTCCAGCGAGAAATTCATGATCGACGGACGCCACACCGGCACCGGCGGCGGCAACCACTTCGTCCTCGGCGGGGCGACGCCGGGGGATTCGCCCTTCCTGCGCCGTCCCGATCTGCTGCGTAGCCTGATCAGCTATTGGCACAACCATCCGTCGCTGTCCTATCTATTCAGCGGGCTGTTCATCGGCCCGACGTCACAGGCGCCACGTGTCGATGAGGCGCGCAACGATGCGCTGTACGAGCTGGAGATTGCCTTCGCGCAGATGCCCGAACCGGGGCGCGACTGCCCGCCGTGGCTGGTCGATCGGCTGTTGCGCAACCTGCTGGTGGACGTCACCGGCAATACCCACCGCGCCGAGTTCTGCATCGACAAGTTGTACTCGCCGGACTCGGCCACTGGCCGCCTAGGCCTGCTCGAACTGCGCGCCTTCGAAATGCCGCCGCATGCGCAGATGAGCCTGGCTCAGCAACTGTTGCTGCGTGCGCTGATCGCGCGTTTCTGGCAGGAGCCCTATCGGCCGGCGAAGCTGGTGCGTTGGGGCACCGAGTTGCACGACCGCTACCTGCTACCGCATTTCATCGAGCAGGACTTCGCCGATGTGCTGCAGGAACTGGGTGCCTTTGGCTATCGCCTGCGCAGCGAGTGGTTCGCCCCGCATTTGGAGTTCCGCTTTCCCAAGGCCGGCGACTTCATGGTCAAGGGGATCGACCTGGAAGTGCGCCAGGCACTGGAGCCCTGGCACGTGTTGGGTGAGGAGGGTGCGGTCGGTGGCACCGTACGCTACGTCGACTCGTCCCTGGAGCGGCTGCAGGTGAAGGTGAACGGCATGGCCCCGGATCGCTATGTGTTGACCTGCAACGGCGTGCCGGTGCCGCTGCGGCCGACCGGCAAGGTTGGCGAGTTCGTCGGCGGTGTGCGTTTCCGTGCCTGGCAGCCGGCCAGTTGTCTGCAACCGACCATCGGTGTGCACGCGCCGCTGGTGTTCGACCTGATCGACACCTGGATGCAGCGTTCGCTGGGTGGTTGCCAGTACCATGTCGCGCATCCGGGCGGTCGTAACTACGACAGCCTGCCGGTCAACGCTTACGAGGCCGAGAGCCGGCGCCTGGCGCGTTTCTTCCGCCTGGGCCACAGCCCGGGCAAGCGCCCGGCCCTGCAGCCGATAGACAATAATGAACTGCCGATGACCCTGGATCTGCGTCGCGTTTGACGTCGACTCCGTCTGTGGGAGGGGCTTTAGCCGCGAGCCGTCGCCGCTGAAGCGCCTCCCACGGATACAGCATCAACCTGCATCACGCTGCACCGCCTTGCCACTGCCGAGCCTGCCATGCACGACCTGCTAGACGATTACCCGCCCCCTGCCGGGGCCTACCACGAACTGCTCGACGCCAAGGGCAACGTGCGCCCGCACTGGCGCCGCCTTTATGAGCAACTGGCACGCAGCCGCCCTGAACACCTGGCGCAGCGCGAGGCGATGCTGGCGCGGCAGATTCAGGAAAACGGCGTGACCTACAACGTTTACGCCGACCCGGACGGCGCCGACCGCCCGTGGGAACTCGACCTGCTGCCCAATCTGATCCCCGCTGACGAGTGGCAGCAGATTGCCGCCGGCGTGGCGCAGCGCGCGACCTTGCTCAACCGCGTGCTGGCCGATCTGTATGGCCCGCAGAAGCTGATCGCCGAAGGCTTGCTGCCGACCGAACTGGTGTTCGGCCACAACAATTTCCTCTGGCCGTGCCAGGGCATGCAGGCGCCGGGCGGCACCTGGCTGCATCTGTATGCAGTGGATCTGGCCCGGGCGCCGGACGGGCGCTGGTGGGTCACCGCCGACCGCACCCAGGCACCCTCCGGTGCCGGTTATGCGCTGGAGAACCGACAGATCGTCTCGCGCGCCTTCCCCGAGTTGTACCGCGACCTGCGCGTGCAGTATCTGGCTGGGTTCTTCCGCACTCTGCAGGACACCCTAGCGCGTCAGGCACCAAGTGGCGGCGAGACGCCGCTGGTAGTACTGCTGACGCCGGGGCGCTTCAACGAGAGCTACTTCGAACACCTGTACCTGGCGCGCCAGCTCGGTTATCCACTGGTCGAAGGCAGCGACCTGACCGTGCGCGACGCCACCCTCTACCTCAAGACCCTGGCCGGCCTGCGCCGCGTGCACGCGGTGCTGCGTCGTCTCGATGACGACTACTGTGACCCGCTGGAGCTGCGCACCGATTCCGCTCTCGGCGTGCCCGGTCTGCTCGAGGCCGTGCGCCGCGGTCGCGTGTTGGTGGCCAATGCCCTGGGCAGCGGCGTGCTGGAATCCCCCGGCCTGCCCGGCTTTTTGCCGGCGATCAGCGAGCACCTGTTGGGCGAGGAACTGCTGCTGCCATCCATCGCCAGTTGGTGGTGCGGCGAGCCGCCGGTGCTGGACGAGGCGCTGGAGAAACTCGATCAGTTGCTGGTGCGCCCGGCCTTCCCCTCGCAGAGCTTCAATCCGGTATTCGGCCGTGATCTGGACGAGGCGCAGCGCGCCAAGCTGGCCGAGCGCCTGCAGGCACGTCCCTACGCCTATGTCGCGCAAGCGCGGGCCAAGCTGTCGCAGGCACCAGTGTGGGACGGCAGCGGTTTGCAGCCGCGGGCCATCGGCATGCGTGTGTTCGCCGTGGCCAGCGCCGATGGCTATCGGGTGATGCCGGGTGGCCTGACTCGCGTGGCCGCCGAGGCCGATGCCGAGGTCGTGTCGATGCAGCGCGGCGGGGCAAGCAAGGATACCTGGGTGCTCGGCACGCGGCAGAGCGGCGGCGAGCCCTGGCAGACGCAGCGTACGCTCGGCACCGCCGACCTGGTCCGCAGCGACCCCTTCCTGCCTTCACGCGTGGTGGAGAACCTGTACTGGTTCGGTCGTTACGCCGAGCGCTGCGAGGGCAATGCGCGGCTGCTGCGCATCATGCTGGCGCGCTACGTCGATGACGATGACGACCCACAGGCGCTGCAGAGCGCGCTGGCGCTGGCGCAGGAATTGGGCCTGCTGGCAGATCCCGACGAGGGTGAACTGGCGGAGCGTCTGTTGCAGGCGTTGCTCGGCAGCGACTGGCCAGCCAGCCTGCGCTCCAATCTGCAGCGCTTGCAGTGGGCCGCTGGCAGCGTGCGCGGCAAGCTGTCCCAGGCCAATTGGCAGGCGCTAGTGGAGCTGCAGCGCGAGGCGCAGCTGCTCGAAGGCCAGCCGGCCGACTTCGGCGAACTGCTGGATTTCCTCAACCGCTTGCTGATGTCGCTGGCGGCGCTGTCGGGCTTTGCCCTCGACGACATGACGCGCGACGACGGCTGGCGCTTCCTCATGCTCGGTCGTTACATCGAGCGCTTGCAGTTTCTTTGCGACAGTTTCGCCGGCTTCCTGCGCAGCGGCTCGGCCACCGACCAGTCGGCGCTGGAATGGCTGCTGGAACTGGGCAACAGCAGCATCACCTACCGCACCCGTTACCTGGCCTCGGCGCAGTTGATTCCGGTGCTCGACCTGCTTCTGCTCGATGAGCAGAACCCGCACGCCGTGATTTTCCAGATGCGTACCTTGCTGCGCTCGCTGGAAGGGCTCAACGAGCGTTTCGAACTGCCGGCCGAGCGCTACCTGGTCTATCTGGAACAGCAGCTCACCGCCTTCAGCCTGGCCAGCCTGGAGAACCCGTTGTTCGGCCCAGGCAGCATCCGGGCGGTGCTCGAAGGTCTGGCCGATTTGCTGGTGGCCATCAGCGAGGCTGCCGGCGCGGTCTCCGATCACCTCGGGCTGCGTTTCTTCGCCCACGTCGATGTCAGTCAGCGGACGCAATCCTCATGAGCAGCGCGTTGTATCAGGTTCTCCACGACACCCATTACCGTTACTCGGCGCCGGTTTCCCTGGCCCAGCAACTGGCGCACCTGTGGCCGCGCGAATGCCCCTGGCAGCGCTGTCATGAACAGGAATTGCGTATCGACCCACAGCCCTGCCAACGTCGTGACGGTCTGGACGTGTTCGGCAACCCCCTGACCCGCCTGGTGTTCGAGCGCCCACATGAGGCTTTGGTCGTCAGCGCTAGGCTGCGCGTCGAAGTGCTGGCGCGGCCAGCGCTGGAGCTGGATGACTCACCAAGCTGGGAGGCTACCAGCGCGGCTCTCAGCTACAGCGGCAAACGGATGGCGCCAGCGTTGCTGGAGGCGGCGCGCTACCGCTTCGAATCGCCCTATGTGCGTCTCAAGCAGGTGTTCGCCGACTACGGCGACGATTGCTTCACGCCGGAGCGCCCGCTGCTGCAGGCGTGCCAGGCGCTGATGCAGAAGATCTTCGAGGAATTCAGTTTCGATGCCGGCGCCACTCAGGTGGCTACGCCACTGCTGCAGGTGCTGGAAGAAAAACGCGGCGTCTGCCAGGACTTCGCCCACCTGATGCTTGCCTGCCTGCGTTCGCGCGGCCTTGCGGCCCGCTATGTCAGCGGTTACCTGCTGACCCAGCCGCCACCCGGCCAACCACGGCTGATCGGTGCGGATGCCTCGCATGCCTGGATCTCGCTGTACTGTCCGCGTCAGGGTTGGGTGGATTTCGACCCGACCAACAACGTGCGCCCGGCTCTGGAGCACATCACCCTGGCCTGGGGCAGGGATTTCTCCGATGTGTCGCCGCTGCGTGGGGTGATCCTGGGGGGCGGCAGCCATGACCCGGAAGTGCAGGTCACGGTGCTGCCGCTCGGATAGATGGGATGAAGGGCTTCGCTTGAAGTCCTGGAAATGACTCAGTCGACCAGCTTCACGCTGCCTTTCATCATCGAGTAGTGACCGGGGAAGGAGCAGAAGAAGCTGTAGTCCTCACCAGCGGCCAGTTTGCTCACGTCGAAGGTCACCGAGGTGCTCTCGCCGCCGCCGATCAGGTCGGTATGAGCGATCACGCGCTCGTCGCCGGCCTTGAGGTAACTGGCGTCCGGGCCGGCGGGAATGCCGTCGGTGGCGATACCGGGCATGTCGGCGGTCTTGCTCAGCACCCAGTTGTGGCCCATGGCGGTCTTGGGCAGCGAGCCGGTGTGCTTGAGATTGACGGTAAAGGTCTTGCAGCTCTTGCTGACAGAGATGGCTTGGGTGTTGAAGGTCATCTGGTCGGTCGATTCGACATCCACCGAGCATTCGGCAGCGAGCAGCGGGGTGCTGGCCAGGCCGAGCAGAGCGATTAGAGCAGCGTTACGCAACATCATGTGAATCCTCCAGATTCTGAGTTTCCGGTCAGGTATGGACAGATTCGCACAGCTTTCAGTACTCGTGGGTGCGACCGAACGCCACGTGAGGTTATCCCGACAATCTGTGGGTAACTCTGTTGAGAAGCTCTGCAACGGCGCCCCAGAGCCTGATCCTACGGCCTTTCTGGGTGGTTGGTCAGGTTTTGTTCAGGGCGCACCTGTCGAGCAAAAAATCCTTTGTAATGAATTGATTGGCGGCGGGTGGAGAAAATCCGCAGGCTTCCATCGGGCTGTCATGGCTTATCCCCGGAAAGCGTGGAGCAAGCTGTGGATAAGCTTGGGGAAAGTGCTTGCCGGCCGCATTTGTCGAAGCGTACCGCCGGCTGATCAGGAAATGACCGGCTCAACGAGTCCTGGATGGGCGCAGCAACTGCCACAGACGAGTACCGAGGCTCACCAGCGGCAGGCTGAGCAAACCGGCGGCCACGCCCAGCAGCGCATTGAGCAGCGTCGGCACCAGCGCAGAAAGTAGCTGCCCCGCATCCTGCGCCACCCACTGCGCCGCATGATGCACGGCCGCTTCGACGGGCGGCAGGCCGTGGCTGAGGATACCGCCGCCGACCATGAACATGGCTGCGGTGCCGATTACCGAAAGCGCCTTCATCAGCCAGGGCGCCAGACGCAGGATGCCGCGTCCGCAAGCCTGGGCGAAGGCGCTGGCGCGCTGGCTAAGATAGAGCCCGGCATCGTCCAGTTTGACGATGCCGGCGACTAGCCCGTAGACGCCGGCGGTCATCACCAGGGCGATGCCGCTGAGCACCAGCACCTGATTGAGGAAGCTGGCGGTGGCGACGGTGCCGAGGGTAATGGCGATGATTTCCGCCGAGAGGATGAAGTCGGTGCGCACGGCGCCGCGAATTTTGTCGCGCTCGAACGCCACCAGGTCGACCTCGGGGTCGGCGATGGCATCCAGACGAGCCTGTTTGTCGTCCTCCTCGTGGCGGTGCAGCAACTTGTGCACGAGTTTTTCGGCGCCCTCATAGCAGAGGAACAAGCCTCCGAGCATCAGTAGCGGCACTACCAGCCATGGCGCGATAGCGCTGATCAGCAGCGCGGCCGGCACCAGGATCGCCTTGTTGACCAGCGAGCCCTTGGCTACGGCCCAGACCACCGGCAGTTCGCGATCCGCCTTGACGCCGGTGACCTGCTGGGCATTGAGCGCGAGGTCGTCACCCAGTACGCCAGCGGTCTTGCGCGCGGCGATCTTGGTCATGGTGGCGACGTCGTCGAGTACGGTGCTGATGTCGTCGATCAGGGCGAGCAGGCTGCTTCCGGCCATGTTGCGGCTTCCGTGGGGGAGAGAAGCCGCAGAGCGTAGCATTGTGTTACATGTCTGCGTATAGGCTCAGACGGGCGCGCGATCCACCCACTTCGGTGCCGCGCTGGGGCGCCATTCGCTCAGGGCATCGAGCAGGTTTTGCGGGCTATCGGCAATCTGCAGCATCTCGCGGTGCTGCGCACGGACGAAACGCTCGGCAACCAGGTGATCGAGGAAGTCGCCCAGCTTGCTGTAGAAGCCATTCACTTCCAGCAGGCCCAGCGGTTTGGCGTGATAGCCCAATTGGCCCCAGGTCCATACCTCGAACAGTTCTTCCAGGGTGCCGAGGCCGCCGGGCAGGGCGATGAAGGCGTCGGCCAGCTCAGCCATGCGCGCCTTGCGTGCGTGCATACCATCCACCACTTCCAGGCAGGTCAGACCGCGGTGGCCGATTTCGGCGCGCTCCAGGCTTTGCGGGATGATGCCGATCACTTCGCCACCGGCATTGAGCGCCGCATCGGCGACTACACCCATCAGGCCGACGGCGCCGCCGCCGTAGATCAGGCGAATGCCACGCTCGGCCAGGTGCTGACCCAGCGCTTCGGCGGCTTCGCGGTAGATAGGGCTGGCGCCGGGGCTGGCTCCACAGAAGACGCAGACGCTACGCAGGGACATGGACGAACTCCTTGGCTGAATGCACCAAGGGTAACCAGTCGCTACGCAGCCACCAAGTGTCAGTGCCGCGTATCAATGCCGCAGGTAGCGCAGGCGTAGCTGGCGAGCAGTTGCTTGAGCAGGTCGTTGAGGTGCATGGCGCGGCTTCCTGACGCAGGGACATGCTGTTCAGGCTAGTCCCGATGCCGGCGCCGCGCCGTTAGATTGTTTCGATGATGGCGATAGCCGCCGTGCGATCAGACCAGTTCCAGCGCACTCATCCCGGCCAGGCCCAGCAGCACCACGCCGCAGGCTGCATAGGTCAGGCGGTGCCAGAGCAGCGAGGCGGCGCGGCGGAACCAGTCCACCAGGCCGGCGCAGATGAAGCACCAGAGGATCGACGACACCATGAACCCGGCGAAGAACACCGCCAAATGCATGGGTGTTGGCTGGGCGACACCGATGGCGGCCATCGCACCACCCATCGCCGCCCAGTAGACGATGTTCTGCGGGTTGGTCAGCGATAACGCCGCGCCAGCGGCAAAAGCGCCACCGGCAGCAACCTGGCCATCGTCGCTGGGTTGTGGCGGGCGATGGGCGTCGCGTAGCGACTGATAGCCAAGCCAGGCCAGGTAGAGCGCGCTGGCCAGCGTCAGCGGGTAGCGAATCTGTGCGCTGTCGAGCAGCAGCGCCAGGCCGGTGAGGCCGAGTGCGGCCCAGGTGGCGTCGCCCACCAGCGAGCCGATCTGCACCAGCAGCGCAGGTCTGTAGCCGTCACGCAGGCCACGGCGCAGGGTTTCGCTGAACACGGCACCCGGAGCGGCGTTGAACACGAAACCAAGCAGCATGGCGGCGAGGAAGAAACTGAACATGAAGCGTCCTTACTAGGCAGGGAAACGAAGGCTACTCGCCTAAGCAGGCAGCATGCCAGGTGGGGAAAATAAAGTTTTCCACGAAGCCTGTGGGGACAACTGTGGATAAGCTGGTGGTGCCTGTCTGTGGGGCTTAAATAGCGCCGTTTTCAGGGTGCTGATGAAGATTTGATCAGTGGCATTTTCCCTTTGTACACAGAGACTTGACATGTTTTCGCGAAGCTGTAGCCGAGCTTTGCGTTTGTCCACGAGAGCTGTGGGTGATGTTGTTGATAACTTCTGTAAGCCTTGTCGTAGCCCTTTGCTGGCGAGCGCTTCAGCGCTTTGGCGTTTTTTTGATCAGGCCGTTGTGGGCGCAGCGAAGGGGGTGGATTACGTGCGTTTGTCCAGTGTTTTTTCTGATGGTCAATCGCAGGGTGAAGATTATCCCCTGAATCTGTTGATGAGTCTGTGGATAAGCTGGTGATGGCGCGCGCTGGCACACGTCGAGTCAGTGTTTGCCCGCGCTGTGCGCTTAGTCTTCGGTCAGCGCACCGAGCTGGGTGGAGCGCCCCAACAACTGCAAGGCGCGATCCGGATAGTCGGTGATCAGGCCATTGACGCTCATCTCCAGCAGCGCGCGCATGCTGGGTTGCTCGTTGATCGTCCACAGATGTACCTGTAGGCCGCGTGCCTGTGCGTTGCGAACCAGCCGCGGTGTGGCCAGGGTCAGGCCGCTGTGCTCGGGGGGTATCTGCAGCACCGGGTAGGAAGGCGACAGCAGGTCGCTCAGTCCCAGCCAGTTGAGCGCCAGTAGCAGGCGCACCGAAACCGGCCCGGCTGCGGTGGCGACCTCCGGGCAGAGCTCCCTGAAGCGCTTGAGGCTGCGCTCATGAAAACTGCCGACAATGACCCGATCGAGTTGGTCGTAAGCCGCCAGCATTTCGCAGAGCACAGCTTCCATACCGACATCGGGAACCTTGATTTCGAGCGCCTTGGGGATCAATGGGAAGCGCTCGAACACCTCTTCCAGTGCGGCAATGCGCGTACCCTGACCACGGTAGGGATAGCTCTGACCGCCATCGGCCGTCCATTTGTAGCCGGCATCGAGCGCTTGCAGTTCGGCGAGGCTGAAGTGCACGACCGGGCCTTGGCCATTGGTGGTGCGCTCCAGGGTGTCATCGTGGATCACCACCAGCTTGGCGTCCTGGCTCAGGTGCAGATCCATCTCCAGCATATCGACGCCGAGAGCGGTGGCGCGTTCGAAGGCGAACAGGGTGTTCTCCGGCCACAGCCCCTTGCCACCGCGATGGGCGATCACCAGAGGGCGCTCGCCGAGGTCTTCGAGCACTGCAGGCGTGCTCGCCGGGCGGCTGGTCAGTGTGAGCACCAGCACGACGACGCCGATCAGCAGCAGCGTGACGAGCAGAAATCGGGTGATGCGCAGCATGGGCCGGGTCTCGAAAGCGGTTCGGGACTTTGTGCCCCACTACAGAGGCATTGGCAATCATTGCGGCTTGCGGGGCGCCGAGCCCATCGCAAGATCCGCAATGGGCAAGCCGGCATCGGTGCGCATGGCGCACCCTACGGGGGTAGGGTGCGCTGCGCGCACCACGGCAGCCGCTATTGGCTGCGGCTCTTCAGCTAGCCAGCAACCAGACACCGGTCGCTGCCGAGGCTGCACCGGCCATACGCACCAACGGCGCCGCCGCTTGCGGCAGGAAGCGCACCAGGGCGAAGCCGATGGCGTGCAGTGCCGCAGTGGCGACGATGAAGCCGATGGCGTAACCGAAGGGGCTGGCCAGATCAGGCAATTCCAGGCCGTGGGCGACGCCGTGGGTGAGGGCGAAGAGCGCGGTCAGGGCAACGGATACCGCCATGGGCAGGCGTGCAGCCACGGCCACCAGCAGGCCGAAGGCCAGAACCGAACCGGCGATGCCGGTCTCCATCAGCGGGATTTCCATACCGGCGAAGCCGAGAAGGCCGCCGACCAGCATGGTGCCAACGAAGGTCACCGGCAGTGCCCAGCGCGCCGCACCACTCTGTTGCGCGGCCCACAGGCCGACGGCGAACATCGCCAGCAGGTGATCCAGGCCAAACACCGGGTGAGCCAGGCCGGCCATCAGCCCGGAGTCGCCGTGCCCGGGGTGAGCAAAGGCCAGCGCCGGGGTGCAGAACAGGGCGACGGCGTAGAGGGTTTTGCGCAGATTCATGAGGTTCTCCTTGAGTGGAATCAGGCCGCGGTGAGCATGCCCTGGCGTTCGATGAAGGCGATGATCTCGTCGAGACCCTGGCCGACTTTCTGGTTGCTGAAGACGAAGGGCTTGTCGCCGCGCATCTTCAGCGTGTCGCGCTCCATGACCTCCAGCGAGGCGCCGACCATGGGCGCCAGGTCGACCTTGTTGATCACCAGCAGGTCGGATTTGCAGATGCCCGGGCCGCCCTTGCGAGGCAGCTTGTCGCCGGCCGATACGTCGATCACGTACAGGGTCAGATCGGACAGCTCCGGGCTGAAGGTGGCGGACAGGTTGTCGCCACCGGATTCGACGATGATCAGGTCCAGGCCGGGGAAACGGCGGTTGAGTTGTTCGACGGCCTCCAGGTTGATCGAGGCGTCTTCGCGGATGGCGGTATGCGGGCAGCCGCCGGTTTCCACGCCGATGATGCGCTCGGGCTCCAGGGCCTCGTTGCGCACCAGGAACTGGGCGTCTTCCTGGGTATAGATGTCGTTGGTGACCACGGCGATGTTGTAGCGCTCGCGCAGGGCGCGGCACAGGGCCAGGGTCAGAGCGGTCTTGCCGGAACCGACCGGGCCGCCGATGCCGACACGCAGGGGTTGGCTGTTCATTTCTGGGTTCCTCGTCAGGAGCGGAAGAGACGTGAGTACTGGCGCTCGTGCGCCATGCTCGCCAGGGCCAGGCCGAAGGCGGCGCTGCCCCAGTGTTCAGGGGAAAGGGTGGCGGCTTGCTGCTGGGCGGCATCGAGCTGCGGTAGCAGGCGGCTGGTCAGGCGTTGGGCGGCCTGCTGACCCAGCGGCAACACCTTCATCAGCACGGCGAGCTGGTTTTCCAGCCAGCCCCAGAGCCAGGCGGCGAGGGCGTCGTCCGGGCTGATCTGCCAGGCGCGTGCGGCCAGTGCCCAGGCCAGTGCCAGGCCGGGTTCGTCCTGGGCTGCAAGTGCTTCACGCGCCGCCTCGTCCAGTTCGGGCAGGCCTTCGAGCAGTTGCCGCAGCGAGTAACCCATCTGCCGGCTCTCCAGAGCCAGCTCGCGTGTCTCGCGGCTGGCGCGGTGCTGTTCGGCCAGTTGCTGCAGGCGCGGCCAATCACCCTCGTCGGCGGCGCGGCAATGAGCCAGCAGCAGCGGCGCTTCGAAGCGGGCGAGGTTGAGCATCAGTTGATCGGCCAGCCAGCACTCGGCGCTTGCGGCATCGGTTATCAGGCCGCTGTCGATGGCCCATTCCAGGCCTTGCGAGTAGCTGTAGCCGCCAATGGGCAGCTGCGGGCTGGCCAGGCGCAACAATGCCCAGGCTGGTTTCATGGCGTTGCCTTTGCCAGGCTTGATGGGGGCGGTGTCACTTGCGCACCCCGAATTGGTGCAGGCGTGGACCGTAGTTGAATTCTTCATCGCCGTGATGGGAGTGGTGATGGCCGCCGCCGTAGGCGCCTTGCTCTGGCTGATAGGGCGCTTCGACGGCTTCGACCGTAGCACCGAGCTGTTCGAGCATGGCCTTGAGCACGTAGTCGTCAGGCAGGCGCAGCCAGCCGTCCCCCAGTTGCAGGGCGACATGGCGGTTGCCCAGGTGGTAGGCGGCGCGCATCAGCTCGAAGGGGCTGGCGCAGGTAACGTGCAGCAGCGGTTCGGCCTTGGCCCGTACCCTGGCGATGCGCCCGTCCTTGGCCTGCAGACACTCACCATCAGCCAGCGCCGGTTGGCCGCGCTCGAGGAACAGGCCTACTTCTTCACCGTCAGTGGTGAAACAGCGCAGGCGGCTCTTGCTGCGGGCTTCGAAGGTCAGTTCCAGTTCAGCGTGGCAGGCGCTCTGCGGCGCGATTCGGGAGTGGATCACCAGCATGCGTATCTATTCCGGGGCAATGTGCCCGGAAATAGTGCAAGTGGCTTGCCAAGGCTGGAGAGTGGCGCAAGGCGGGGCGTTCAAGCCTGTTGTGGATAACTTGGCGAGGCGGTCAGGTTTGATTTGGTGCGTTTTTGTTAGAGGTGAGCGATTTTGGTGCGCTCTAGTCGGAGGGCTTGCCCAGCCCCAGCCAATGCTTGCCGCCGACCATGATGAAGCGCAGTTGCTGGATGACCTTGGCTTCTGCTGTGAGATGGGCGGGGAGGGTCTCTGAGGGTGGGTCGATCAGCTCGGGCAGGGTAGCGAACACGGTCTTGACCACCAGGTCCGAGACCACGTCGAGCGCTGCATCGTCGAGGTGCGGCATGCGGTTCATCAGCTTGAGGTCGGCAGCCAGGTCGCTGGTGATGCGCTCGCGCAGGGCTGCAACGGCCTGGCGCACCGGTTGCGAGCCGCCGTACTGCTCGCGGGCGAGGAACAGAAACTGGGCACGATTGGCGGCCACTTCGGCGAGGAAGATGCGCACCGAGGCGTCGATCATGCCGCGCATCTCGAACTCGTGACGGCGCACCTGACGGATCGCCGCACGGAAGGTTTCACCGACTTCCGCCACCAGCGCCAGACCCAGTTCGTCCATGTCGGCGAAATGGCGGTAGAAACCGGTGGGCACGATACCAGCGACGCGGGTGACCTCGCGCAGGCTCACGCTGCCAAAGCCGCGCCCGCTCTCCATCAGCGTGAGGGCGGCAGCCATCAGGGCCTGGCGGGTCTGCTGCTTTTGTTCGGCGCGTGGCGTCATGCGAGATCGGGGTCGTTGAGCGATGCCGCACTCTAACAAATGCGCGACACCAGCGTCGAACCGAGCCGACATCGTTCGGTGAACAGCTGTTGACTGAAATTCGTGCTTTCTGCCAGTCTTGTGCACAAGTGTTCACTGGATTTATTGAATGGCTTTACTTTCCCTTTCTGGGGCGCGCTGGGTTGCGGGTTGTCTGCGGCCGCTACGTAGGCTTTGTGACGGTGGTTGGCTGCGTGAGGCGGATGTCGATCTATGCCTGCGCCAGTTGCACCCGACGCTGCGCCTCAATCGTGTGTTCGCGCAGGTCGAGGCGCGTCGTTGGGTGGCTGAAGACATGCTGGCGCTGGAGTTGCGTTGCAATGGCAATGCGCAGAACTGGCGGGCCGGGCAGCATGTCCAGCTGTATCTGGAGCAGAACGGGGTTCGCCACGGACGCAGTTACAGCCTGACGTCGGTGGCAGCCGACGGGCGCATCGAGATCGCGATCAAACGCCAGCCGGATGGGCGCCTGTCCAATCTGCTGCTCGACCACCTCGCGGTCGGTCAGGTGATCGAACTGGGCCAGGCATTCGGTGAATTCACCTGGCCGCAGGAGCAAGGAGCTGTGCTGCTCATGGCAGCAGGCAGTGGCATCACGCCATTGTTCGGCCTGCTGCGCGATGCTCTGGCGCGTGGCTTCACTGCACCGGTGACACTGCTGCATCAGGTGCGCCGTCAGGGGCAACAGGCCTTTGCCGAAGAGTTGCAGGCATTGGCGGCACTTCATGCCAACTTCCAGGTGCACTGGCTTTTCAGTGGCGAGGGTGATCGCCTGTCCGCCGAACGGCTGGCTGCGTTGCCGGGCGATCATCTGCGGGTCTGTGGTCCGCGTGGTTTCGTCGAGCAGGCATGTAGCTGGTGGCATGACGCCGGACGCGGGAGCAGCCTGCAATCGGAAAGCTTCAGTCCGCTTCCGATGCTGGCCGAAACGGCGGCTGGCGAAGTCCGCTTGAGCTTCGCCCGGAGTCGGCAGCGGGTTTCCGGCAGCAGCAATGCAAGTCTGCTGGAGCAGGCCGAAACTGCTGGGCTGCGTCCGGCTCATGGCTGTCGCCAGGGCATCTGCACCAGTTGTACCTGTTTGCTGCTGGCCGGCACGGTGCGTGATCTGCGCAGCGGTGAACTGTTCGCCGAACCGGGGCAGCCCATCCGTCTATGTGTCAGCGCCCCGCATGGGGATGTGGAGATCGACCTGTGAGCCATCGTCCCGATCGTGAGTTGACCCCTGCCGGGCTCGAAGCCTTCGGTCAGGAACTGGATACGTTGCGCCAGCGCACCCTGGCCGACCTGGGCGAGGCCGATGCGCGCTACATCCGCCGTGTGCGTGGGGTGGTGCGCCTATGTTGCTGGGCTGGCCGTGCGCTGCTGATGTTTGGCTGGTTCCCACCGACCTGGCTGCTCGGCACGTTCTTGCTGGGGCTGGGCAAGATCCTCGAGAACATGGAGCTGGGCCACAACGTGATGCACGGCCAGTACGACTGGATGAACGACCCGGAATTCGCCGGGCGCCAGTATGAATGGGACATCGTCGGCCCCGCGGACTTCTGGCGGCACACCCATAACCATGTGCATCACACCTACACCAACGTGCTGGGCATGGACGATGACGTTGGCTACGGCGTGGTGCGGCTGTTCCCGGAGCAGCGTTGGAAGCCTTTCTACCGCTGGCAGCCGCTGTGGGTGACGATCCAGGCGCTGCTGTTCCAGTACGCGGTGGCGATCCAGCACCTGCGCCTGGACAAACTGGTGAAAGGCCGCATCAGCAAGGAGGAGGTACGTCCGCTGGCACGTCAGTTCGGTGCCAAGCTGGCGCGGCAGTGGGGCAAGGACTATCTGGCATTTCCGCTGCTGGCCTTGCTGCTCGGTGCCAATGCCGTGGCTGTGCTGACGGGCAATCTGGTGGCCAATCTGCTGCGCAATCTATGGACCTTTCTGGTGATCTTCTGCGGCCATTTCACCGAGAAGGCGGCGGTCTTTGCACCAGAAATTTTGCAAGGGGAGACGCGCGGGCACTGGTATTTGCGGCAACTGCGCGGCTCGAGCAACCTGTCCGGTGGGCCGCTGCTGCATATTTTGACCGGCAACCTCAGCCATCAGATCGAGCATCACCTGTTCCCGGATCTGCCCGCGCGGCGCTATGCCGAACTGGCGCGTGAGGTGCGCTTGATCGCCGAACGTTATGGCCAGCATTACAACTGCGGCACCTTGTGGGGGCAGTTTGCGACTGTGCTGCGACGTATCTGGATCTACCGCTTGCCCTCTGCAGGGACGGCGTGACTCGCTGCGTGCCGGTGCGCGCTCGCCTATAAATCGCAGGCATGAAAAAGCCCGGCCTGTCAGAGCGTGTGAAAACGCACTGACGCCAGAAAAATCCAACGCCCCGACTGGTTCGGGGCGTTGGTGTTTTTGATGCTTGGAAATGGAAGGCGGGATTTACCCCAACAGCTCGATCAGCCGACGGGCACCCATCACATTGATGGCACGCTTCAGGTTGTAGGCGTTGACCGCCAGGGCCATTTCCGTCCGAGCGCCCTGCAGTTGTCGGAGCAGGAAGCGACCATTACCCAAAATCCATTGCTTCAGGTTGCCGAAGGGATGTTCGACGATGGATCGGCGCCTGACCATCATCTCTGGATGCACCTGCATCCGCTGATGCATGCGCTCGAATGCGGCCTCATGGACATGCCGAGTCACTTGTCGACGTTTAGCCTTGGTGCAGCGTGATTTCAATGGACAAGCCGTGCAGTCGCCGCGTAGAGCATAAATGCGCTGTAGGCCGTTTACCTGCTTGAGCGGTAACCATTGGCCTGCAGGGCATTGGTACTGGTCGTTTTCTGCGTCGTAGCTGAAGGCGCTGCGATCGAATAGCGGCGTGTCGTCGCCCTTGTTATTTATGCCCCGATTCTCCGGCACATAGGCCGTAATCCCAGCATCATCACACGCTTGAAACTGCTCACCACTGGAGTAGCCCGCATCGGCTGTAACCGTCAGATCTTCCTGCGCCAGGATCGCCTGGGCGGCCTTGGCCATAGGTTCCAGTTGCTGGTTATCGCTGCTGCCCTGAGTGACAGCATGATGCACGATCAGCCCATGCTCGCCATCCACCGCGTTTTGCACGTTATAAGCCACGCGAGCCCCCTGGTGGGTACGCATCATGCGCGCCTCGCTCTCACCCACGACGAACTGCTCCAGCCCCTGTACCTCCATCAACGCCTGGGCTGTCAGGTTATCGGCATGTCGGCTCTCCAGCTGCTGCAGTGCAGCCTTGACCGCACTGCGATCAACCACTTCAGCGGCCTCACTGCGGTCAGCCTCGCCCAGTTCGGCCAGATAACGGGCGATCTGCGCCTCCAGCTTGCCTTGTTGACGCTTGAGCTTCGTCAGGCTCAGGTGCTTGCGTTGCGACGCTACCGCCTGAAACTTGCTGCCATCGATGGCCACGAGTTGCCCACTGATCAGCCCCACCTGGCGACAGAACTGGACGAAGGTGCGGCAGGTCGCCTGAAAAGCAGCGCTGTTGTCCTTGCGAAAATCAGCAATGGTCTTGAAATCCGGTGCCAATCGGCCCAGCAGCCACATCACCTCGACATTGCGTTGGCACTCAGCTTCCAGGCGCCGGGAGGAGCGGATGCGCTGGAAGTAACCGTACAGATAAAGCTTGAGTAGATCCGCTGGATCATAGCCAGGACGTCCAGTCTTGAGTGGTTCGGCCTTGCTGAAACCCAGAGCCTGCAGATCCAGGCGGGCGACATAGGCCTCGATCACCCGTACCAGGTGATCCTCCGGCACCAGCTCCTCCAATGTGGGAGGAAACAGGCTGCTTTGCTGACGACCTTCGCCCTGGATGTAGCCCATAAACGACAATGCCCCCATCGACTGATGGAGGCATTGTCTTCAGCTTGCTCTCAGACTGCTAGGTTTTCACACAGTCTGCTGTGCCGGGCTTGGGGGGTTGCGATAGCACTTATGCAGTACGTCCACGTTGCTCGATCAGGCGATCAGAGCCGCCTTCGGCCAGCTGTAGACGCTGTGCGCCAGGAGTACGTTCGTAACCGCCTTCGGCCAGCTGAACGCGTTGGGCACCAGGGGTACGCTCATATCCGCCTTCTACCAGCTGGATACGCTGGTTGCCGGGAGTGCGGTCAGAGCCATCTTCAGCCAGTTGGATGCGCTGTGCGCCAGGAGTACGTTCGTAACCACCTTCGGCCAACTGAACACGTTGGGCACCCGGAGTGCGTTCATAGCCGCCTTCAGCCAGCTGAACGCGCTGTGCACCCGGCGTACGCTCATAACCACCTTCTACCAGCTGAACGCGCTGGGCACCGGGGGTGCGGTCGGCGCCGTCTTCGGCCAGCGGGGCGACGGGTTGCTGTTGGACCTGGCTGTCCTTGGTTTCACCCACCAGAGGGAAGGGGGCGCTGCTAGGGGCGGCGAATACACTGGTGGTCATCAGGCTCAGGGCCAGGGCTGCAAGGCTAAGTTGAGTTTTCATGTCGTTCTCTCCGTTGGGGAGTAATAAGTGGCTTCGGAGCTAATTCTTGAGGACATGAGCGAAGATAAGAATTTGACTGACCTGATAGTGAACATCGATCCCCTCAATACTTGATCGGGGCGCTCTATTTCGGTGCTTCTGGCTGGGTGTCAAGCTTGGCGGCGGATGTTTCGCAAGGCGTCGCGCTGAGCGTTCGGCACGCGTATGCTTGGCGGCCCTCGCGGGTCGAGCTCGATCCGTCCTCTTCAGCAGTCCCAGGAGGCCGCCTCAGCCATGCTCGCCGCACAGGCCATTTTGCCGATCTTCGCTCTGATCGTTCTCGGCTATCTGCTCGGCTGGCGCCAGTGGCTCACCACCGAGTCGGCGGCCGGTCTGGCCAACATCACCTTCAAGCTGTTCATGCCGACGCTGCTGTTTGCGGGTATCGCCAAGGCATCGCTGGCCGAAGGGCTGTCGCCGATGTTGTTGTTGGCCTATTACCTGCCGGTACTGCTGGTGTTCGTCGTGGTCAACGCGCTAGCGCATTGGCGGCGCGGTACGGCGACGCCGCTGGGATTGGTGGCGGCGTTCTCCAACAACGTACTGGTCGGCATCCCGCTGATCGCCAGCCTGATGGGTAATGACGGCCTGCTCTATGTCTTCGCCATTCTGGTGTTTCACAGCCTCACGCTGTTTTCCCTGCAGAGCTTCTATGCGGCCTTCGGCAGCCAGGAACGGGTCGACGGGCGTGCTCTGCTGAAGAATCTGGCCAACCCGATGATCATCGGCCTGTTGTTGGGCGCCTTGCTCAATCTTTCCGGGCTGGTGGTGCCAGACAGCCTGTGGCGCGCGGTGACCTGGCTGGGCCAGGCCGCCCTGCCTTGTGCGCTGATCGTGCTGGGCGCGAGTCTGTCGCGCTATCGGCTGCGACCGACTGCCGAGGCCTGGGGCGTGGCGCTGGTCAAGCTGCTGCTGTTCCCGGCCTTGGTGTGGACATTGAGTGGCCTGCTGCCAGGCCTCAACGATTCCGCGCGGACGGTGATGGTGCTGCTCGCGGCCTGCCCGAGCGGAGTCAACGTGATGGCGTTTTCCCGCACGGCTGATGACAACCGCAGCGTCAGTGCGGCGATTTCGCTGTCGACGCTGTTGGCGGCAGTCAGCCTGCCGGCCTGGATGATGCTGATGGGCTTCTGAGTGCGGGCGTCGTCAGCGACGCCCGCAGGTCGGCTCAAGGCGCCAGATCAAGCGGCAGGCTGACCTTCACTTCGGGTGGGTTGGCCAGCCAGGCGGCGGTGCGCTGGCGGTAGTCGAGGTAATGCGCGCTTTGCCGGTGCGCCTCTACTGCTGCGCGATCCACGTACAGCTCGTAGAGATCGAAGGTGCCGGGCGCGCCGTCACGCTCGAACAGGTCGTAGCGCAGGTTGCCGGGCTCGGCGCGGGTGGCGCTGACCATCTGCCGCAGCGCTTGCAGCATTTCGTCGCGGTGTTCGGGCTTGGCCTGGATGCTGGCAAAGATGGCGATGCTCATGCGCGCCCCTCAAGCAGTTTGAGCAGCGCTTCGGCGCTGGCCTCGGAAGAAGCTGGGTTCTGCCCGGTGACCAGCAGGCCGTCGACCTCGATATGGCTCTGCCAGTCATCGCCACGGGCATACAGGCCACCATTGGCCTTGAGCATGTCCTCGACCAGGAAGGGCACCACCTGGGTCAGTTGCACCGCTTCCTCTTCGCTATTGCTGAAACCGGTGACGCGCTTGCCGGCGACCAGCGGCTTGCCGTCGCTGCCCTTGACGTGGCGCAGCACGCCCGGCGCATGGCAGACCGCACCGACCGGCTTGCCGAGCGCCTGGAAACGTTCGATCAGGGCGATGGAGGCGGCGCTTTCGGCCAGATCCCACAGCGGGCCATGGCCGCCGGGGTAGAACAGCGCATCGAATTCTTCTGCACGCACCTGCGCCAGCGGCAGGGTGTTGGCCAGTTCGCGTTGGGCCTCGGCATCGCCGGCGAAGCGGCGAGTGGCGTCAGTCTGTGCGCTCTCGTCATCGCTCTTCGGATCGATGGGCGGCTGCCCGCCCTTGGGCGAGGCCAGGGTCAGCTGGGCGCCGGCATCCTTGAAGCTGTAATAGGGCGCGGCGAACTCTTCCAGCCAGAAGCCGGTCTTGTGGCCGGTGTCGCCGAGGCGGTCGTGGGAAGTCAGTACCAGCAAAATCTTCATGACGATTTCCTTGCGGTTGTGGCTGATCGAATAGAGCTAGTGACTGCGGCCAGGGACGGGCGTTCCCCCAGGGCTCAGGCATCCGCCTGTGCTTGTGCCGCCTCCAGCGCCGGTGCCGCATAGATGCCCACTTCCACCGCCAGCTCCATTACCCGCGGCAGGTCGCTGGCGTACACCAGCACGGCCTGCAGCTCGTCATCCAGTGGCTCGCTGAAGTCCACCAGCACGTAGCCACCGGTTTCCGGCGACAGCGCCGAGAGTTGCACCTGAATGCGGTTCAGTGCTTTCAGCGGTTCGGTCTTGGCCAGTTGCTTGGCCTTGAGCACAAACTGCACTTGCGGGCCGAAGGATTCGGTGATGCGCTGGAACAGCTCTTCATAGCTGTCGGCCTGGAACAACACCGTCTCCGGCAGGCTGCCGACCACCACCCACTCGCCCAGCGGGATGGGGAATTCGTCGTCGTAGTTGACGTCCGGGTTGGCGGCGAGAAAGGCCGCCGGATCGGCATAGGCCTGCGTGGCCTCGTCAGCGATACGGGCGATCTCGTCCTCGGGCAGGCAGCCGGAGCTTATCTTGGCGATCAGTTCTTCCAGCTGGGCTTTCATTGGGCATGTCCTCGGGGATCAAAGGTTGGCAAGAATATCATCAGGTGCATGCGGAGCGTTCCGGGTAGGGTGCGCCGTGCGCACGGCGCACCCTACATCCTTTAGCCGCGAGCTCTTCAGCCGGATTGGTCTGTGCGGGAGGCTGGAATCGCGGCTGAAGCCGCTCCTACAAAAGCGCTGCGCCTAGCCGTAGCGCTTTTTCGCTTCGATGGCCAGGCCACTACCAATGCTGCCGAAGGTGTTGCCTTCCACGCTGCGTGCATTGCGCAGCATCGCCGCCACGCTCTGGCGCAGCGCCGGCACGCCACTGGAACCTCCGGTGAAGAACAGCGTATCGACCTGATCAGCGGCGATGCCGGCATCGGCTAGCAACTGCGTGAGGCTCGCGCGGATGCGTTCGAGCAGTGGCTCGATGGCGTTCTCGAACAGCGGGCGGGTCAGCTCGGCGACCAGGCCTGGTTCGACGCGTGACAGGTCGATGGGGCGCGCGTCCTGTTCGCTCAGGGCGATCTTGCTCTCTTCCACCTGCATCGCCAGCCAGTGCCCGGCGCGCTGTTCGATCAGACCGAACAGGCGGTCGATGCCGGTGGCGTCGACGATGTCGTAGCGCATATTCTGCAGGGCCAACTGGGTCTTCTGCGCGTACAGCGCGTTGATGGTGTGCCAGGTGGCCAGGTTGAGGTGGTAGCTGGTGGGCATGAAGGCGTCGCTCTTCATCCGGCTGCCATAGCCGAACAACGGCATCACCCCGGCCAGCGACAACTGCTTGTCGAAGTCGGTACCGCCGATATGCACGCCGCCGGTGGCGAGGATGTCGCTCTGGCGTTCGGCCAGGTGGTGGCGTTCGGGCGCCAGGCGCACCAGAGAGAAGTCCGAGGTACCACCGCCGATGTCGACGATCAGCACCAGCTCCTCGCGATCCAGGTTCGACTCGTAGTCGAAGGCCGCAGCGATGGGCTCGTACTGGAACGACACGTCCTTGAAACCGAGCTTGTGCGCCACGGCTACCAGGGTGTTTTGCGCTTCCTGGTCGGCAGCTGGGTCGTCATCGACGAAGAACACTGGGCGGCCCAGTACCACTTCTTCGAAAGGCCGCTGGGCCTGGGCTTCGGCGCGTTTTTTCAGCTCACCGATGAAGAAGCCGAGCAGGTCCTTGAAGGGCAGGGCGCTGCCCAGCACGGTGGTTTCGCTCTTCAGCAGCTTGGAACCCAGCAGGCTCTTGAGCGAGCGCATCAGGCGTCCTTCGTAGCCTTCCAGGTATTCGTGCAGGGCCAGGCGACCGTAGACCGGGCGGCGTTCCTCTGTGTTGAAGAAGATCACCGAGGGCAGGGTGATCTTGCCGTCTTCGAGTACCAGCAGGCTGTCCTGGCCGGGGCGCAGCCAGCCGACGGTGGAGTTCGAGGTGCCGAAGTCGATGCCGCAGGCGCGGGCGGGAGTGGAGAAAGACATGAAACGCAGGCCATGAAAAACGGCCGCGCATTCTATGTCAGTCGCGCGGCGACGGCGAGCCGTCAGGACGGCAGGACGGCAGGTCAAGGCTCTCTTCGCGCTTGCGCTTCCACTGCGTCCATTCGAAGCCCAGCACCACCAGCAGTGACAGTGCGAACGGCAGCAGCAGGTAGAACACGCGGAACACGATAAGCGCCGCCAGCACATCGGCAGCGGGAATCTCCGGCAGTGCGGCGAGGAAGGTCACTTCCAGTACACCCAGGCCGCCAGGTGCATGGGACAGCAGCGCCAGAGAGAAGGAAGCGAGGAACACGCCGAGCACCACCAGATAGCCGGGATGATTGTCGGCCGGCAGGGCGAAATAGATGATCGCCGCCGCACAGAGCAGTTCCAGTGGCCCGGCCAGCAACTGGCGGCTGACGATGGGCAGGCGTGGATATTCCACATGCAGCTTGCCCAGCGTCCAGGGTTTGAACTGGCGCCAGGAGCCCAGCACGTAGAGGCCGACCAGGCACAGCAGGACGCTGCCGAAGACTACCGAGACCAGGGGAGTGACATTGGCGACGCGGTGGATCAGGTCGGGCTGGGCGATCAGCACGCAGCCGCTGGCGAGCAGGGTGCCGAGGGCGAAGGTAAAGGAGCAGAAAACGATAAGGATGCCGATTTCCTGCGGCGTCAGGCCCTTGCTGCGGTAGGCCCGGTAACGCACCACTGCGCCTGAGAATACCGAGGCGCCGATGTTGTGGGCCAGGGCATAGGTGGTGAAGGAGCACAGGGTGATGAAGCGCCAGGGAATCTTCTTGCCGAGGTGAGCGACGGCGATGCGGTCGTACCAGGCCAGTGCCCAGTACGCGCCGAGGGTGGCCGCTGCGGCAAGCAGCCAGTTCATGTGGGAGATCGCTTCGATGCTCCCCTTGATCTCATCGAGGGAGATATTGCGCAACTCGCGATACAGCAGAAAGCCAGACAGCACCACGGCACTGAGTCCGATCAGCGTCCAGATCAGGTCGCTGCGCTTCAGTTTTGGTTTGGCTTCTACGACAGACACCGCAATTCCTCGCTCGCTAGGCCCCGAGGTAGTGGGGCCGCATGCCTCTGTGGGAGGCAGCTGTTCATCGGCCATCCGGCCATTGTGCAACGGCCGGTGGCGGATCGTGCCCGCGTGGCGCGCTGCGCAGTATCAGGGAGGCGCAGCCTGTACTCAACTGCCAAGCACATTCGCACCCTCTTGTGGTTGTGTCAGCGGTTGTCCTGATACGTTCATATCCATGCCAGCGTCAGCGCCGCCAGCACGGCGTAGCGGCTCGCTTTAGCCAGGGTGACGATGGCCAGAAACACCCACAGACGCTCGCGCATTACGCCGGCAACCAGCGTCAGTGGGTCGCCGATCACCGGCATCCAGCTCAGCAGCAGCGACCAGCGCCCATAGCGCGCGTACCAGCTCTGTGCCTGCTGTAACCGAGCAGGGCTGACCGGGAACCAGCGGCGCTCGCGATAGTGTTCGATGGAGCGGCCCAGCAGCCAGTTGACCCAGGAGCCCAGCACATTGCCCAGAGTAGCCACCAGCAACAGGGCCCAGAGCGGATGTTGGCCGGCCAGCAGCAAGGCGACCAGCACCGCTTCGGACTGCAGCGGCAACAGCGTCGCCGCGCCAAAGGCGGAGAGAAACAGAGCCGGATAGGCGGAAAGCCCAAGCATGTTCAGCGCGGCCGACCCGAAGGTCGGCGCTGATCAGGGCTGCGATTCCTGGCCGGTGTTGGCCAAGATTTCTTCCAGGCTCAGGCCGGTCAGGCCGTGAATGGTCTTCCACAGGTAGTAGAAGATGGCCATCAGCATGATCATCGAGGGAATGGCGATCATCGGGTAGCTGAGCAGGGTCATGCGACCCAGCTCGTCGTTGAACGCTTCGGTACCGGCGGGGCTGACCACGATCCACTTGGCCAGCACATAGTTCATGAACGAGGAGAAGAAGAAGGTGCCGCTGAGCCAGTAGGTGGCGCGCATCAGCCGCGTCTCGAAGTGCTCGACATGGCCGCCTTGCTCCAGGCGGTCGTGGATCTTGTCGATATTGAGCACGGTCTTGTTGAACAGCAGAGTGCGGATCAGCGGGTAGCGGGTGCGGGTCGACACCAGCACGGCGATGCCGATCAGGCCGGGGATCAGCGCTTCCTTGACTGCCAGCCACTGGGTGTCGAGCTTGAGCAGGCCGATACCGCCGGTCAGCGCGACGCTGATCAGGCCGAGCAGGGCGATGAAGTTGAATTTGCGATATTTGATCAGCTCGAACGCGCCCCAGGCCAGCGGGAACGCCAGGGCCAGGATCAACGCACCATCGGCGCCGAGACGGTGCTCGCCACTGAGCTTCATCAGAATGAACGAGGGAATCAGGATGCTGATGGCCAGATCGATCAGCGGGCGGGGCTTGTGTGTCGGGGTACGGCTGTCAGTGGTGGCGGTCATGGTAACTGGAGTCTGCGTAGGAAGCCCGATGATCGCCTGCCCGGCGCGCCAGAGCTAGCCCGACTGTCGGGTTTGAATGTGAAAAAGTATGAGTCGACAGCTTGCCGACAGGAGGCGCGCGGCGCAATGGCGCTGCTAAAGTGATGGCGAGGCTCTGGAGTCGAACATGCCAAGAATCATCCCCTTCATTTGCCTGCTGCTGAGCGCCGCGTGGCTGGCGGTGCCCTCTGCCTGGGCGCGTGAATGCATTGGCCTGGTGCCGGCCGGCTCCTCGTCCTACTGGGCCGAGCTGGAGGCTGGCGCGAGGCGTACTGCCGCCGACCTGCAGCTGGAACTTTATACCCGCGGGCCAGCACAGGAGGGCCGCGTCGAGGTGCAACTGCAACTGATCGACCACGTTCTCGCCCATGGCTGCAAGGCGTTGATCATCGCACCGGCTGGCGACGCCATCGACACACGTATCGCTGCTTTGCGCGCCGAAGGCATTCCCACCGTCTACGTTGATCGCAGTGTCGCTGGTGAAGGCGCCTATGCGCTGGTGGCGACCGACAACTTCCTTGCCGGCCAGTTGGCCGGGCAGCAGTTGGCAGAGCGTCTCGGGCGCGGTGGCAGAGTGGGGGTGTTGCGTTTGCGGCCAGGGCTGCAATCGACCGAGGAGCTTGAGCGCGGCTTTCTGCTGGCGGCGCAGGCGACTGGGTTGCAGGTGGTGTTCGATACCTACCTGGGGGATGACCGCCAGCGCATCGCCGAGGCCTTGAGCCAGCAGTTACCCAAGCTCGACGGCCTGTTCAGCCCCAATGGCACCAGTAGTCGGGCAACCCTCGCGGCGCTGCGCCAACTGGGCAAGGCCGGTACGTTGGACTTCGTCGGTTTCGACGGTGGCGACCTGCTGTTCGATGCCGTGCGCGAGGGAGAGATTCATACCCTGTTGCTCCAGCAGCCGCAGGCCATGGGGGATCATGCGGTGCGCCTGGTGCACCGGGCCCTGAGTGGCGAACGCGCCATTTCGCGCCTGCAACTGCTACTTGAACCGCGTGTAGTGACCGCCAGGGATTTGGCTGAAATGACAGCCCCGCAATAGCCTTGGTGATGGGCCAGGTGCGGGTTTATGATCCTTGTTCTGGCCGTCCTGAATTCGCTGTAGGGCGCGCTCTAGACGGTGGCGTGTGATGAATCTGAAGTGCCCGGTAGCCGTTCTGTTGTTGTTTTGCGGCCTCTGCGCCCATGTGGCGGCTGCCGATTTGCGGCTGTATACCGAAGACTATCGACCCTTCAGCTATCTCGAAAATGGCAAGCCGAGTGGCATGGCTGTGGCCGTGGTCGAGGAGCTGATCCGCCGCACTGGCGAGACCGCGCATATCGAACTGGTGCCCTGGACACGCGGCTATCACCAGGCTCGCCATCAGGCCGACACGGCATTGTTCTCCACCGTACGTACGGCGCAGCGCGAAGCCGAGTTTCAGTGGGTCGGACCGATCGCGCGCGGCTATACGCGTTTCTACACGCACAAGGATGCTGGGCTTCGAGTCGCCAGCCTCGAAGACGTCCGGCGCCTCGGCACCCTGGCGATTCCCAAACAGTGGTACAGCTACGAACTGTTGCGCGAACAGAACCTGGATAACCTGTATGGCGTGTCGACGCCTCAGGACATGCTGCGCATGTTTCGCCATCGCCGGGTCAAGCTGCTGCTGGCCAACAACCTGACCCTCGACGGCATGCTCGCCGAGCAGGGCATGAATGCCGGGCAGCTGCAGGAGCAGTTCGACCTGATGCCCAACGACTCCTATATCGCCTTTTCCCTGAATACGGATCCGGCGCTGGTCGCTCGTTGGCAACAGGCGCTGCAGCAGATGCGCCAGGACGGCAGCCTGGAGCGGATCTACCGCCACTGGTTCCCCGCGGCCGATGAGCGCACCCTGGTCGACTTGCTGCGCAGCGAGTGAAGCGGCTGCGCGGTGCGCCCCGGCTTGCTAGGCTGCAAGCGAGAGGGGCGATGATGGCCAAGTGTATTAATCGATGGCTATGTGTTCTGCTGCTGGCGCTGTGCGCTCCGGTACAGGCACAGCTGCGTCTGCTCACCGAGGATGCGCCGCCGATGAGCTTCATGCGCGAGGGCGAACCGAGCGGTCTTGCTGTCGAGGTGGTCAGGGCATTGCTGGCGCGTACCGGCGACACTGGACAGATCGAGCTGATGCCCTGGACGCGAGCGCTGTACCTGGCTCAGCAACAGGAAGATATCGCGCTGTTCTCCACTGTGCGTACAGCCGAGCGTGAGGACCGGTTCCAGTGGGTCGGCCCCATAGTGGTCGGCACTACCAGTTTCTACTCGCTCAAGTCCCGCAACCTCGTCATCGACACGTTGGCGCAAGCCGCTGCCAGCGGACCTCTGGCGTTGCCCAAGCAGTGGTACACCTTCGAAACCCTCAGCGCGAAGGGCTTCACCAACCTCTATGGCGTACCCAGTTCGAAGCAGATGATGACCATGCTCAAGCATGGCCGGGTCAATCTGATCGCCACTGAGGATTTGACCTTGGCTGGCGAGTTGGCCGCTGTCGACCTCAAGCCGCAGGACGTCACCGCGCACGTGCCGTTCATGCGTTCGGCCTACTACATCGCCTTTTCTCCGCAGACCTCTGTGGTGCGCGTGGTGCGCTGGCAGCGCGCATTACAGCAGATGCATGAGGACGGCAGCCTGGAGGCGATCCTGAAACGCTGGTTGCCGCATGCGCCGATGCCGCCCATCGCTCCGTAGCGCCTCGCGCGGCGACTGGTTAACCTGAGCGCTGCAATCCACCGAGTCCGATCATGTCGCGTCGTCATCTCACCCTCGATCTGCGCAGTCGCGCCGGCTTGTTCGCTCACCTTGGCGCGATGGAGCGGGCGGGCGTGCCTATCGATCGAGCGCTGGTCAGTCTGGATCTCGGTGCGCGCCACGAGGCCGCCGTCAAGCGCCTGCGGCAGATGGTCGGCGGCGGACGCGACCTGGCGACTTCCGGCCAGTTGAGTGGCGTGTTCACGCCGTTGGAAAGTGGCCTGGTCCGAGCCGCGCAGGAGGCCGGGGCATTGGCGCATATCTACGAGCAATTGGCGCAGCGCTACGACGAACAGGCGCGTTATGCCGCAGAGTTGAAGTCACGTCTGCTGTTGCCGGCCGGGGTTTTGCTGCTGGCGCTGGCGGTCAAACCCTTGCCTGCTTTAGTTGGGGGAAGTCTGAGTGGCGCGGGCTACCTGGCGGCTGTGCTGATGCCGATCTTGTGGCTGTCGGCATTGCTGTTCGGCGTGCGGGCGTTGTGGCGGCGCTGGCAACAGCGGCGAACCGATCAACCGGGCCCGTTGGACGATCTGCTGCTGGCTCTGCCGGTGTTGGGCAGCCTGCAGCGCCGGGCGGATGTCCGTAATTTCTGCGACAGCCTCGGGCTGCTGCTGGAGGCCGGGATGCCCGTGCTCGACGCCCTGCCGCGCGCCTGCAGTGCAGTGAGCGGCGCGCGGCTGCGGCGGGATTTCGCCAATCTGGCACCACGGGTCGCGGCTGGGCAGTCGTTGGTGCGCGCTTTCGATGGGCTGAGCTTTCATGGCAAAGCCATGCTGATCGGCGTGCTCAATACCGGTGAAGCGACCGGTCGGCCCGGTGAGGCGCTGCTACGTTTTGCCCGCCTGCAGGCGCAACAGCTGGCTGCGAGCCAGCAGATGCTGGCGAGCTGGGCGCCACGGCTGTTCTATTTGGCGGTCGCCATGTGGATGGCATACGGCCTGCTGACCGGTGGTGGTTTCTTCCCGGCGCTGCCCGCGGAGCTGGCTGGCCGATAATTTGCTGGTTATCGACCACGGCGCTTCGTTTGAAAGCTGGCAGCAAGTGCCTTGCGCTAGCATTCGTCACGTCTACGCCATTACTAAAAAGAGAAAAAAGCGATTCAACCGACTTTGGAATACGCCCCATGCCCATCCTGCAACGTGCATCCCACCATGAGCTACGCAGCGCTTTTCGTGCCCTGCTGGCTTCCGACCGCTGCTATCACACGGCTTCGGTCTTCGATCCCATGTCCGCCCGCATCGCCGCTGATCTCGACTTCGAGGTCGGTATCCTTGGCGGCTCCGTCGCCTCCCTGCAGGTACTCGGTGCGCCGGACTTCGCCCTGATCACTTTGAGCGAGTTCGTCGAGCAGGCGGCGCGTATCGGCCGCGTCTCGCGCTTGCCGGTAATCGCCGATGCCGACCACGGCTACGGCAACGCGCTCAACGTGATGCGCACCGTGGTCGAGCTGGAACGCGCCGGTGTTGCCGCGCTGACCATCGAAGATACCCTTCTACCGGCCCAGTTCGGCCGCAAGTCCACTGATCTGATTTCCATCGAGGAGGGCGTCGGTAAGATCCTCGCCGCGCTGGAAGCCCGCGTCGATCCGGATCTGGCGATCATCGCCCGTACCCATGCCGGCGTGCTGGAGGTGGACGAAGTGATTCGTCGCACGCGCGCCTACGAGGCCGCCGGCGCCGATGGTATCTGCCTGGTCGGGATCAAGGATTTCACCCATCTGGAGCAGATCGCCTCGGGCCTCAAGGTGCCGCTGATGCTGGTCACCTACGGCAACCCCGAACTGCGCGACAACCAGCGTTTGGCACGCCTGGGCGTGCGCATCGTGGTCAACGGCCACGCAGCCTACTTCGCCGCGATCAAGGCCACCTACGACAGCCTGCGCGAACAGCGCGGCGCCCAGCCCTGCGACCTCAATGCCACCGAGCTGACCCACAAGTACACCATGCCTGAGGACTACATCCTTTGGGCCAAGGAGTTCATGGAAGTCCGCGAGTAGCCTGTCGCGACCGGCTGCACTTGCACTTCGCATTCTCCGGGCGCATATCTGTTCGGAGAGTGCGAGGAGGTCGAACATGGCAGGTGGTTGGGCAAGCGACGACGCAGTGCAGGAACAGATCGACAGCAGCATCGAGGACGCCGTTGCGCGTGCCCGTAGCCAGTTGCCGAAAGGGGAGAGCCTGCGTCACTGCGAAGAGTGCGACGCGGTGATACCCGAGGCCCGTCGCCAGGCAATTCCTGGTGTGCGCCTGTGCGTGAACTGCCAGGCTGAGCACGACCGCGAGAACGCCGCTTTCAGCGGTTACAACCGCCGTGGCAGCAAGGACAGCCAGTTGCGTTGAGCAAGCGGTACGGCACCTATTCGCCTCCTGCTGGTCTAGTGCTACTACGACCGTGACTCAGGAAGAGGTGCTTGCATGACGATTTTCGAAGCCTTACGCATCAGCCACGACATCCAGCGCGAACTGGCGCAGAAACTGATCGCTACCCAAGGGGACAGCGCCGAGCGCCACGCCTTGTTCTCTCAGCTCAAGCAGGAACTGGCCGTGCACTCGGTGGCCGAAGAACGCCATTTCTATATTCCCCTGATGCAGCAGGACGCAGGCGTCGACCTGTCGCGCCACGCGATTGCCGAGCATCACCAGATGGACGAAATGATCGAGGACCTGGAAGAGACCGACCCCAGCAGCCCCAGCTGGCTGGCGCAAGCCAAGGCCCTTGCGGAAAAGGTCGAACATCACCTCAAGGAGGAGGAGCACACCTTCTTCCAGATGGCCGGCAAGCTGCTTAGCGACAAGGAGAAGCAGCAACTGGCTGGTGATTACCTCAGTGCCTACGACGAGATGAAGCAGGCCTCCTGAATGGGCTAGCCTCAATGGTAACGGCGGGTTTCACCCGCCCTACACATGAGCGTAGGGCGGGTGAAACCCGCCACCTATCACATCTGCAACAAGGACGTTGCCATGCCCGACTACCGTCGCGCCGCCGTTCCTGGCGGCATCTATTTCTTCACCCTCGTCACCGAGCGGCGCCAGCCGATTCTGACCCATCCCGATATTCGCCAGGCTCTGCGCGAGGCGATCCAGACGGTGCGCCTGACCCAGCCCTTCGTCATCGACGCCTGCGTATTGCTGCCCGATCACCTGCACGGCATTTGGCGTTTACCGCCCGATGACATGGACTTCTCCAATCGCTGGCGACTGATCAAGCGGCATGTCACCCATGCGTGTGGCAAGACTTACCTGCTTGCCGATCTGTTGAGCGGGCGACGCCAGGCAAAGGGGCAGGGCACGCTCTGGCAGCAACGCTTCTGGGAGCATCTGATTCGTGACGAGGACGACTACGCCAGGCACTTCGACTACCTGCACGGCAACCCGCTCAAGCATGGGCTGGTGACGCGTGTGCGGGATTGGCCCTGGTCGTCGTTTCATCGTCGGGTGAAGTAGGGCGTTTACCCCGTCGATTGGGGCGGGGATGCGAGCCTTGATGAGCTGGGTGTAGGGGAATGAACCGGAGAATAAATTGGCGGGTTGCACCCGCCCTACAGGTTCGCGCAGACGAGCAATCACCTACCCGTAGGGCGGGTGCAACCCGCCAAGGATGCCAAAACAAACCAGGCGTTTTGCGCAGGCGGGCAATCGCCTACCCCGTAGGGCGGGTGAAACCCGCCAGACAACTCAGAACAGGAAATACCGCTGCGCCATCGGTAGCACTTCGGCCGGCTCGCACCAGAGCAACTGGCCGTCAGCCTTAACCTGATAGTTCTGCGGATCGACCTCGATGTTCGGCAGGTAGCCGTTGTGGATCAGGTCGGTCTTCTGCACCTCGCGGCAGCCCTTCACCACGCCAATCTGCTTCTGCAAACCGAGCTGCTGCGGCACCCCGGCGTCGAACGCCGCCTGGCTGATGAAGGTGATGCTGGTGGCATGGCGGCTGCCGGCGTAGCTGGCGAACATCGGTCGGTAGTGCACCGGTTGTGGCGTCGGGATCGAGGCGTTGGCGTCGCCCATCAGGCTGGCGGCAATTGCGCCACCCTTGAGGATCAGCGTCGGCTTGACGCCGAAGAAGGCCGGGCGCCAGAGCACCAGGTCGGCCCACTTGCCCACTTCGATGGAGCCCACTTCGTGGCTGATGCCATGGGTGATCGCCGGGTTGATGGTGTACTTGGCGATGTAGCGCTTGGCGCGGAAGTTGTCGTTGCCGGGTGCGTCTTCGGGCAGCGGGCCGCGCTGCTGCTTCATCTTGTCGGCGGTCTGCCAGGTACGGGTGATCACCTCGCCGACGCGGCCCATGGCCTGGCTGTCGGAGCTGATCATGGAAAACGCGCCGAGGTCATGCAGGATGTCCTCGGCGGCGATGGTCTCGCGGCGGATACGCGATTCTGCGAAGGCCACGTCCTCGGCGATGCTCGGGTCGAGGTGATGGCAGACCATGAGCATGTCCAGATGCTCGTCAATGGTGTTCTTGGTGAACGGCCGCGTCGGGTTGGTCGAGGACGGCAGCACGTTGGGGAAGCCGCAGGCCTTGATGATGTCCGGGGCGTGGCCGCCGCCAGCACCCTCGGTGTGATAGGTGTGGATGGTGCGGCCCTTGAACGCGCCGAGGGTGGTTTCGACGAAGCCCGATTCGTTCAGGGTGTCGGTGTGGATCGCCACCTGCACGTCGTACTGGTCGGCCACGCTCAGGCAATTGTCGATGGCCGCCGGGGTGGTGCCCCAGTCTTCGTGCAGCTTCAGACCGATGGCGCCGGCTTTCACCTGCTCGATCAGCGGCTCGGGCAGCGAGGCGTTGCCCTTGCCGGTAAAGCCCAGGTTCATCGGGAAGGCGTCGGCGGCCTGCAGCATGCGCGCCATGTGCCAGGGGCCGGAGGTGCAGGTGGTGGCGTTGGTGCCGGTGGCCGGGCCCGTGCCACCGCCGATCATTGTGGTCACCCCACTCATCAGCGCTTCTTCGATCTGCTGCGGGCAGATGAAGTGGATATGGGTGTCGATGCCGCCAGCGGTGAGGATCATACCTTCACCGGCGATGACTTCGGTGCCGGCACCGATGGCGATGGTCACGTCCGGCTGGATATCCGGGTTACCGGCCTTGCCGATGGCGGCGATGCGCCCGTCCTTGAGGCCGACGTCAGCCTTGACGATGCCCCAGTGGTCGATGATCAGCGCGTTGGTGATCAGCGTGTCGACCACGTCGGCGGCGCAGAGCTGGCCCTGGCCCATGCCGTCACGGATCACCTTGCCGCCGCCGAATTTCACTTCTTCACCGTAGGTGGTGAAGTCCTTCTCCACTTCGATCCACAGGTCGGTATCGGCCAGGCGCACCTTGTCGCCGACGGTGGGGCCGAACATGTCGGCGTAGGCTTGTCTGCTGATCTTCATTGGCTCGTCCCGTAGGGTGCGCCGTGCGCACCGTCGTTATCCGCGTTGCTCGTGGTGCGCATGGCGCACCCTACGAAAATTTGTATCTCAAAGATCGCCCATCACCCGGCCGGCGAAGCCGAACACCCGGCGTGCACCGGCCAGATCGACCAGCTCCACGTCACGGCTCTGCCCCGGCTCGAAACGTACGGCAGTGCCGGCCGGGATATTCAGGCGCATACCGCGAGTACTGGCACGGTCGAACAGCAGGGCGTCATTGGTTTCGAAGAAGTGGTAGTGCGAGCCGACCTGGATAGGCCGGTCGCCGCTGTTGGCTACGGACAGGGTCAGGGTGCGGCGACCGGCGTTGATCTCGATCTCGCCGTCGGCAATCTGGTATTGGCCGGGAATCATGGGGTGCTCACTCCAGAATCAGTTGCATGAAAGTCAGATCCAGCCAGCGGCCGAACTTGCGGCCGACCTGGGGCATCTGCCCGGTGGTGACGAAACCGAGGCGTTGGTGCAGGCGAATCGAGGCGGCATTTTCCGACTCGATGGCGGCGACCATGACGTGCAGGTTGGCGGCGCGGGCGCGTTCGATCAGCGCCTGCATCAGCGCCGGGCCGATGCCCTGGCCGCGTTGGTCGGCACGTACGTAGACCGAGTGCTCGACGGTCTGACGAAAACCTTCGATGGTGCGCCAGGTGCCGTAGCTGGCGTAGCCGACTACCTCGCCGGCGGCGTCATGTGCGACCAGCACGGGAAAACCCGCTGCAGTGCGCTCGGCCAGCCAGGCGCGGCGGTTGGCGAGATCCACCAGGGTCTCGTTCCAGATCGCCGTGGTGTGCTGCACCGCGTCGTTGTAGATGGCCATGATGCCGGGTAGGTCGGCTTCGCCAGCGTCGACTATGGAATTACTCATGAGTTACGCAATCGGCTGGTGCACGGTCACCAGCTTGGTGCCGTCAGGGAAGGTGGCTTCGATCTGGATCTCCGGGATCATCTCCGGCACACCTTCCATCACCTGATCGCGGGTCAGCAGGGTGGTGCCGAAGTGCATCAATTCGGCCACGGTCTGGCCGTCGCGTGCGCCTTCGAGCAGGGCCGCGGAGATATAAGCCATGGCTTCCGGGTAGTTCAGCTTGACTCCGCGCGCCAGGCGGCGCTCGGCCACCAGGCCGGAGGTGAAGATCAGCAGCTTGTCTTTCTCGCGTGGACTCAGATCCATCGTGTTACTCCATTGGGGCGTATGCCAGGCATCGCCGGAATGCGTCGTGGGGTAGGGCGGATGTCGCTTTTTACATCCGCCGTCATGTGCTCCAGATACGGGGTGGGCGTGCCTCGCGCCCCAGCAACGCCGGGCGCAGCAGGCGCCAGAGCTCGATCAGCCAGGCACGTGCCTTGAGTGCTTCACTGGCCAGGCAGCGCGCTACAAGCAGGCCTGAAATCTGGCTGAGGTCACCGCGTACACCGTCGATCTTCAGCTCCCGGCAGCGTTCCAGTAAATCACTGTCTACATCGGCGCTGATCAGCAGGGTGGCGAATACCGGCTGGCCGTCGAGGCCGATGGGCGAGTCGAGCAGGCCGTCGCCGCCGCTCACGCGCTGGCGCTCGTGCCACAGCAGCTTGCCATCGCGGCGGATGTCCAGCGCGGCCTGGAAGTGGCCGCTGGCAAAGCGCTCGTCGGCAGCGGGTCGGCCGAGAGCGACGATGTCCCAGTAGAACAGACGAGCATCGCCGTGCAGCTCGATCTGCGTGTGCAGTTCGGCCTGGGCGCCGGCATAGATGATGGTTTCCTGCGGCAGCCATTCCAGGGTCGCGCCAGCGTCGACGCGCAGGCGCAGATCCTGCCGAGCGACCCCGGCCGCGCGATACCACTTGGCCGCGCCTGGGCTGGTGAGCTGCACCCAGGTGTTCTCGCCGGCATGGGCGCTGATGTCCAGAACGTCGCCGCCGGCAATGCCGCCGGGCGGGTGGACGATGATGTGCTGGCACACCTCCGGGCCTTCGGCATACAGGTGCTTCTGCACTCTTAATGGACCTAGGTGGCGTCTCTGCACTGGAGTGGTGCGTTCGCCGTGGCGCGCGTAGGCCAGCTCCAGCTCGGCAGGCCAGCTTGGCGTGAACAGGGCGGCAGGCAGATTCATGTTGAGGCAGCGGTTCCGCAGGATAGTTGACCGAGTGGGCAAGCAAGAGGCGTGCCCTGAACCAATTCGGTGCGCATTACGCTGTTTGCGGCGGTGGCCAGTCGCACTGCCGTATCTGGCTCTGCCTTCTCGAGCCTGGCCGGCTCTAGAGTGGGGCGTCGATTCGTGCGGAGCGCTCATGTTCACTTTTATCGCCTTTGCCGCCGGGTTGGTGCGCGGCTATAGCGGCTTCGGTTTCGCCATGTTGATGGCGCTCGGACTGATGCTGCGACTGCCGCCTGCGGAAGCGGTGCCGGTGGCGCTGATTCTCGATGTGGCCTGCAGCGTGACACTGTGGCCGGCGGCGCTGCGTGTCGTGCATGGGCGCGTGCTGGGGCGTCTGTTGGTCGGCGTGCTGCTGGCGGTGCCGCTGGGGGCCTGGCTGTTGCTGTGGCTGCCGGCGCACATCATGGCGCCGCTGGTGGCGGTGCTTTGTCTGTGCGGGGGCATAATAGTGTTATGGCGGCCGTCCGTTGCCACACCGGTGAGCCAGGGCATGGCCTGGTTGGCGGGCCTGGCATCAGGGCTGGCGACTACCATGGCTTCGGCTGGCGGCCCGCCCTTGATGATCTACCTGCTGCGCAGTGGCCTCGATGCGCGCCAGTTGCGCGCTACGGCGGTGCTGTTCTTCCTCGCCAGCAGTGGCGCTGCGCTGATCGGGTTGGGGCTTGCGGGTGTGCTGAGCGGCGCGTTGTGGCGGCTGGCGCTGGAACTGGCATTGCCGGCGCTGGCCGGCAACCTGCTTGGCCAGTGGCTGCATCCGCGCTGGCAGCCGTTACCGCTGCGGGTGCTGGTCGGTGGGCTGCTGGTGCTGCTGTCGCTGGGGAGTCTGTTGCGGGTGTTGTGCGTGTAGGGCAGGGGCATCACCAGACACGGGTGGTCTGGCGGGTTGCACCCGCCCTACGGTGAGCTATGACCTTCAATCGCGGTCGACGGCGAAGGGCGACCAGGCCTGGCGGCTCGGCATGATTTCCAGACGGTTGATGTTGATATGGTCCGGCAGGGTGGCGACGTAGAAGATCTGCTCGGCGATATCTTCGGCGGTCAGCGGTGTGGTAGTGCCGTACAGCGCGTCGGAGGCAGCCTGGTTGCCCTTGGTGCGTACCAGGGTGAATTCGGTTTCGGCCATGCCGGGGGCGATGTCGGTGACGCGCACGCCGGTCGATACCAGGTCGCAACGCAGGTTGAAGCTGAATTGTTTGACGAAGGCCTTGGTGGCGCCATACACGTGGCCGCCCGGGTAGGGCCATTCGCCGGCCACCGAGCCGATGTTGATGATGCTGGTGCCCTTGCCGATTTCCAGCAGCTTCGGCAGCACGGCGTGGCTGACGTTGACCAGGCCGGTGACGTTGGTGTCGATCATGGTGTGCCAGTCTTGCAGGGCAACCTTCTGCGCGGCTTCCGGGGCCAGCGCCAGACCGGCATTATTGACCAGCACGTCGATACGGTCGAAGGGTGCCTGCAGGCCGTCGACCAGCGCTTTCACCGCGGCGGCATCACGTACGTCGAGCGCAGCGATGTGCACCGGCACCTTGTCCTGCAGTTCGGCCTTCAGTTCTTCCAGGCGCTCCATGCGTCGGCCACTGAGTACCAGGGCCCAGCCGGCCTCGGCGAAACGTCCTGCCGTGGCGCGGCCGAAACCGGATGTCGCGCCTGTGATGAATGCCACCTTGCTCATGGATAACCTCGTTTTGCTATCAGGGTTCATGGCCTGCTCCTGTACCCTCTATCGGGCGCAGCTCGAGCAGTCCTTTTGCTGCGGTGTGCCAGTGTAAAACCTTGGCCTAAAGGCCGCGCTCCACAGCTGGTCGCGGATTCATGCGGACAGTTCGAGAAACTTGCGCACGCGTTCGGTTTCCGGGTTGGTGAAGAACTTCTCCGGGGCGGATTTCTCGATCAGCAGGCCCTTTTCCAGGAACACCACCTGATCCGACACCGCGCGGGCGAATTCCATTTCGTGGGTAACCACGATCATGGTGTAGCCCTCGCTGGAGAGATTCTTCATCACCGTCAGCACTTCACCGACCCGCTCCGGGTCGAGTGCCGAGGTCGGCTCGTCGAACAGGATCACCTCCGGGCTCATGGCCAGGGCACGGGCTATCGCCACGCGCTGCTTCTGCCCACCGGAGAGGGTGTAGGGAAAGGCCTCGGCCTTCTGTTCCATGCCGACTTTTTCCAGCAGCGTCTGGGCGATGGCGCGGGCCTCGTCCTTGCGCATCTTCTTCACCTGCATCGGTGCTTCCATGACGTTCTGCAGCACGTTCAGGTGCGGCCACAGGTTGAAGCTCTGGAACACCATGCCGGTACGCGCGCGAATCGCCGCCAGGTCGCGGTTGTTCATACGCTTGCCCTGGGCATCCACACCGATGCGCTGGCCGGCGATATGAATGCTGCCGCGATCCGGTTCTTCGAGCCAGTTGATGCAGCGCAGCAGGGTGGATTTGCCCGAGCCGGAGGAGCCCAGCACGCTGACCACCTCGCCCTTGTTCACGGTCAGCGAGATGTCGCGCAGTACCTCGACGCCGTCGAAGCTCTTGGAAAGATTGTCGATCTGTACCGCAGGTACGTCAGGCATGTTCAAAACCTCGTGTGGCACCGAACCGGCTCGCCCACTTGAGCGCCAGTTCCAGGCAGATGCTGATGATCCAGTACAGGGCGATGACCACGATGAACGCCTCGGTGGGGATGAAGTAGGTGGCTTGCACCGAATTGGCTGCGGCGGTCAGTTCCTGCACGGTGATGATGGTGAGAAAGGCGGTGTCCTTGAGTGCGTAGATCAGCTGATTGCCGAGCAGCGGACGGGTGCGGATCACCAGTTGCGGCAGGATGATCCGCCAATACAGGCGAGCGGGGCGAAAGCCATGAGCCTTGGCCGCCTCGACCTGGCCGAGCGGCAGCACCAGGCGTGCGCCGCGCAAGATCTCGGCGAAGTACGCCGCGTGATAGATGGCCAGCGCGACAAGGCCCGCGCCCCAGGCGCTGGGCTTGATGCCGAGCGCCGGCAGGCCGTAGTAGAGCAGGTAGGCCAGCACCAGGAAGGGCAGCATGCGCATCAGATTGATCGCCCCGCGCAGCAGCGTCGACAGCCAGTTGCGGGCCTCCAGCAGGTAGACGCTGAAACAGCCGATGACGAAGGCTGCCAGCACCGACAGGACGAACAGGATCAGCGTGTTGAGTGCGCCGTTGAGGAAGGCGTCGCGCGCCTCCCAGATGATGCTCCATTCGGTCATGGTGGCGTCCTCACATGGCCAGTCGGTTGGCTTTTTTCTCGGCGATAGCCTGCACCTTGAGCAGCACGCCGATGATCAGCATGTACAGCAGGGCAGCGGCGAGAATCGGTGGCAGCGGCTCGTAGGTCACGGCGCTGATGCGGTTGGTCACGCGGGTCAGATCGACGATGCCGATTACCGCGATGGCCGGGCTGCTCTTGATCAGGAAGGACATCTCGTTGACCAGGCCGGGCAGGCTGCTGGTTATCATCTGCGGCAGCATGATGCGACGGAAGAACACGCCATTGGTCATGCCGCAGGCCAGCGCCGCTTCCTTCTGCTCGCGGGAGAAACTGATGAACGCCGTGCGCCAGACCTCGGCGTTGAAGGCCGCGGTGTTCAGGGTGAGGGCGAGAATCGCTGCCGTGTTGCGATCCATGGCCAGGCCGAAGGTCGGCGCCGAGAGGAAGATGAACAGCACCAGGGTGACCAGCGGCGTGGCGCGAGCCAGGCTCACGTAGAGCACCAGCGCCTGTTCCACGAAGGGAATGCGCGCCATGCGCAGCAGGGCGATACCCAGGCCGATGACGACGCCCAGGGCAATGGCGATCGAGGAGATCCACAGAGTCGTCCAGGCGCCTTCGAGCAGCAATAACCAGGCTTGTCCGTTCATGTCGGGCTCCAGGGAAAGGGATGGGATGTTGCAAGCAAGGTCAGGGCCAGAGCTGGCCCTGATAGACGGCAGTGCGTTGGCGATGAGCATGTAGGGTGCGCCCTGTGTATCGACGCGCGGCACCATCTACGCCGGTGCGCGGCGCACCCTATGCGGCCATGTCAGAGACGTGGGCGCAGCCCGCTGTCACATGCCGGCCAGTTCGTGGAACTGCTCGACCTTGGTGATCGGCTCCTTGGGCATGGCCGGGAAGGCTTCGCCGAACCACTTGGTCTGCAGCTCGGCCAGTCGGCCGCTGTCGCGAACTTCGGTCATGAAGCCGGTGAGGAACTCCAGCAGCTCGGGGCTGTTCTTCGGTACCGGCCAGGCGGCGAAACCATCACCGGACACGGCAATGCCCTTGGCGAAGGTATCGCCACGGGTCTTGACCAGGTCGTTGACCGAAATCAGCGCGTTGATCACGTAGTCCAGGCGACCGTTGGCCAGGTCGGCGTAGGCCTCCGGGTAGGACGGGTATTCGGTCACGGTGCCGATCTCGCAGCCTTTGTCAGCCATCATCTTCTTCAGCTCTGGCAGGCGCGCGAGCAGGGCACTGCCGGCCTGCAGGCCGACGGTCTTGCCGCACAGGCTGGCGATATCGCTGAGGCGGTCGTCGCCTGCGCGCTTGACGTAGAAGTGCTGCGCCGAGGCGAAGGGCGGGGCGAAGTTGAACACGCGCAGGCGATCGTCGGTGACCAGGGCGCCGGTGAAGGCCATGTCGTACTGGCCGGACGAAACCGAGGCGAGCAGACCGGTCCAGGGCAGGATTTCCTGCTTCACGTCGAAGCCCTGCGCTTTGGCATAGGTCTTCAGGTCCTCGAACAGCTCCTTGTGGAACCCCTCCGGCTTGCCGTCGACGATGAAGTTGAACGGCGCGTAGTCATCCTCGGTGGCAACAGTCATCACGCCCTTGGACTTGATGTCGTCGAGGTCGGCGTGGGCGCTCAGCGAGGCGCCGACCAGGCAACTGGCCAGGGCCAGCTTGCGCAGCAGGCCGAAGGGTTTGGAATCGATTTTCGATGGCTTCATGGGCGTGCTCCAGAGGTGTCGACAAGGGTTGTCCAGGCCGCTCGGCGGCGGTTTGGTTTTCACCTTAGAGACGCCTGACGAGCCGGCGATAGGGGCAGTTCCGGCCTTTGTTCTGGCCAGCGACAGTGGCGCGCTACTTGCTACATCACAGGGTTGTTTGGCTGTTGGAGGGCGCCATGATCGACCACTTTTACCACCTTGATTTCGACCGTCAGCGCGGCCTTCAGGAGCAGCTTCGCGAGTCGCTGGTGTCGGCCATTCTTGGCGGCGGTTTCCCGGCCGACGAGCCACTGCCGTCATGCCGCAAGCTGTCCCAGCAGTTGTCGGTCTCGCGCAATACCGTGGCGCTGGTGTACGAGAGCCTGCTCGACAACGGCTACCTGGTCAGCCGCCCGCGCAGTGGTTACTACCTGCACCCCGATTACTGCGGGCAGACCGATGCCGTATTGCGCATGACGCCGCTGCGAAAACCGGAACCGTCCGACGACAGCAGCGCCGCCACTGCCCCGGATTGGGCCGCGCGCTTTCGCATGCAGCCCAGTTTGAAGCACGGCGTATTGCGCCCGAGCAACTGGAGCCGTTTCACCTACCCCTTCATCTACGGTCAGCCGATCAGCGAGCTGTTCCCGCTGGAGCGTTGGCGCGAGGTATCACGCAAGAACCTCAGCGGTGAGCGCGACCAGCTGTGGCTGGGCGACCGTTTCGACCGTGACGATGAGCAACTGATCGAGCAGCTGCGCACCCGCGTGCTGCCCAAACGCGGTATCTGGGCGCGAGCCGACGAGATTCTGGTGACCCTCGGTTCGCAGAACGCGCTCTATCTGCTGGCCAGCCTGCTGATGGCGCGCGGTGTGCGCGTTGGCGTGGAGAACCCTGGCTTTCGCGATGCGGCGAGCATCTTCGACATTCACGGCGCCAAGGTGCACCTGCAGGATGTCGACGATCAGGGCCTGGTGGTGGACCGGCGTCTGGATGACTGCCAGTACCTCTACGTGACGCCGGGGCACCAGGTGCCCACCGGCGTGGCGATGAGCGCGGCACGGCGTGAACAACTGCTGCGGCAGATTCGCGAGCACGACCAGGTGCTGATCGAGGACGACTACGACGCCGAATTCAACCTCGACAACCACCCGCTACCGGCGCTCAAGGCCAGCGACAGCAGCGGCCGGGTGATCTATCTGAGCAGCCTGTCCAAGGCCTTCTCGCCGGGGCTGCGCATCGGCTACATGGTGGCCGACGCCGAGCTGATCGACGAACTGCGTGCCCTGCGCCGGCTGATGTACCGCCACCCGCCGCTGAACAACCAGCGCATGCTCGCCGACTTCCTCGCCCAGGGGCATTACGACGCGCACCTGCGGCGTTTTCGCGAGGAACATTGCCGCCGCCGCGAGCTGCTCTACCAGGCGCTGCGCAGTGACCTGAGCGATTGCCAGCCCATGGGCAGCCCAGGTGCCAGCTCCTGCTGGCTGGCGGCACCACGCGGTGTCGATACCCAGCGCCTGGCCTGGGCGGCGGCGCAGCAGAGCGTGTTGATCGAGTCCGGGGCGCAGTTCTTCCTTGGCGAGTGTGCAGCGCCGACCAACTTCATGCGTCTGGGTTTCCATGCTATCGATGCCGAGCGCATAAGACCGGGGGTGCAGAAACTGGGTGAGGTGCTGTCGGGGTTGTGAAGAGCGGTCGCGGCTAAAGCCCTTCTCACAAATGCTCCGTGACTCTGTGGGAGGGGCTTTAGCCGCAACGGTTATCAGACAAAGCGCGGCGCGAACAGGGCGAACACTTCATCAAAGATCGCCAGCGCCTCGTTTACCTGCGCGGCGCTGACGATGCACGGCGGCACCACGTGGATGCGGTTTTCCACCACGAAGCTGAGCAGCCCGCGCGCGGTCAGCGCGGCCTTCATTTCCTGCATCACCGGTGCCGGCATCGGCGTCTTCTTCTGGGCATTACTGACGAACTCCAGCGCCCAGAACAGGCCCACACCTCGGGCCTCGCCGATCATCGGGTAGCGCTCGGCCAGCTTCTGCAGGCCTGGGCCGAGCACCTGGGCGCCGATGTCACGGGCATTCTCCACCATGCCTTCCTCACTCATCGCATCCAGCGTGGCGACGATGGCGGCCATGGCCAGCGGGTGGCCGGAGTAGGTCAGGCCGCCAGGGAAGAAGTGATTGTCGAAGTGCTCGCAGATCGGCTTGGAAATCATCACGCCGCCGGCCGGGACGTAACCGGAGTTGACGCCCTTGGCGAAGACGATCAGATCCGGCACCACGCCGAAGTGCTCCAGCGCCAGCCAGGCGCCGGTGCGGCCGAAGCCGGCCATCACTTCATCGAGGATGAGCATGATGCCGAACTCGTCGGCCAGCTTGCGCACGCCCTGCATATAGCCTTTTGGCGGTACGAGGATGCCGGCAGTGCCGGGAATGCTCTCCAGCAGTATCGCGGCGATGGCGCCCGGCCCTTCGCACTCGATGACCCGGCGCAGATGCTGCAGGGCACGCGCGCATTCTTCTTCTTCGTTCGCCGCATTGAACTCGCTGCGGTACAGGTAGGGGTTGAAGAAGTGCACGTGGCCACGGGCGTATTCGTTGGGCACGCGGCGTGGGTCGCCGGTGGCGACGATGGCCGCGCCGGTGCTGCCATGGTAGGAGCGGTAGGCGGAAAGGATCTTGTCGCGACCGGTGTACAGGCGCGCCATGCGCATGGCGTTCTCGTTGGCATCGGCGCCGGCGTTGGTGAAGAACACCTTGGAGAAACCAGCCGGCGCGCGGGCGAGGATGCGCTTGGCCGCTTCGCCACGCATCAGGTTGGCGGTGGCCGGGGCGATGGTAACCAGGCTACCGGCCTGTTCCTGAATGGCGGCGATCACCTTCGGGTGCTGGTGGCCGATATTGGTGTTGACCAGTTGGCTGCTGAAGTCGAGGTAGCGTTTGCCGTCGTAGTCCCACAGGGTGCAGCCCTCACCGCCGGCAATCACCAGCGGGTTGAGGGCGCCCTGGGTCGACCAGGAATGGAAGACGTGCTGGCGATCCAGATCGTGGACGTACTGGTTGCTGATCGGTGTGCTCATGATGACCTCGGGCTGGTCGTTGCGGATGGCTGCACCATAGGAACAAAGCGGCCGTGTGCCGTAGGGCCAGATGCCGGAAATGGCTGGGTCAGCGCGTCTGGCTCGCCGATATCGGGCAACTGTCCCTAGGCGCCTGGTGTGCAAAGGCTAGGCTGGAGGCATCCGTTTTCAGGAGTGAAACCATGGCCCACGCATTTGAAATCAACACCGCCCCGCTGGCGTCCACAGAGGGCCTGAACAGCGCCGAGATCGTCCAGGCACGTATCGACCTGGCCGCCTGCTTTCGCATGGCGGCACGGCTCGGCATGGGCGAAGGCATCTGCAATCACTTTTCCGTGGTGGTGCCGGGACGGCCCGAGTTGTTTCTGGTCAATCCTTATGGCCTGGCCTTTGCCGAGGTCACGGCCTCGTCGTTGTTGATCTGCGATTTTGACGGGCGCGTGGTGCTGGGCGAGGGCCGCCCGGAGGCCACGGCGTTTTTTATTCATGCCCAGTTGCACCGCCTCAACCCACGCGCTACGGCAGCCTTTCACACCCATATGCCCAACGCCACGGCGCTGTGCATGCTGGAGGGCGAGCCCTTCGTCTGGGCCGGGCAGACCGCGCTGAAGTTCTACGAGCGTCTGGCGGTGGATGAGGATTATCAGGGCCTTGCGCTGAATGATGCCGAGGGCGAGCGCATCGCCCGCGCGGCAGGTGATGCCGATGTGGTGATGCTGAAGAACCACGGCCCGTTGGTACTGGGGCCGAGCATTGCCGAAGCCTGGGACGATCTCTACTACCTGGAGCGCGCTGCCGAGGTGCAGCTCAAGGCCATGGCCAGCGGTCGGCCGCTGAAGGCCGTGGCACCGGCGATTGCCAGTGCGGCGTGCCGGCAGATGCTGCAGGGCAACGCCGAAAGCGCGCACCTGCATCTTGAGAGCGTGAAACGCCAGTTGCTGCGCGAGGGGGCGGATTTCGCCGAGTAACTGGTTGGTGGGCGGGTGAGGCGTCGCCCACCCTACAAATCGCTCGCCTGCCGTAGGGTGGGCTTCAGCCCACCAATTGACGCTCCCTGGATGGATCAGGCGGGTTACACCCGCCCTACGTTCCGCATCAGATCGCTACCAGCCCGCGTACGCCTTCGGTTTCCATGTTCTCGCCACGGCCCTGCTGGACGATCTCGCCACGGCTCATTACCAGGTACTGGTCGGCCAGTTCGGCGGCGAAGTCGTAGAACTGCTCCACCAGCAGGATGGCCATGTCGCCGCGAGCGGCGAGCTTCTTGATCACTACGCCGATCTCCTTGATTACCGAGGGCTGGATGCCTTCGGTGGGCTCGTCGAGGATCAACAGGCGTGGCTGGCTGGCCAGGGCGCGACCGATGGCCAGCTGTTGCTGTTGGCCACCGGACAGGTCGCCGCCACGGCGATGCTTCATCTCGCGCAGCACCGGGAACAGCTCGTAGATGAATTCCGGCACGGCCTTGGCCTGGCTGCCGGGAAAACGTGACAGGCCCATCAGCAGGTTCTCTTCCACCGTCAGGCGGCCGAAGATCTCGCGGCCCTGGGGCACGTAGGCGATACCAGCGTGTACGCGCTGGTGCGGTTTGAAAGCGGTGATGGGTTTGCCTTCCCATTGCACGCTACCGTCCTTGGCCGGGATCAGACCCATCAGGCATTTGAGCAAGGTGGTCTTGCCCACGCCGTTGCGGCCAAGCAGGCAGGTGACTTCGCCGACCTTCACGTCAAACGACAGGCCACGGAGGATGTGGCTGCCGCCGTAATACTGGTGGAGTTGTTGGACTTGCAGCATATCGATGTCCTTAAGCATGCGGTGCGCGTGGCGCACCCTACGGGATAAACCGCGCCGGGTAGGGTGCGCCGTGCGCACCGACTGTCAGCGACCCAGATAAACCTCGATCACCCGCTCGTCGTTCTGTACCTGTTCCAGCGAGCCTTCGGCCAGTACGCTGCCTTGGTGCAGTACGGTGACGTGGTCAGCGATGGAGCCGACGAAGCCCATGTCGTGCTCGACCACCATCAGCGAGTGCTTGCGTGCCAGCGATTTGAACAGCTCGGCGGTGAACTCGGTCTCGGCATCGGTCATGCCTGCCACTGGCTCGTCGAGCAGCAGCAGATGCGGCTCCTGCATCAGCAGCATGCCGATCTCCAGGAACTGCTTCTGGCCATGGGAGAGCAGGCCAGCCGGACGGTTGCGCGAGGCTTCCAGGCGGATGGTGGTCAGCACCTCCTCGATGCGATCCTTCTGCTCGCCACTGAGCCGGGCGCGCAGGCTTGCCCATACCGACTTGTTGGTCTTCTGCGCCAGTTCCAGGTTTTCGAACACCGTCAGTGCTTCGAACACCGTCGGCTTCTGGAATTTGCGGCCGATGCCGGCCTGGGCGATCTGCACTTCGCTCATGGTGGTGAGGTCGTACTGCTCGCCGAAGTAGGCCACGCCGTTGTCCGGGCGGGTCTTGCCGGTGATCACGTCCATCATTGTGGTTTTACCGGCGCCGTTCGGGCCGATGATGCAGCGCAGCTCACCGACGCCGATGTACAGCGTCAGGTTGGTCAGCGCCTTGAAACCATCGAAGCTGACGTTGATATCTTCCAGCGTGAGGATGGTGCCATGGCGGACGTTGACGCCCTTGCCGACGTTCTTGCCGGTGTCCAGCGCCAGGCCGGTGGGGTCGAAAGCGGCTTCGAGCATGGTTTCAGGTACCGGAGTGGCTTTCATTGATCCTTCTCCTTGCGCAGCAGGCCAACCACGCCGCGTGGCAGGAACAGGGTGACGACGATGAATAGCGCACCGAGGGCGAACAGCCAGTATTCCGGGAAGGCCACGGTGAACCAGCTCTTCATGCCGTTGACCAGGCCGGCGCCAAGCAGCGGGCCGATCAGCGTGCCGCGACCGCCCAGGGCGACCCACACGGCGGCTTCGATGGACTGCGTCGGTGCCATTTCGCTGGGGTTGATGATGCCCACCTGCGGCACGTACAGCGCGCCGGCCAGGCCGCACAGCACCGCGCTCAGCACCCAGATGAACAGCTTGTAACCGCGTGGGTCGTAACCGCAGAACATCAGGCGGTTCTCGGCGTCACGCAGGGCCGTGAGCACGCGGCCAAACTTGCTGCGTGCCAGGCGAAAGCCCAGGTACAGGCTGCCCACCAGCAACACCACGGTGGCGAAGAACAGCGCCGCGCGAGTGCTCTGCGCGGTGATGTCGAAGCCGAGGATGCGGGTGAAGCCGGTAAAGCCGTTGTTGCCGCCGAAGCCGGTTTCGTTGCGGAAGAACAGGAGCATGCCGGCGAAGGTCAGCGCCTGGGTCATGATCGAGAAGTACACGCCCTTGATCCGCGAGCGGAAGGCGAAGAAGCCGAACACCAGGGCCAGCAGGCCGGGCGCCAGCACCACCAGGCACATCGCCCAGAGGAAGCTGGAGGTGCCGTACCAGTACCAGGGCAGCTCGCTCCAGGCGAGGAAGCTCATGAACGCTGGCAGGCCGTCACCGGCACTCTGGCGCATCAGGTACATGCCCATGGCGTAGCCACCGAGGGCGAAGAACAGACCGTGGCCCAGCGACAGCATGCCGGCGTAGCCCCAGACCAGATCCAGCGCCAGGGCGACTATGGCGTAGCAGAGGATCTTGCCCACCAGGGTCAGCGAATAGGCCGAGACGTGCAGAGCATGGTCGGCCGGCAACAGGTGCAGCAGCGGCATGGCCAGCAGCACGGCCAGCACCAGCAGGCCGATGGCCAGCGAAACCTGCGGGCCGAGCTTGGCGCTGGCGCGGGCCAGCAACGTTTGATTGAGTGGCATTGTCATCAGTCGATCACCCGTCCTTTGAGAGCGAAGAGGCCTTGCGGGCGTTTCTGGATAAACAGAATGATCAGCGCGAGGATGAGGATCTTGCCGAGCACCGCACCGATCTGCGGTTCGAGGAACTTGTTCACCACGCCCAGACCGAAGGCCGCCAGCACGCTACCGGCCAGTTGCCCGACGCCGCCGAGCACCACCACCAGGAAGGAGTCGATGATGTAGCTCTGGCCGAGGTCCGGGCCGACGTTGCCGATCTGGCTCAGGGCCACGCCGCCGAGGCCGGCGATGCCCGAGCCGAGACCGAAGGCCATCATGTCCACGCGCCCGGTGGGCACGCCGCAGCAGGCTGCCATGTTGCGGTTCTGGGTTACCGCGCGCACGTTCAGGCCCAGGCGCGTCTTGTTCAGCAGCAGCCAGGTCAGGACCACGACGAACAAGGCGAAGCCGATGATGACGATGCGGTTGTACGGCAGCACCAGGTTCGGCAGCACCTGCATGCCGCCAGACAGCCAGGCCGGGTTGGCCACTTCGACGTTCTGCGCGCCGAAGGTGACGCGTACCAGCTGGATCAGGATCAGGCTGATACCCCAGGTGGCCAGCAGGGTTTCCAGCGGGCGACCGTAGAGATGGCGGATCACCGTACGCTCCAGCGCCATGCCGATGCAGGCCGTGACCACAAAGGCGATCGGCAACGCGGCCAGTGGGTAGAGCGTGAGGTATTCGGGCGCCAGGCGTTGGAAGCTCAGCTGCACCACGTAGGTGGTGTAGGCGCCCAGCATCAGCATTTCGCCGTGGGCCATGTTGATCACCCCGAGCAGACCGAAGGTGATGGCCAGGCCGAGGGCGGCGAGCAGCAGGATCGAGCCAAGCGACAGGCCGCTGAAGGCCTGGCCGAGCAGTTCGCCGATCAGCAGTTTGTTCTTCACCTGGGCCAGGCTCTGCTCGGCAGCGGCGCGCACGGTGGCATCGCTTTCTTCGCCATCGAGCAGGCTTTGCAGGCGCGTGCGGGCCAGCGGGTCGCCGGTCTTGCCCAGACGCTCCACGGCAGCCAGGCGCACGGCTGGGTCGCTGGCCTCCAGCTGCAGATTGGCCAGGGCCAGGGTAATGGCGTCACGCACGTTCTCGTCTGCTTCCATGCTCAGGCGGCTTTCCAGCAAGGGCAGCAACGCTGGCGGCGTGTTGCGTTGCAGTTGCTTGGCGGCAGCGAGGCGTATAGTGGCGTCGTGATCGAGCATTTGATGGCTGGCCACGGCGAAGGTGACCAAGCCGCGCAGGCGGTTGTTCAGGCGCAGTTTGCGTGGCGTGCCATTGGCTTCGGCGTCGCCATCAGCGGCTTGCCAGGTGCCGTCCTGTTCGATGAAGGCACGTTTGTCGGCATCGCTGCCGACGCGGCCCTGCTGCAGAGCTTGCAGCAGTGGCATGCGTTCGGTGCTGGGCGTGGCGGCCCAGTCCTGCAGCAGTTTGGCCTGTTTGCTGGCGTTGGCAGCGACGAAGTCGTCGGCCTCGCCAGCCTGTGCCGCCAGTGGCAGCAACAGCAGCAGGCTCAGGAGAATTCGGGTAAGGGCAGTGGGCATAAGGGTGTCCTTGGCATAGCCCGGATGACGTCCGGGGCGAGCTTCCCGGATTGCATCCGGGCTACGGCGACCCTCTCCCCGCCCCTCTCCCGCAAGCGGGAGAGGGGAGACAAGCGGCACTGCAACTCATTGACGAGCTGTGGTTACCGCATGCGGGAGAGGGGCTTTTGCCTTAGTTCGACTTCACCGGGGTATCGGCTTTCTTGTCGTTGCCTTCGATGTACGGGCTCCACGGCTGGGCGCGGATCGGGCCTTCGGTTTCCCAGACCACGGAGAACTGACCGTCATCCTGGATCTCGCCGATCATTACCGGCTTATGCAGGTGGTGGTTCTTCTCGTCCATCTTCAGGGTGAAGCCGCTCGGCGCCGCGAACTCCTGGCCAGCCATGGCTTCACGCACCTTGTCGACGTCGGTGGTACCGGCTTTCTCGACGGCCTGCGCCCACATGTGGATGCCCACGTAGGTGGCTTCCATCGGGTCGTTGGTCACCACGGTGTCGGCGTTCGGCAGCTTCTTGGCTTTGGCGTAGGCTTTCCAGTCGGCGACGAACTTCTCGTTGACCGGGTTCTCCACGGACTGGAAGTAGTTCCAGGCCGCGAGGTGGCCGACCAGCGGTTTGGTATCGATGCCGCGCAGTTCTTCTTCACCCACGGAGAAGGCCACCACCGGCACTTCGGTGGCTTCCAAGCCCTGGTTGGCCAGTTCCTTGTAGAACGGTACGTTGGAGTCGCCATTCACAGTGGAAACCACGGCAGTTTTGCCGCCAGCGGAGAACTTCTTGATGTTGGCGACGATGGTTTGATAGTCGCTATGACCGAAGGGGGTGTAGACCTCTTCGATGTCCTTGTCGGCGATGCCCTTGCTGTTGAGGAAGGCGCGCAGGATCTTGTTGGTGGTGCGCGGGTAGACGTAGTCGGTGCCGAGCAGGAAGAAACGCTTGGCGGCGCCGCCGTCTTCGCTGAGCAGGTATTCCACCGCCGGGATCGCCTGCTGGTTTGGCGCTGCACCGGTGTAGAACACGTTCGGCGACATCTCTTCGCCTTCGTACTGCACCGGGTAGAACAGCAGGCCGTTGAGCTCTTCGTACACCGGCAACACGGATTTGCGCGATACCGAGGTCCAGCAGCCGAAGGTCACCGCGACCTTGTCCTGGGTCAGCAACTGACGGCCACGCTCGGCGAACAGCGGCCAGTTCGATGCCGGGTCAACCACCACTGCTTCAAGCTGCTTGCCGAGTACGCCGCCTTTGGCGTTGATCTCGTCGATGGTCATCAGCGCCATGTCTTTCAGCGACGTTTCGGAAATGGCCATGGTGCCGGACAGCGAGTGCAGGACGCCGACCTTGATGGTCTCGGCGGCCTGGATGGACCAGCTCAGGCCCATGGCGGCGATGGAAGCGGAAAGGGTAAAGGCCTTGATCAGGCTGCGACGTTGCATGGTGCGTTCTCCATTCTCATTTTGAGTAAGTGGACAGCGTTGTTATTGGTCATGCGTTAAGGTCATGGCCTGGCTGCACCGGCATCGGCTCTACGCGCCGGTAAGCGCCGTGTCGCCTGTGCAAGTCGAGTAAATGCCCCCTGCCTTGCTGACCTCTATAAGGCCCTTCAGCAATTGCTGTGCCTCTTCCGTACGATGAGTCAGGATCGCCGGCGCCGCTCAGCTCGATACGCTGCGTCTGGACGCGGTGCAGCCGCCCCGCAATACGCGCCTGCGCGTGGATTTTGTGGTGTACGCGGGGCTTTTCGTGATTGCCGGTGATTGGCCGTGAACGGTTGCGCCGAGGGTGAGGCGGCAACGCCGATGCCCTGTCTTTCGCACCATCCAGGTGCGAATCAGCGCCTGCGGTGCAGGCAGGTGTTCATTCGTGGGGCGCTAGCAGGGACGGCGCGCCGCTTCGAGTTCGAGCGCGTCGAACCGGGCGAATATCCGCAGACGACCCTGCCAGGCACGGCCTAAGTGCGCCTGGAGAAAATCTTCGCGTTGCAGGCGATGCAGGGCGCATCGCTGCTCGTTTGCGGATTGCCGGGGGAGTGTTAGACACGATTGCTGCGAACAGCCTGCCCTGGACGTTGGTGCAGGCGTTCGTCAGGTACCGGGGTTTCAGAGCACCAGGTAGTTCTTCACCCCGGTGAAGATGATCTGCGCCGCCAGGGCGCAAACGAACAGCCCCATCAAACGGCTGACGATCTGCAGGCCCTGGTCGCCGAGCAGGCGCTCGAACTGGTTGGACAGGTACAGCACCACGCCCACGGTGAGGCTGGCGAGGAAGATCGCTGCCACGGCCACCAGTTTGTCGTCCCAGTGCGGCTGGCTGGCGCCCATCAGCAGCAGGGCACCGATGGTGCCGGGGCCGACGGTCAGGGGGATGGTCAGCGGGACGATGGTCACGTCCTGCTGTACGTTATCGCTCTGCACCGCCGATTTGCCCTGGGCCATGCCGAGGGCGGAGATGAACAACACCGATCCCGCGCCGATGCGGAAGGCGTCGATGGTGATACCGAACAGGGTGAAGATGTGTTTGCCGAACAGGTACAGCAGCACGCTGGCGATCAGCGTCGCCAGCGCCACTTTCCAGGCCAGGCGCTTGCGCTCCTTGAGGGTGTAGCCGCGGCTGAGGCCGATGAAGCAGGAGAGGACGAAGAAGGGGCTGTAGAGCACCAGCATCTTCAGGTACAGGCTGAACAACTCGGACGCCATGGCGGCAGGCTCGCAGAAAGGCAGTGAAGGTAAAGAAGACTATCAGTGTGGCAGCGCATCACGCTGGCGGCGCAGCTCGCGCTCGGCGATCCAGTGCTCGATCAGCTCGCGCAGTTGTGACAGCTCCACCGGCTTGGACATGTGGCCATCCATGCCGACGGCACGTGCGCGCTCCTTGTGTTCGCTGAGGATATGCGCGGTCAGTGCCACCACCGGTGTACGCGGGCGTTTCTCGCTCTTTTCCCAGGCACGCAGCTGTTCGGTGGCGGAGAAACCATCGAGCACCGGCATTTCGCAATCCATCAGCACCAGGTCGTAGGGCTGCGCTTTCATCGCACTGAGGGCTTCCTCGCCGTTGCTGGCGGTGTCCGGCTTGAGGTTGAGCTTGCCGAGCATGCCGCGAATCACCTTGGTCGAGATGCTGTTGTCTTCGGCCACCAGAATGCGGAAGTCGGCCGGCACGTTCAGTGGTGTACTGACCGGAGTAGGCGCTGCCTGGGCGGGGGTATCGTTGGGGCGCTGGGCCAGTTCGTCGGCCAGGGTGGTCTTGAGCGTGTAGCCGGCCACCGGCTTGGCCAGGATGCGCTTGATCCCGGCGTTGCGTGCAATCACCTTGCTCGGCGCGTTGCTGATGCCGGTAAGCATGATGATCAGGATGTCATGGTTGAGGCTCGGATCTTCCTTGATCTTGGCGGCCAGCTGCATACCGGTCATGCCGGGCATGTCTTGGTCGAGCAGCACCGCATCGAAGTACTCGCGCATGTGCGCCTTGGTGCGCAGCAGCGCCAGCGCCTCCTTGCCGGAAGGGACTGCACTGACCTGCATGCCCCAGGCGTTGCATTGCTGCATCAGTACCTTGCGGCAGGTGTCGTTGTCGTCCACCACCAGCAGGCGCGCGCCTTGCAACGGGCTGTCGAGGTCGGCTTCTGGCTGTTCCAGGCGGGCGGCATCCAGCGGCAGGGTCAGCCACAGTGTGGTGCCCTGGTTGCCGCTGCCCTGGATGCCGAACTCGCCGCCCATCAGACGCACCAACTGGCGCGCGATGATCAGGCCGAGGCGCCCGCCCAGGCGGGTGGCGGAGAGGAAGTCGCGGCTCTGCAGTTCGGTGTTGAGCAGGGCGTCGCGCTCCTCCGGCAGCAGTGGACGACCGCTGTCCTGTACGGCGACGCGCAGACGATGTTGACCGTCGCCGCTGTCGAGGGCGGCGACCAGAAGAATCTCGCCCTCGTCGGTCTGCTTGAAGGCGTTATCCAGCAGGCTCAACAGAGCCTGGCGCAGGCGCGTCGGGTCACCGCTGATCACTCGTGGCACCTGTGGCTGGATGAAACTGATCAGCTCCACGCGCTGTTGTTCGGCCTTGGCGCGGAAGATGTCGAGGCAGTCTTCGATCAGCGCGCCGAGGTCGAACTGCACATCGTCCAGTTCAATCTGCCCGGACTCGAGCTTGGAAATGTCGAGGATTTCGTTGATCAGGGTAAGCAGCTCGTTGCCCGAACTGTGGATGGTCTGCACGTAGTCGCGCTGCTTGGCCGACAGCGGCGTGCCCAACAGCAGCTCGGTCATACCCAGCACGCCGTTCATTGGCGTGCGGATTTCATGGCTGATCTTGGCCAGGAACTCAGCCTTGGCTTTCAGCTCGGCACTGCTGGCAGCCAGGGCGGTGCTTTCCTGCAGGGTGTCGCGCTGGATCTGCCGCTGCCGCTCGGTCAGCGACACGCTGAGGATCAGACCGGCCAGAGTGGCAACGCTGAATACGCCCAGCACCAGCCAGCCCGGATTGAGCTGATCGAAGCCGAGTAGTACCGGCACGAAGAAACCGAAGCCCATGTTGAACACCAGCATGCCTAAGGCGATCAGGCGTGCCGGCTGATAACCGGCGCGCCAGTGCAGGCCGCTCACCAGCAACAGGTTGATCGCGCTCAGGGCCACCAGCAGGTAGACCAGCGAGCTGTACCAGAACAGACCGGTGACGACGATGCACAGCGCATAGCCCAGGAGCAGTAGAGCATTACCCCGCAGCAGGCGGTTCAGGGGGCTGTGCTGTACTGGCGTGCCGTGCATGAAGCTCAGGCCAAAAGCCAGGGCGCTGAAGGCGGCGAACAGGGCAGAGAGGTCGGCGATCAGTGACTGGTTGTAGCCCAGGCTGGGCAGCCATTGGGCGAAGATGCCGAGGTTGGCCGACGAGCACACGGCCAGGCCGATGTTCACCCCGGCCAGCCACAGACCACTGGCGCTGCGGCTGTAGATGAAGCGGATGAGGTTGTACAGGGTCAGCAGCAGCAGGGCGCCGAAGAGCATGCCGTAGAGATAGGCGGGCTTTTCCAGGCTGACCAGTTCGGCTTGATCCATGACCTTGAACCAGGTCATCAGCGGGTGGTTGGAGGTCAGGCGGACATAGGCGACGCGGGCCTGGCCGTCATTCGGCAACGGCATCAGGTAGAAGCGCGACGGCAGCGGTCGCGAATCCAGCGGCATGGCCTCGCCGGTGTGCAGGTTCTGCTCCAGCACACCGTCTCTCAGCAGGTAGTAATCGAGGTACTGCACCCGTGGTGAAAAGATCCACAGCCAGGCGGGTTGCTGCTGCGGTGCGAACTCGGCACGCAGCCAGACAGCGTGATCACTGGGCGGGAAAGTAAAGGACTGTTTGCTGAGGGGTTTGAACTGTTGGCGCTGGGCGCGGACTTCTTCAAGGCCCAGGCGGGCGCTGGCGTCGACCAGATAGGACCAGCTGTGCGTGCCGGTAGGGGCTGTGTTCGCCGTGGCTGTCAGGGCAAGGCCAAGCAACAGCAAGCTGGCGAGTAGTCCGATGGCAATCCTGAGCCGGCGCACGGGCAAAATCCTTCTAAATGAGTGGCCGGATTATAGCCAAGCATTTGCTCGAGCGAATACGGCACAAACAGCGATTTTGCCTTGTTTGTGCCGCATTTTCGCTCAAACGATCAGCTCTCGCCGCGCTCGCGGGCGATGGCCCGATAGCCGATATCGTTGCGGTGGAACATGCAGTTCCAGCGAATCTTCTCGGCCAGGCGATAGGCCTGCTGTTGGGCATCGGCAACGCTGGCGCCGATGGCGGTGGCGCACAGAACGCGGCCACCGGCGGTGACGATCTGGCCGTCCTTCAGTGCGGTACCGGCGTGGAACACCTTGCCGTCGAGCTTGGCGGCTTCATCCAGGCCTTCGATGACGTCGCCCTTGGCGTAGTCGCCCGGGTAGCCACCGGCAGCCAGTACCACGCCCACGGTCGGACGTGGGTCCCAGGTTGCTTCGACCTTGTCCAGGGCCTTGGCCAATGCGGCCTCGACCAGCAGTACCAGGGAGCTTTCCAGGCGGCACATGATCGGTTGGGTTTCCGGGTCGCCGAAGCGGCAGTTGAACTCGATGACCTTGGGCTTGCCAGCCTTGTCGATCATCAGGCCGGCATAGAGAAAACCGGTGTAGACGTTGCCTTCGCTGGCCATGCCGCGCACGGTCGGGTAGATCACCTCGTCCATCACGCGCTTGTGCACCTCGGCGGTGACCACCGGCGCAGGCGAATACGCGCCCATGCCACCGGTGTTCGGGCCGCTGTCGCCGTCGCCAACGCGCTTGTGGTCCTGGCTGGTGGCCATCGGCAGTACGTTCTCGCCGTCGACCATGACGATGAAGCTGGCTTCTTCGCCGTCGAGGAACTCCTCGATCACCACACGCGAGCCGGCTTCACCGAAGGCGTTACCGGCGAGCATGTCGCGCACCGCGTCTTCGGCTTCCTGCAGGGTCATGGCGACGATCACGCCCTTGCCTGCGGCCAGGCCATCGGCCTTGATCACGATCGGTGCGCCTTTCTCACGCAGGTAAGCCAGCGCCGGCTCGATTTCGGTGAAGTTCTGGTAGTCAGCGGTGGGGATCTGCTGGCGCGCCAGGAAGTCCTTGGTGAAGGCCTTGGAGCCTTCCAGCTGGGCAGCGGCGGCGGTAGGGCCGAAGATGTCCAGTTTGCGGCTGCGGAACAGGTCGACCACACCTTTGACCAGCGGAGCCTCCGGGCCGACGATGGTCAGCTGCACGTTCTTCTCGGCGAAGTCGGCCAGCTGTTCGATGGCCAGTACGTCGATGGCGACGTTCTCGCATTTGGCTTCGGTAGCGGTGCCAGCGTTGCCTGGGGCGATGAAGACCTTCTCGACGCGCTTGTCCTGCGCCACTTTCCAGGCCAGGGCGTGTTCACGACCGCCGCTGCCGATGATCAATACGTTCATAAGTCTCTCCCAATGGAGGCGGGCCGGTGGCCCGCTTGGTGGATAGGAAAAGCGCTATCCACCCTACGGAATAAGGTTGGCGTAGGTGGATGGCCGAAGCCATCCACCAGCCAATCAATGGCGGAAGTGACGCATGCCGGTAAACACCATCGCGATACCGGCTTCATCGGCAGCCGCGATCACCTCGTTGTCGCGCATCGAGCCACCCGGCTGGATCACCGCGGTGATGCCGGCCTTGGCAGCGTTGTCGATGCCGTCGCGGAAGGGGAAGAAGGCGTCCGAGGCCATCACCGCGCCCGGTACCGGCAGGCCAGCGTGCTCGGCCTTGATGCCAGCGATGCGGGCGGAGTTGACGCGGCTCATCTGGCCGGCGCCGACGCCGACGGTCTGACGGTTCTTGGCGTAGACGATGGCGTTGGATTTGACGAACTTGGCCACTTTCCAGGCGAAGATCAGGTCGTGGATTTCCTGCTCGCTCGGCGCGCGCTGGGTGACGATCTTCAGGTCTTCTGCCTTGATCATGCCGATGTCGCGGCTCTGTACCAGCAGACCGCCATTGACGCGCTTGAAGTCCCAGCCCGCAGCGCGCTCGGCCGGCCATTCGCCGCATTCGAGCAGGCGCACGTTGGCCTTGGCTGCCACCACTTCACGAGCGGCAGCGCTGATTTTCGGGGCGATGATCACTTCGACGAACTGACGCTCGACGATGGCCTGGGCGGTTTCGCCGTCCAGTTCGCGGTTGAAGGCGATGATGCCGCCGAACGCCGATTCGGTGTCAGTGGCGTAGGCCAGGTCGTAGGCCTTGCGGATGCCGCCTTCGTCTTCCGGTACCACGGCGACGCCGCAGGGGTTGGCGTGCTTGACGATGACGCAGGCCGGTTTGACGAAGCTCTTCACGCATTCCAGCGCGGCGTCGGTGTCGGCGACGTTGTTGAACGACAGTTCCTTGCCTTGCAGCTGCACGGCGGTGGAAACGCTGGCTTCGCCCTTCTTCGCCTCGACATAGAACGCCGCGCTCTGGTGCGGGTTCTCGCCGTAGCGCATTTCCTGCGCCTTGATGAACTGGCTGTTGAAGGTGCGCGGGAAGGCGCCACGGCCTTCGGTGGACAGGGTGCCCGCCGCCTGGTCGATGGTGCCCAGGTAGTTGGCGATCATGCCGTCGTAGGCCGCGGTGTGTTCGAAGGCCTTCAGGGCCAGGTCGAAGCGCTGGGCGTAGCTCAGGCCGCCGGCCTTGAGGGAGGCGACGATGCCGGCGTAGTCGCCGGTGTTGACCACGATGGCGACGTCCTTGTGGTTCTTCGCTGCGCTGCGGACCATGGTCGGGCCGCCGATGTCGATGTTCTCGATGGCGTCGGCCAGGTCGCAATCAGGCTTGGCCACGGTGGCTTCGAAGGGATAGAGGTTTACCGCCACCAGGTCGATCGGCTTGATGCCGTGCTCGTCCATCACTGCGCCGTCCAGGGCGCGACGACCGAGGATGCCGCCGTGAATCTTCGGGTGCAGGGTCTTCACGCGGCCGTCCATCATCTCCGGGAAACCGGTGTAGTCAGCCACTTCCACTGCGGCTACGCCGTTGTCCTTGAGCAGCTTGTAGGTACCACCGGTGGAGAGAATCTCGACACCGAGGGCGGCCAGTTCGCGAGCGAATTCGAGGACGCCAGTCTTGTCGGAAACGCTGATCAGCGCGCGGCGCACGGGCAGAAGGGTGGTCTGGTCGGTCATTTCACTATCCATCAGAGCGGGGATATCAGCAAAAAAGGCGGCTCATGCGGGCCGCCCTTTTCGGGAGTTCGGGGTTACAGCAGATCGTACTGCTTGAGCTTCTTGCGCAGCGTGCCACGGTTCAGGCCGAGCAGTTCGGAAGCTTTGGTCTGGTTACCTTTCACGTGATTCATGACGGTTTCCAGCAGCGGCGCTTCGACTTCGGTGAGCACCAGGTTGTACACGTCGGTGACGTCCGCGCCCTCGAGGTGGGCGAAGTAATTGTGCAGCGCCTTCTCCACGGCGCCGCGCAGGGTCTGACCCTCTTCGCTCGGCGTGTTCAGGTGCTGTTTAAGGCTGGTGTTGTCACTCACGGGTGCAATTCCACTCACTAGGGTCTCTGTCATCAACGTCATGCGGCCACCTCGTTTCCATCGTTATGCCGTTCGCTGAAGAACTCGCGAACGTTGGCGCACTGTGCGTCCGTACTGTCCAGACGGTTGAACTGGGCGCGAAACTCCCTGGCGCCCGGCAGGGTTGCGAGATACCAGCCGACATGCTTGCGGGCGATGCGTACGCCCATCAATTCGCCGTAGAAGGCGTGCAGTGCGGCCAGGTGTTCCAGCAGGATGCGTTCCACTTCGAGCAGGCTCGGTGCCGGCAGGGTTTCGCCGGTACGCAGGTAGTGCTCGATTTCACGGAATATCCATGGCCGCCCCTGGGCGGCACGGCCAATGAGCAGGGCGTCGGCGCCGGTGGCGTCGAGCACGGCCTTGGCTTTTTGTGGGGAGTCGATGTCGCCGTTGGCGAACACCGGAATCGATATCGCCTGCTTGATGGCGGCGATGGTGTCGTACTCGGCTTCGCCGGTATACAGATCGGCGCGGGTACGACCGTGGACGGAAAGCGCAGCAATGCCAGCATCTTCGGCGATCTTCGCTACAGTGATGCCGTTCTTGTTCTGCCGATCCCAGCCAGTGCGAATCTTCAGGGTCACCGGCACGTCCACCGCACCGACTACCGCATCGAGGATTTCACGTACCAGGGGCTCGTCACGCAGCAGCGCGGAGCCGGCGGCCTTGTTGCAGACCTTCTTGGCCGGGCAACCCATGTTGATATCGATGATCTGCGCGCCCAACTCGACGTTCTTGCGCGCGGCGTCGGCCATCATCTGCGGGTCGCCGCCGGCGATCTGTACCGAACGCGGCTCGGGGTCACCGGCGTGCATCAAACGCAGGCTGGACTTGCGGCTATTCCACAGGCGCACATCGCTGGTGACCATCTCCGACACCACCAGGCCAGCGCCGAGACGGCGGCACAGCTGGCGGAACGGACGATCGGTGACGCCGGCCATGGGAGCCAGGATCAACCGATTGGGCAATGTGTAGGGGCCAATACGTGGGGCCGACATGGGGCGTCCCTGCTTGTTGGTGCGCAGTTGAGACAAAGGGCGATCGACACCTGTCCTCCACTGTGTCCTGAGATTCTGTTCAAAGCCTGCTGCGCGTCGGCCAGGCGGCGTTGAAGTCAGACTCAGAATGCTCATTTACAGACAGTAAACTGCGCTTCTTCGCCCGACTTCGCCTTGCCTGGCTCTAGCTCGCGAGACTTTGAACAGATTCTCGGGGAAACGATGGTGGTTCGGTGCTCGCGAAAGGGTGGGCATGATACCCGCTCTGGATGACCGGATAAAGGTCGTTTTGAACAAATTCTGAACAGCTATGGGCTTATCGCCAGTAGTTAGATAAAGGGCCTGCGACCACGGGTCGCGGCCCCTTCAGGCTACTCGGGGGAATGGAAGCTGAGGCTGTAGTTAACCGCGCGCGTGCCCGGGTCGAGGATGTCCAGGGAGATGTGAATGGGCGTCTGCGGCGGCATTTCGCTCTGCCCGGCCAGCTCGCCAGCAAGGTACTCGCTGGGTTTGAAGCGACGACTGGCGACCAGTTGGCCGCCCAGGTCGGCGAAGCGCATCTCCAGCAGCGGGAAGGGCTGGGCGAAGGAGGCGCGGTTATAGAGGATGGCGTCGACGATCAGCGCGCCGGAGAACTCCGGGTGGCTGCGCACTACCAGGTTGCTGCTGCGAATCTGGCTGATGTCGACTTTCGACGGCAGGCTGCAACCGATGTTCGGGCACAGCTGTTCGAACCAGGGGCGATAACGGTCCTGGCGCGCCAATTCGTCGAAGTTGTAGGCCGCGTACTGCGCCAGCAGGCCGCCCACCGCCAGCAGATTGAGCAGGCCCCAGCCGAACAGGCGACCCCAGGATGTGCCCTGTGGCTGGCGCCAGTCGAGTTGCAAGGGCTCGTCGTCCAGTTCGAACAGGCGCTCCTCGCGCAGGCCCGGCTCGTTACGCGCTACCTTGGGGTCTTCACGTTCCGTGCGCAGGTCTTCGTCCTGTCGCTCCGGCTCGTCGGGTTCGTCATCGAGGTTACCCAGGCGCGGCTCATCGGCTTCGTCGAGGTCGTCGGCGATGGGCTGCTGCTTGCGGGGTGTGACGGGGGTGGACTCAATGGCGGCTTTGGGCTCCGGTGCAAGTGCGGGCTCTGGCTGTTCCTCGGTAGGCTGCAATTCGAAGCTGTCGCGCTCGCGCTTGACTGGTTCGTCGCGCAGCAGGGCTTCGGCCCAGGCTTCGTCGTGCGCATCTTCGCGTTCATCTGTCGCGCGGCTGCCGAAGTTCTCGGCATAGCGCGGCGCCTGTTCCAGCGCGAGGAACTGCTGCGACAGCTGTTGTTCCTGCTCTTCCAGCTTGGCCAGTTCCTCATCGAGGTCGAGGCTGTCCAGGTCGAGGTCGTCATGAATCCACAGGGTGTCGGCGGCGGGCTTGGCCGCTGGCGGCTTGGGGCGGGTTTCGGGTTGAGCTTTGACCGGAGCGCTTGCCGTTTTGGCTGCCACTGGCGCAGGTGCGGCTGCACGGGGGCCGAACAGTTGCTCGACAGCGTTGAACACGTGCAGGCAGGCGCCGCAGCGTACGGCACCATGGGCAGCAGCCAGCTGCGCCTGACTGACGCGGAAGCTGGTACGGCAATTGGGGCACTGGGTGACGTGGCTTTCGCTCATGCGCGGGTCCGGAAAATCCAAGCAGCTAGTCTAACGCAACGATTGCGCGCGGTTCAGCGCTTGACGCCGCTGATGCGCACCCAGCCGTCTTTGACGGCCGTTGGGTCGAGGTCGAACGCACCTGCGTAGGCGGCGCGGACTTCCTCGGCCTGTTCGGCGAGGATACCCGACAGCGCCAGGCGTCCACCGCCTTTGACCAGCGCGGTGATCTGAGGTGCCAGGGAAACCAGCGGGCCAGCGAGGATGTTGGCGACGACCACGTCGGCGGGTTGTTGCGGCATGTCGGCGGGCAGATAGACCGGGACGCGGGCAGGGTCGATACCGTTGCGCGAGGCATTGTCGCGCGAAGCTTCCAGCGCCTGCGGGTCGATATCGGTGCCCACTGCCTGCGGTGCGCCGAGCAGCAGGGCAGCGATGGCGAGGATGCCTGAGCCGCAACCGAAGTCGATCACGCTGCAGTTATCGAGCTTCTGACTGTCGAGCCATTCCAGGCATAGTGCGGTGGTCGGGTGAGTGCCGGTGCCGAAGGCCAGGCCCGGATCGAGCAGCAGGTTCACCGCATCCGGTTCCGGGGCGGCGTGCCAGCTCGGTACGATCCACAGGCGCTGGCCAAAGCGCATCGGCTGGAAGCCATCCATCCAGCTGCGTTCCCAGTCCTGATCCTCGATACGCTCGACATGATGCTCCGGCAATGCGCCGCCACACAGCAGTTGCAGGTGGGCAAGCAGCGCGGTTTCGTCGGTATCAGCTTCGAACAGGGCCAGCAGGTGGGTGTTTGACCACAGCGGCGTGGTGCCCAGATCCGGCTCGAAGATCGGCTGATCTTCAGCATCCATGAAGGTTACCGACACGGCGCCGACTTCCAGCAGGGCGTCCTCGTAGGTTTCTGCCTGCTCAGGTGTGATGGCGAGACGGACTTGTAACCAGGGCATGAGAAACCTCGAAAGCATGTGGAACGGTTTGGCCGCGCAGCTTACTTGAACGGATGGCCGGCCGGCCAGTTCGGCTATCGGCCGGAAACGACAAGGGCCGCCCGAGGGCAGCCCTTGTGTAGCACTTCAGTCATGACCTCGCGAGCTAGAGCGAGACAAGGCAAAAACGGTCGAGGGAGCGGAGCTTACATTTGTAAGTGAGCATTGCTCGTTCCACTCGCCCTTCGGGCCGCGCTAAAGCGCGTTAGCTGCAAGCAGCTTGCCGAGATCGTTTTTAACGCCGTATCGCCGACGCGCAGCAGGTCATGGACTCAGTGCTTGTCCATACCCAGTTTCTTTTCCAGGTAATGGATGTTGACGCCACCTTTGACGAAACCCTTGTCGCGGGTCAGGTCGCGGTGCAGTGGCACGTTGGTCTTGATGCCGTCGACCACTATCTCGTCCAGGGCATTACGCATGCGCGCCATGGCTTCGTCGCGGTCCTTGCCGAAGGTGATCAGCTTGCCGATCAGCGAGTCGTAGTGCGGCGGGACGCTGTAGCCGCTGTACAGGTGCGAGTCGACGCGCACGCCATTACCGCCCGGAGCATGGAAATGCTTGACCTTGCCGGGGCTGGGCATGAAGTTGTCCGGGTCTTCGGCGTTGATCCGGCACTCGACCGAGTGACCGAGAATCTTCACGTCTTCCTGCTTGATCGACAGCTTGTTGCCAGCGGCGATGCTGAGCATCTCCTTGACGATGTCGATGCCGGTGACCATCTCGGTGACCGGGTGCTCCACCTGGACGCGGGTGTTCATCTCGATGAAATAGAAACGACCGTCTTCATAGAGGAACTCGAAGGTGCCGGCGCCGCGGTAGCCGATCTCGACGCAGGCATCGACGCAGCGCTTGAGCACTTCGGCGCGGGCCTTCTCGTCGATCAGCGGGGCCGGAGCCTCTTCGATCACCTTCTGGTGACGGCGCTGCAGCGAGCAGTCACGGTCATACAGGTGAATCGCGTTGCCCTGGCCGTCGGAGAGCACCTGGACTTCCACGTGGCGCGGGTTGCCGAGGAATTTTTCCAGATAGACCATCGGGTTGCCGAACGCTGCACCGGCTTCGGTGCGGGTCAGCTTGGCCGATTTGATCAGGTCTTCTTCCTTGTGCACCACGCGCATGCCGCGGCCACCACCACCACCAGCGGCCTTGATGATCACCGGGTAGCCCACTTCACGGGCGATACGCAGCGCTTCTTCCTCGTCTTCCGGCAGCGGGCCGTCGGAGCCGGGAACCACCGGTACGCCGGTTTTGATCATGGCTTCCTTGGCCGACACCTTGTCGCCCATCAGGCGGATCACGCTGGCGGTCGGGCCGATGAAGGCGAAACCGGAGTTCTCCACCTGTTCGGCGAAGTCGGCGTTCTCGGCGAGGAAGCCGTAGCCCGGGTGAATGCCGGTGGCTCCGGTCAGCTCAGCGGCGCTGATGATTGCCGGGATGTTCAGATAGGACTGTGCGCCAGGTGCCGGACCAATGCAGACGGACTCGTCGGCCAGGCCCAGGTGCATCAGTTCGCGGTCGGCGGTGGAGTGCACGGCCACCGTCTTGATACCCAGCTCCTTGCAGGCGCGCAGGATACGCAGGGCGATTTCGCCACGGTTGGCGATAAGGACTTTTTCCAGCTTCTGCATTGCAGGCTCCCCGTGCATCAAACGATGGTGAACAGGGGTTGGTCGTACTCAACCGGCTGGCCGTTTTCCACCAGGATGGATTCGATCACACCGCTGGCTTCGGCTTCGATGTGGTTCATCATCTTCATGGCTTCGACGATGCAGAGGATGTCGCCTTTCTTCACGGTCTGACCGACTTCGACGAAGTTGGCAGAGGTCGGCGAAGCGGCGCGGTAGAAGGTGCCGACCATCGGCGAGCGAGCAACTGTGCCGTTCAGCTTCGGTGCGGCGGCCGGAGCGGCTTCAGCGCCCGGAGCGGCTGCGGCGACAGGCGCTGCTACCGGAGCTGGTGCTGGCGCGTACATCGGCTGCGGGGCATAGGCCGGTTGTTTGCTGTGACGGCTGATGCGTACGGACTCTTCGCCCTCTTTGATCTCCAGCTCGTCGATACCGGACTCTTCCAGCAGCTCGATCAGTTTCTTGACTTTACGGATATCCATGAATGGTCAACTCCCAGAGGTGAGGTAGGACTTGTCTACCAGGCTACGCGTCAGGCGCGCCCGGTCAGTTGTTCGAGTGCCGCTTCCAAGGCCAGCCGATAACCGCTGGCGCCAAGGCCGCAGATCACCCCTACTGCAACGTCGGAGAAGTAGGAGTGATGGCGGAAAGGTTCACGCTTGTGCACGTTGGACAGGTGCACTTCGATGAATGGGATGCTCACCGCCAGCAATGCGTCACGTAATGCGACGCTTGTATGGGTAAAAGCGGCAGGATTGATCAGGATAAAGTCGACGCCTTCACCCTTTGCGGCGTGAATGCGGTCGATCAGTTCGTATTCGGCATTGCTCTGCAGGTACAGCAGATGATGGCCAGCCTCGCGTGCGCGCTGCTCCAGATCCTGGTTGATTTCGGCGAGGGTGGTGGCGCCATATTTGTCGGGCTCGCGGGTGCCCAGCAGATTCAGATTGGGGCCGTGTAGCACCAGTAGGGTGGCCATGGTCGCGTTCCTTGTTGTTCGGGCTGCGCAGGACTATGCCGCAGCTGCGCGATGTCAGCAATAGTCGACACGATGCCTGCTGTTTGCGGCAGAAATATGACTATAGCGTTGGTTTCGGTCGTTGCCAGGCGCTAGCGATGATCGTCTTGGCGGCGTTCAGCTACCTGGGGATGGTCTGAAATAGTCGTCATTCCCGCGAAGGTGGGAATCCAGACCCCGCAGTACCTGGACTCCCGCCTTCGCGGGAGTGACGGTTTGGGGCTCTTTCAGCGTTTTCCTAGGCGGCTACTTGCCTGATCCAGGCGGCCTGCGAAGGTGGCGGCATTGATCTCACCTACGACACGCAGATCGAGTAATTCGTCACCATTGCCGGCGAACAGCTGGATGGCTGGCGGGCCAAACAGCTTGTAACGGTCCAGCAGGGCGCGCTGGGCGGCGTTGCTTTCGGTGATATCGAAGCGGATCAGGCGCCAGCCGGCCAGTTTACTGCCGACTTCGGCATTGCCGAATACCTCACGCTCGATGACCTTGCAGCTGATGCACCAGTCAGCATACCAGTCCAGCAGCAGCGGCTGGCCGCTGGCTTTGGCCTCGGCCAGTGCGGCGTCCAGTTCGGTGGGGCTACTCAGGGTTTGCCAGGCACCGCTCTTGGCGCTGCTCTGGCTGGCACCGGTCTGCAACTGGCCGAGCGGCTTGAGCGGATCGCTCGCACCCTGCAATGCACCGACCCAGGCGGCCAGGGCATAGACCAGCAACGCCAGACCGGCGATCTGACCGAGCTTCTGTCGATGCGTTTTGGGACCTAACTCCAGCGCGCCGAGGAATACTGCCACGCCACCCGCCAGCAGGCCCCACAGGGCCAGGCTGAGACTGCCCGGCAGCACGCGTTCGAGCAGCCACACCGAAACGGCCAGCAGCAGTACGCCGAAGGCATTACGCACTGTGACCATCCAGGTGCCGGTTTTCGGCAGCAGTGCACCACCGCCCACGGCGAACAGCACCAGCGGCGTGCCCATGCCGAGGCCGAGCGCTAGCAGTTTCAGGCCGCCGCCCAGGGCATCGCCACTGGCGCTGATATAAAGCAGGGCGCCGGCCAGCGGTGCGGAAACGCAGGGGCTGACCAACAGGCTGGAAAGGACGCCGAGCAGTGCGGCATTCACGTGCGAACCGCCGTGAGTCTTGCCGGCCAGGCGATCCAGCGGTTCGCTGAGGAAACGGGGCAGGCGCAGCTCGAACAGGCCGAACATGGCCAGGGCGAAGAACGCGAAGAACGCGGCGAAAGGCACCAATACCCAAGCCGATTGCAGGCGAGCCTGCAGATTGAGGCCCGCGCCGAACAGCCCCATCAGCGTGCCGAGAATGGCGAAGCAGGCGGCCATCGGCAGGACATAGGCCAGTGACAGGGTCAGGCTGCGTACGCCCCCCAGTTGGCCGCGCAGTACTACCCCGGAAAGAATCGGCAGCATGGGCAGCACGCAGGGCGTGAAGGTCAATGCCAGGCCGCCGAGGAAGAACAGCGCCAGCTCCTTCCAGTTCCAGTTGGTCGCGACAGGTGCTGCATCGCCGCTGGCAGCCGGCATATCACCGATCTCGATGAACTCGGTCTCCGGCGGATAGCACAGGCCCTTGTCGGCGCAGCCTTGATAGCCGACCTGCAGGCGCAGCGGGCGCTCGTCCGGGTTGTCCAGCGGCAGGCGGATATCCAGTACGCCGTAATAAACCTCGACATCGCCGAAGAACTCGTCGTGCTTGGCCTGGCCGGCGGGCAGCTCGGCCTCGCCGAGCACCAGATCGGCCGGCTCGACGCTGAAGTTGAAGCGGTGGCGGTAGAGGTAGTAACCCTCGGCGGCGACGAAGCGCAGGGTCACCGCCTGGGCATCGCTGCTGACCAGGCTCAGCTTGAAGGCTTCGCGTACTGGCAGGAAATCACTGCTGTTGTTCAGCGGTGCACCAATCGGCGACGCGGCCGGGCGCTGATCGAACAGGCCAGCGCTGGCAGGAAGACTCAGGCAGAGCAGAAGCAGGGGAAGTAACAGTCGACGCAGTGACATCGGGCGAATATCTCGGCGAAAGGTGGCGGCATGATACCGGAAAGCGCCCAGCCGCATCGCCGTCGCCACGCTGGAGCGTCGAATGCCGGGGATGAGCGGAGCCTTGGAAAGTGCCGTCTTTACCGAGTTCCCGAGCGTAGCGGGCGTGCGCTGCCTTGTCGCAGTGCCTGTTCGTCAGGCCTAGACGCGAAACGCCTGCACGGCGCTGTGCAACTGGCCGCCAAGCTGCAGCAGGCGTTCGCTCTCGTTGCGTCCGCTGGCGATCAGACCGAGATTGTCGTCACCCAGTTGGTGGATGCGTTCGCCATGTTCGCGAATCTCGCCGACTGCACCGCTCTGCTGCGCGGTAGCCTCGGCGATGCGCTGGGCCATGCTGGCGATGGTGCGTATGGCGCTGACGATTTCATCCAGAGCGCCGTCGGCGGCCTCGGCCTTGCCGGCAGTCGCCTCGGCGTGTTCGACCTGCGCGCGCATCGCCTGTACGGACTGGTGTGCGGCCTGTTGCAGGCGACCGATGACCTCCTGGATTTCCGCGGTGGCGCTACCGGTGCGTTGCGACAACGAGCGAACCTCGTCGGCGACCACGGCGAAGCCACGGCCGGCCTCACCGGCACGCGCGGCTTCGATGGCGGCGTTGAGGGCCAGCAGGTTGGTCTGTTCGGCGATGCCGCGAATCACCGTCAGCACGCTGCCAATGGTGGCGGTCTCATCGGCCAGGCGTTCGATGGCCTGGGCATTGTCCTGCACCTCGCTGACCAGTGCATGCAGGCCCTCCAGGCTCTGGCCGATGACTTGCTGGCCCTGAGCCAGGGCGCGGTCGGCGTCGCGGCTGGCATCGGCTGTCTGGCTGGCGTCCTGGGCGACCTGGCCGATGGTTGCTTCCAGCTCGCCCAGTGCGTCGCGGATCAGCGCGGTATCGTTGGCCTGGCGTTCGGCGCCGCCGTGCAGGCCGCCGCTGAGGTCGGCCAGGGTGCGGCTTGAGCCAGCAACATGCTCGGCGTGGCCGCGGATGCTGGCGACCAGCTCCACCAGATAGCGGCGCAGGTGATTGAGCGAATCTTCGATATCGCGCAACTCGCGGGTGCGAGAGTGGATGCTGATCGGCGTCGCGAAATCACCGCTAGCCCATTGCGACAGCGCCGGTACCAGGCGTCCGAGCACCTGTGCCAGGCGCCTTTGGATGCGGTCGATAACCAGGGCGATCAGCAGGATCAGGCCGATCATCAGGCCCTGAATCAGCCTTACCTCGCCCTGAATGCGCGCGTACTCACCTTTTACCAGCGGCTCCAGCGCCGCCAGTGCCTGCTGCACCTGGGTCACGCGCTCGGTCGTGGTCACGGCCAGTTGCTGGCGTTGCTCGACCAGTTCGCGGGTGCGTTGCAGTTCGCTGGGGTAGCGGCGCACCAGCGTCCCCAGTTCACGTTTCAGGTCGATGCCGCGATCCTGCGCCTCTTGCTCCTGCTGGGCGTCGTCCAGCCCGAGCAGCGCGGCGAAACCGACGCTGGCAGAGCTGTCGGCTTGTTGCACGCCAAGTAGCGGCAGCTTATCCAGCGTCTCGACCTGCTGGGCAAGGGCCTTGAGTTCGCGCTCGACATCGCCGAGCAGTTCACTGCGGCCCTGGCTGATGAAGCGTTCACGGGCGTGAGCAAGCTTCAGCAGGCGCGAGCTCGCGTCCTGCAGCGGCTGGCGATAGTCACCGGCTGCCGGGCCGCTGCCACTGGCTGCGTACTGGTTGAGCTGTTCCAAAGCGGCGAGCATCTCGCGCTCGGCTTGCAGCAGCAGACCCTGTGGATCGCCAGCCAGCTTGCCGGCGGCCAGCAGCTGATTGGCGCTGAAGTCGCGCAGTTGTTCCAGGCTGGGGCGCAGCTCGGTGGTCAGTTGTTGCGGCAGTTGTTCGATAGATTCGTCGAAGGCGTCGATGGCCTGGGTTGCAGCGCTGTGTTGCACGGTGTTGCCGCTGGCCAGGTAGGCCTGAATGTTGTCGGCCACTTCGCGCTGAAACTGCTGGGATAGCGTCAGGTAGCGCTCCATCATTTGCACCGGCTGCTGCAACTCGCGCTGCGACCACCACAAGGTTGCCGCCAGGGCGACACAGACGGTGACCAGCAACAGAGTATTGAGGTTGGTAAGCAGCTTGAGGCGCATGGCAGGCTCGATCGACAACTGAACGATGCGCGCGAGCGTATTGCGGTTTGGTTACATCCTGATGACGCCGTGAGCGGCGTCACGTTTGGCGGCGCTTTATTCGTCGTCGTACAGCTCCACGCGGTTACGACCACCATGTTTGGCCTTGTACAGCGCTTCGTCGGCGCGTTTGGACAGTGCGTTGCCGTCCAGGCCAGCTTGCAGCATCGCGATGCCGCAGCTGAAGGTGCAGGACAGGTCCTGCGGTTGCGCCGGGTAGTGGATCTCGGCGAAGCGCTGGCGAATTTCCTCCAGTACCTTGAGCGCCGATTGTTCATCGGTGTCGGGCAGTACCACGGCGAATTCCTCGCCGCCATAACGGCCGATATGGTCGGTCTTGCGCAGGCGTTGCTTGAGGAACAGCGCCAGGCTCTTGATCACCCGGTCGCCCATGGGGTGGCCGTAGGTGTCGTTGACCTTCTTGAAGTGGTCGATGTCGAGCATGGCGAAGGCCAGCGGTTGCTCTTCGCGGCGTGCGCGGAAGCAGGCGTCGTCGAGCAGTTGCAGGGTGTGAGTGTGGTTGTACAGGCCGGTCAGGCTGTCACGCACCATGCGCGCCTTGAGGTTGCGCGCACGTGCCGCGCGGTTGCGTACGGTGGCGATCAGGTGGCGTGGTTTGATCGGCTTGGTGAGGAAGTCATCGCCGCCCTCGCTCATGGCATCGAGCTGCTTGTCGAGGTCGTCCTCGGCCGACAGATAGATGATCGGCACGCTGACGTAGCGGTCGTTGTGGCGGATCACCTTGGCCAGTTCGGTGCCGTTGCACTCGGGCATGTACATGTCGAGGATGATCAGATCCGGCTGGAACTCGGCCAGCGCATCCATTGCCAGGATAGGCTCGGTAAGGGTGTGGGTGAGGATGCCGGCGCTGTTGAGTACGCGCTCGGTTTGGGTCGCCTGGGCTTTGGAGTCGTCGACGATCAGCACCTTGTACGGGTCGTATTGCGAGACGTGAGTCAGCACTTCGATGCGCTCGAGCAGGCTCGATGCATCCAGCGAGCCAGTGAAGAACTCCTGGCCGCCGGCGCGTACGGCGGCCAGGCGTGTCGGGGTATCGGTGTTGCAGTGGCTGAAGAACAGCAGCGGAATCTTCTGCTCCAGGCCTTCCTGCACCGAGCCTGCCAGCTCCAGCCCGGCGCCGGCGAAGTCGACGTCCATGACGATGGCGGCGGGGTGGCGTTCGGTGATGGCGGCGCGGAAAGCACGCTCATCGCTCAGTGCCTGCGCGGCCAGGCCGAAGAACTCCAGTTGCTGGGCCAGGCGCTCGGCGCGTTGGGCATCCTGCAGGGCGAGATAGACCGGTTTGCGCAGCGGTGGCAGGAAGGTTTGCTCGAAGGCGTCGCTATGGCGCAGGCCGGTACGTGAAAGGCGTTGCATGGCCTGATTGAGGCGAGCGATCAGCGTACTGTTGAGACGGCCGCGATTTTCCACGACCTCGTCGAGGCTGGTGCCAATGATTTGCGCCAGTTGCGCATGCTCGATCTGCTCGAAGCGCTCGGCGTAACGCAGCAGGCGCAGGTTGGCTTCGGTCAGCTCGGCCATGCCGGCGTCGTTCCATTCGCTGCGCTGCAGGCGTTGCCATACTTCCAGCACCTGGCGCGCCTGATGAATCACGCGCTGGGCGAAGTGATGCTTGAGGCGATCGCGACTGGGATCCGGGTGCTCGGTCATGGGCCGGCTTCTATAGGTGGTTAAGTCAGTGGTGGCTTGATGCTATCACTTGCTGCGGGCGCTGGCATTGCCGTCGATCAATTGACGGCCGTATTTCTGTCGAATAAGCGACAGAAATGTAGTTTTCCCGTACCAGCGGTAAGTTTGCGCCTGCGCCATGCGTTTTGCAGTTGGCTTGCCTTATAGTGCGGAACAGGTCGCAACCCGTTGGCCAGGTTGTGGTCGAACACTCGAATTCGCTTAAAAAGGGACACTGTCATGCTGGACTGGAAGAATCGCTCGACGAACTCGCAGGGCAGCGCCGATAAGGCCTCAGGGCGCGACCGCAGCGGTGGCAACCTGATCGCTCGATCACTGGGCGGCCTGATCGGTGTCTATCTGCTGATCGCCCTGGTGGTTGGCTGGTACTGGAGTCAGGAGCCGTCTGCGTTTCAGGTGCAGCAGCATGCTCAGAGCGCGGCGCAGCAGGCGCAGCGCCAGATGGTGATCGGTTACACCACGGTGGAAACCCTCAAACAGGTCGCCAGCACGCTGCTCGACAAGCCGGGCGGCTACCTGTCCAACGACCTCGCGCCGCCCGGCCTGTGGCTGGACAACATGCCGAGCTGGGAATACGGCGTACTGGTGCAGGTGCGTGATTTCTCCCGTGCGCTGCGCAAGGATTTCGCCCGCTCGCAGTCGCAGTCGACCGAAGACCCGGATCTGGCCAAGGCCGAACCGCGTTTCCACTTCGATAACAAGAGCTGGGCATTGCCGGCGTCCGAGTCCGAATACCGCGAGGGCATCAAGTCGCTGGATCGCTATCTGGATCGTCTGTCTGATACGGGGCAGAAGAATGCGCAGTTCTATGCCCGTGCCGACAACCTCAACAACTGGCTGGGCGATGCTGGTACCCGTCTCGGCTCGCTGTCGCAGCGCCTGTCGGCCAGCGTCGGCCAGGTGCGCCTGAACGAGAACCTGCAGGTGGGCAACGACGCCGAGGAGTCCGGACTGGTAGGGCGAGATGGCGTGTACGAGACGCCGTGGCTGCAGATCGACAACGTGTTCTACGAAGCCCGCGGTCAGGCCTGGGCGCTGGCTCACCTGCTGCGCGCGATCGAGGTCGACTTCGCTGACGTGCTGGCGAAGAAGAACGCCACCGTCAGCGTGCGCCAGATCATTCGTGAGCTGGAGGCCGCGCAGGCCACCCTGTGGAGCCCGATGATCCTTAACGGCAGTGGTTATGGTGTTCTGGCCAACCATTCGTTGGTGATGGCCAACTACATCTCCCGTGCCAATGCCGGCATGATTGATCTGCGTCAGCTGCTGAGCCAGGGTTGATGGTCGAGATTTCGGCAGCGGAAGCGGCGCATCGCGTCGCTTCCGATCAGGAGCGGGTGGCTTGGGTTGATGAGCGTGATCAGCCACTGGGCGGCGTTTCCCGTGCCGAGCTACGCGAGCAGCGCCTGATCGGACGCGGCACCTACATCCTGTTGTTCAATTCGGCCGGGCTGCTGTGCGTGCACCGGCGCACCCTGAGCAAGGCGCTGTATCCCGGCTATTGGGACGTAGCGGCCGGCGGCATGGTGCTCGAAGGTGAGGACTATCGGCTCTCTGCCGAGCGTGAGCTGGCCGAGGAGTTGGGTATCGTCGATGCCGAACTGATCGAGCATGCGCACTTTCTTTACGACGCCCCGGAAAGCCGTCTGTGGTGCATGGCCTATTCGGCGGTGTCCGATGCACCACTGCAGCTGCAGCCGGAAGAAGTGCTGGAGGCGCGCTTCATCAGCATCGAGCAGGCGCTGGAGGAAACTCACCGCCTACCTTACTGCCCGGACTCGTTGGCGGCGCTGGAACGCTATATGAGGCGGCCGCTTGCGGCCTTCCGATGACCCTCTCCCATTTATGGGAGACGACTGCAGGGATGCAGGAGTTAGAGCGACCCAGGATGCCCAAGCCGAGGGTGCCCGAAGGGCGGGAGAGGGTGGTTGTATCGAGTTCGTAGGGTGCGCTGTGCGCACCGAAGCTCCGTCTCAGATCTAAAGGCGGTGCGCACGGCGCGCCCTACGGCGTCGTTGATTCCGAGCGCTCCGTGCACGATGACGAACAGCGTCGCCAAAGTACCGAACAATGACGCAAATTTGGTCTTAGCAAGCCCGGTCTTTGCCGTTAAACTGCGCGGCCTTTTCGGCGGACGTCTGTCCGCCTGCGCTGCCCCTAGCAGAAGGGCTTCGCCTATCCTGACCCCTACGAGGACAAGCCGGTGGTCAAGAAAGCCTCTTCATTCTCCGCCCTGGGCGGTCTCGTCTATTCCACCGATGGTGGTCGCCATTGCCCGGATTGCAACCAGGCGGTGGATGCCTGCATCTGCAAACAGATGCGCATTCCCGATGGCGACGGTATTGCCCGTGTGCGTCGTGAGACCAAGGGCCGTGGCGGCAAGACCGTCACCACCGTCAGTGGTGTGCCGTTGGCCGAAGAGCCGCTCAAGGAGCTGGCCAGCGCGCTGAAGAAGCGTTGTGGCACCGGCGGCGCGCTCAAGGATGGGGTGATCGAGATCCAGGGTGATCACGTCGAGCTGTTGTTGGCCGAGCTGAGTAAGCGCGGGTTTACCGCGAAGAAGTCCGGCGGCTGATAAGCCCTTTTCTAAACTTCGATGACGTTACTACGGTCAACCGCCGAGCAAACGTCATCTTGCTTTCATCATCTCTAAACTGGCCGCCAGCAAGGTCAGGCTTTTCTCATGGGAGAACCCGATGTCCGCACGACGCACCCGCAAAGACGACGGCAGCCAATGGACCGTAGCCGATAGCCGCAGTGTCTACGGCATTCGCCACTGGGGCGCCGGCTATTTCTCGATCAACGACGCCGGGCGTATCGAAGTGCGTCCCAACGGGCCGGACAGCCAGCCCATCGACCTGTATCAGCAGGTCGACGAGCTGCGTCAGAGCGGCCTGTCGCTGCCGCTGCTGGTGCGCTTCCCGGACATTCTGCAGGACCGTGTACGGCGCCTGACCGGAGCCTTCGACGCCAGTATCGAACGCCTGGAATACCAGAGCCGCTACACCGCGCTGTATCCGATCAAGGTCAACCAGCAGGAGGCGGTGATCGAGAACATCATCGCCACGCAGAATGTCTCCATCGGCCTCGAAGCCGGCTCCAAGCCCGAGCTGCTGGCGGTGCTGGCGCTGGCGCCGAAGGGCGGCACCATCGTCTGCAACGGCTACAAGGACCGGGAGTTCATCCGTCTGGCGCTGATGGGGCAGAAGCTCGGCCACAACGTGTTCATCGTCATCGAGAAAGAGTCGGAAGTCGCCCTGGTGATCGAAGAGGCGGCCGAGCTCAAGGTCGCGCCGCAGATTGGCCTGCGCGTGCGCCTGTCCTCGCTGGCATCCTCGAAGTGGGCCGACACCGGTGGCGAGAAGTCCAAGTTCGGCCTGTCTGCGGCGCAGATCCTTTCGGTGGTCGAGCGTTTCCGCGCCGCCGGGCTGGACCAGGGCATCCGCCTGCTGCACTTCCACATGGGCTCGCAGATCGCCAACATCGCCGATTACCGCAAGGGCTTCCGCGAGGCCATCCGCTACTACGGCGAGCTACGTGCCATGGGCCTGCCGGTCGATCACATCGACGTCGGTGGCGGCCTCGGCGTGGACTACGACGGCACCCACTCGCGCAATGCCAGCTCGATCAACTACGACATGCAGGACTACGCCGATGCCGTGGTCGACATGCTCAAGGAGTTCTGCGACCGCCAGGAAATCCCCCATCCGCACATCTTTTCCGAGAGCGGCCGGGCGATGACCGCGCACCACGCCGTGTTGCTGGTGCAGGTCACCGACGTCGAGCGACACAACGACAAGGTGCCGGAGATCGATGCCAGCGTCGAGCAGCCGGAAGTGTTGCAGGTGCTGATCGAACTCTTGGAAGACAGCGACCCGGAAATGGTCGCCGAGACCTACTGGCGCGCCACCCACTACATCGAGGAGGTGGCCGCGCAGTATTCGGCCGGCAAGCTCAGCCTGGCGCAGAAGGCGCTGGCCGAGCAGTGCTACTTCGCCATTTGCCGTCGCCTGCACAACCAGCTCAAGGCCCGCCAGCGCTCGCACCGCGCGGTGCTCGACGAGCTCAACGACAAGCTGGCCGACAAGTACATCTGCAACTTCTCGGTATTCCAGAGCCTGCCGGACACCTGGGCCATCGGCCAGATTCTGCCGATCCTGCCGCTGTCGCGCCTGGACGAAGAGCCGCTGCGCCGCGCCGTGCTGCAGGACCTGACCTGCGACTCCGACGGCAAGATCCGTCAGTACGTCGACGAGCAGTCCATCGAGACCAGCCTGCCGGTACACGAGATTCGCGAGGGCGAGGACTACGTGCTGGGTATTTTCCTGGTCGGTGCCTACCAGGAGATTCTCGGTGATATGCACAACCTGTTCGGCGACACCGACTCGGTGAACATCTACCAGGGCGCCGATGGCAGCGTAGTGCATGCCGGTATCGAGACCCACGACACCATCGAGGACATGCTGCGCTATGTGCACCTGTCGCCCGAGGAGCTGATGACCCACTACCGCGACAAGGTGGCCAGCGCCAAGATCAGCGCCCGTGAGCGTACCCAGTTCCTCGACGCTCTGCGTCTGGGCCTGACCCGTTCGTCCTACCTGGCGTCGTAAGCCGCCTGCCCGGATGCTCTCCGGGGCTGGCGCAATGTCGGACATCGTTCCCGGATTGCATCCGGGCTACGGTGCTGCTCTGTGGGCGGCGCTTTAGCGGCGATGCTTTGCGTCTCTCACGGCTCAGCCAATCACGCCATAACCGCGCGCCATCAGCGCGTCGCCAGCAGCGGGATCACCAGCAACTGCAGCAGCTCGAGGCGAATGCTCCAGGTCACCAGGCGTACCTGCCGAGCACTCGGCGCGGGCACCTGAGCGGCCTTCACGGCGCCACGCCATTTGAAAAAACCACCGTAGGCAGGATCGACAGCAGGCCGACCAGGATGAACAGGCCGAGTTTGGCGTGAAACAGGCTGTTGCCCATGTAGTAGGCGGCGCCCTTGCCGAACCACAGCACGCGGGCGACACCGGTGGCCAGCACCAGACCGGCACAGATGCCGTAGACCAGGTCGGTGATCATCAGGCTGCGCGCACGGGACAGATCCAGCGGCGCCTTGAACAGCACGTGCTCGACGCTAAGCAGGGCGAACAGGGCGAAGATCGCTAGAAAATGCAGATAGGCGCCGAGTGCGGCGGCCATCGAGTGCTCCCGGCGGGTTATTGATCGGTTGCGGCGAATTCGCAGCGATTGCGACCGCCGCGCTTGGCCCGGTACAGCGCCTGGTCGGCCCGTTTCAGGCCGTCGGCGGCGGTTTCGCCGGGCGCCAGCAGGGCGCAGCCGAGGCTGGCGGTCTGGCTCAACTGGGCGCCGTCCAGCTCCATGGCCGGTTCGGCGATGGCCAGGCGAATGCGTTCGGCGATCTGCAGCAGTTCGGTGCTGTCGTGCACCAGGGCGAGAATCACGAACTCTTCGCCGCCGTTGCGGGCGACCACGTCCTGCGGGCGCACCACCGCGCTCAGGCGTCGCGCGCTCTGCCATAGCACCTGATCGCCGGCGGCGTGGCCATGGTGGTCGTTGACCTGCTTGAAGTGGTCGAGGTCGCAGAACAGCAGGCCCAGGCGCAGGCCGGCGCGTTCGGCCGCGGCCTGCTGCTGGGGCAGAAAGTGCAGCAGGCCGGCGCGATTCCACAGCTGGGTCAGCGCGTCGAGCATGGCCTTGCGCTGCGCGCGACTCAGTGCTGCGCGCAGCTGTTCGGCCTGGCGCGAGCTGTGGCGCAGGCGCAGATAGCCCTCCACCAGTTGTGCCATGTCGCGCAGCTGGCGCCGCTCGCGGGTATCTAAGCCGCGCGGCTGTGGGTCGATCAGGCACAGGGTGCCGAGGGTCTGGCCGTTTTCGTCATGCAGTGGCTGGCCGGCGTAGAAGCGGATAAAGGGCGATTGCAGCACCACCGGATTGTCGGCGAAGCGAAAGTCCAGGTGGGTGTCCTCGACCACCAGGGCGTCGTCTTGCAGGATGGCGTGGGCGCAGAAGGAAATGTACCTTGGGGTCTCGGCGAGTTCCAGGCCTTGGCGGCTCATGAACCACTGCCGGCCGTTGTCGATCAGGCTGATCAGCACCGTCTTCACCGCGAACAGCTCACGGGTGATACGGGTCAGCGTGTCCAGGTAGGGATCGGCCGGGGTGTCGAGCAGGTCCTGGCGCTCCAGGGCCTGTTGACGTTGTATTTCGTTGTGCGGCAGCTCAGCGCTGAGCATGGGCGGTCTCTCCTGCTGGCAGTGGGGGGAACCATTGGTCGCGGCGACTCAAGTGCCAAGCATAGCCACCCAGTATGATGCTGCGCAGCCCCATGAAGGCCAGAAATGCCAACCACAGCCCGTGGTTGCCCAGACTTTGCAGCCACCAGCCCAGCGGCAGCGTCAACGCCAGGGCGATGAGCATGGCGTCGCGCATTTCCCGGGCGCGGGTGGCGCCGATGAACAGGCCATCAAGCAAATAGCTCCAAACCGCCAGCAAAGGCAGCAACGCCAGATAAGGCAGGAAGTTCAGAGCCAGTTCGCGGACCTCGGCAATGTTTGTGAGCATGCCGACGAACCAGTGCCCGCCGAGTAGGAAGAACAGCGCAAAGCCGGCGCTGGCCAGCAGTGACCAAGTGCCGGCCACCAATAGCGAGCGACGTAGCGCATCGCGATCTCGCGCACCAAGGGCATGGCCGCACAGGGCTTCGACGGCATGCGCGAGGCCGTCCAGGGCGTAAGCGGTCAGGGTCAGACCATTGAGCAGCAGTGCGTTGGCCGCCACCGTGGCATCGCCCAGGCGCGTGCCTTTCACGGTGATCAGAAAGAACACCAGTTGCAGCGCCAGGGTGCGGATGAAGATATCGCGGTTGACTGCCAGCAATGGGTGCCAGTTGCTCCAGCGTTTCAGCGCGCTGCTGTCGAGGCGGCCGGGATAGCGTGCCAGCGCGCTGCGGGCCAGCCACAGGCCGAGCAGGGCGCCGCTCCATTCGGCGATCACCGAGGCCCAGGCCGCACCGGCCACGCCCCATTCGAGACCGAGCACGAATAGCAGGTCGAGCGCCACGTTGATCAGGTTGGCAGTCATCAGAATGGCCAGCGGGCCTCGCGCGCTCTGCGTGCCCAGCAGCCAGCCGATCAGGGCATAGGTCGCCAGGCTCGCGGGCAGGCCGAACAGGCGAATCTGAAAGTACTGGCGCGCCAACTGATCCAGCTCGGCGGAGGGTTGCATCAGGCTCAGCGCCGCACCGCTCAACGGCAGTGCCAGCAGGCCCAGCAGCAAGGCCATGAACACGCCCAGCCCGAGCCCCTGCACCAGCACCTGGCGCAGGGCGCTGCCGTCCTCGCGACCTGCGGCCTGGGCCGCGAAGCCGGTACTGCCCATGCGCAGAAAACCCATCGCCCAGGTCAGGAGGGTATAGAGGCTGCCGCCTACCGCTACGGCCGCCAACTGGTGGGCATGCGGCAAGTGGCCGACCACGGCGGTATCGACCAGCGCCACCATGGGCACTGACAGGTTGGAGAGAATCATCGGGGCGGCCAGGGCCCAGACCTTTCTCTGGGTCGGCGCGTGGCGCCAGGCTTCGAACAGGGCGTGCATGGGGGCTTCCGTTCCAGCAAAGCGCCGATTATAGGCACAGGGTGGACTGTGCGCAGCTTGGCGGATTTCGTCGCTTCGCCTCGTCGGCGCAGTAGCCGCTCGGCTATAGTATCGGCCTTCGCGCCCCTACTCTCCGGAGCCCGCAATGCCGAACAAAGGACTGCTTCTGGCCTTGGTGCTGAGCCTGCTCAGCGCCTGTGATTCTTCTGAACCTCCTGCCACGGTGACACCCGCCGCTCCTGCTGCGCAGCAGCCGCAGGCGCCCAAACCAGCAGTCGATCGCGACGCGCTGGCCAAGCGCTATGCCGGACGCGAGCTGGAAGTGGTCGACGTTTCCGAGGTGCAGCTCGACGGTGCCAGTGCACTGTCGGTGACCTTCTCCATCCCGCTGGACCCCGACCAGCCCTTCGCCGAACGCCTGCACCTGGTCGACAGCACGGCCGGCAAGGTAGACGGCGCCTGGGAGCTGACCGACAACCTCAGCGAGCTGCGCCTGCGCCACCTGGAGCCGCAGCGCAAGCTGGTGCTAACCATCGATGCCGGCCTGAAATCGATCAATGGCGGCAAGCTCGCCAAAGAGCAGGTCAGCCGCTTCGAAACCCGCGATCTGCAGGCCAGCGTCGGTTTCGCCAGCCGTGGCTCGCTGCTGCCGACCCGACTGGCCGAAGGCCTGCCGGTGATCGCGCTGAACGTCGACAAGGTCAACGTCGAGTTCTTCCGCATCAAGCCCGAGGCGCTACCGCGCTTCCTGTCCCGCTGGGGCCGGGCCAGCAACCTGGATACCTGGGAGGCGCGCGAACTGCTGCCGATGGCCGATTTGGTCTATGGCGGACGCTTCGACCTCAACCCGGCGCGCAATACCCGTGAAACCTTGCTGCTGCCCATCGCCGGCCTGGAGCCGTTCAAGCAGCCGGGCGTGTACCTGGCGGTGATGCGTGAGGCCGGCAGCTACAGCTACTCGCAGCCGGCGACGCTGTTCTCCCTGAGTGATATCGGCCTGTCCGCGCATCGTTACCGCGACCGTCTCGACGTGTTCACCCAGGCGCTCGAAGGTGGCAAGGCGCAGTCCGGCGTGCAGCTCGAGCTGCTCGATGGTGAAGGCGCGCTGCTCGCTGAAGGCAAGACCGATTCGGCTGGCCATGCGCAACTGCCCTTGCCGGAAAAGGCTCAGGTGCTGGTGGCCAAGCAGGACGAACAGACCAGCCTGCTGCGCTTGAACACACCGGCGCTGGACCTGGCCGAATTCGACATCACCGGGCCCAAGGCACATGCCCTGCAATTCTTCGTGTTCGGCCCGCGCGATCTGTATCGCCCTGGCGAAACCGTGCTGCTCAATGGCCTGCTGCGTGACGCCGACGGCAGCCCGGTCAAGGCTCAGCCGGTCAGCGTCGAGGTGCGCCGCCCGGACGAGCAGATCAGCCGCAAGTTCGTCTGGAATGCCGGCGATGACGGCCTCTATCAGTATCAACTGCCGCTCGCCGAAGAGGCCCCGACTGGCCGCTGGCAACTGTTGCTCGACCTGGGTGACGGCAACCCGCAGCTCTACGAATTCCTCGTCGAGGACTTCCTGCCCGAGCGCATGGCCCTGGAGCTCAAGGGCCAGGAGCAGCCTTACGCGCCGAGCGACAGCGCCGAGTTCGCGGTGACTGGCCGCTACCTCTACGGTGCCCCGGCCGCCGGCAACCGCCTGACCGGGCAACTCTACGTGCGTCCGCTGCGTGAGGCGGTGGCGAGCTTGCCGGGCTATCAGTTCGGCGACATCACCGAGGCCGACCTGAGCCAGGACCAGGAACTCGACGAGCAGAATCTGGATGACCAGGGCCGCGCCGTGCTGCGCCCGGAAAATCGCTGGAGCGACGCCAAGTCGCCGCTGCGCCTGATCCTCCAGGCCAGCCTGCAAGAGGCCGGTGGTCGCCCGATCACTCGCCGCATCATCCAGCCGGTATGGCCGGCCGAGCGTTTGCCGGGCTTGCGTGGGCTGTTCGACGGCGAGGAAGTCGACGCCGATAGCCTGGCCGAGTTCGAAATCCTCGTAGCCGATGCTGCTGGCAACAAGCTGGCGGCCGACAACCTCAACGTGCGCCTGGTGCGCGAACGCCGCGACTACTTCTGGAGCTTCTCCGACGGTGAAGGCTGGCGTCACAACTACAACGAGAAATTCCTCACCCTCAGCGACGAGCCGCTGAAGATCGCTGCCGGTGGGACTGCCAAAGTCAGCTTCCCGGTGGAGTGGGGCCCGTATCGGGTTGAGGTTGTAGACAGCCAGACCGGTCTGGTCAGCAGCCTGCGTTTCTGGGCCGGCTACCGCTGGCAAGACAACGCCGATGGCGGCGCAGTGCGCCCGGACCAGGTCAAACTGGCGCTGGACAAGCCTGCCTACGCCGCGGGCGAGGTGGCCAAGATCACCGTCACCCCGCCGGCTGCCGGCAATGGCTACCTGCTGGTCGAGTCCAGCGAGGGGCCGCTGTGGTGGCAGGAAATTAGCGTACCGGCCGAGGGTAAGACCTTCGAGCTGCCCATCGACAAGAAATGGGCGCGTCATGACCTCTATCTCAGTGCTTTGGTGGTTCGTCCCGGCGAGCGCAAGGCACAGGTCACGCCCAAGCGTGCCGTCGGCCTGCTGCACCTGCCGCTGGAGCGCGCTCCGCGCAAGCTGGCAGTCAGCCTGGACGCACCGGAGAAGATGCGTCCCAAGCAGCCGCTGAAGGTCAAGGTCAGCGCGCGCAATGCCGACGGCAGCATCCCTGACAAGGTGCATGTACTGGTCGCCGCGGTGGACGTGGGCATCCTCAATATCACCAGTTATGCCACGCCCGATCCTTTCGCCAACTTCTTCGGGCGCAAGGCCTACGGCGCTGACCAGCTGGACATCTATGGCCAACTGATCGAAGCGCAGGGGCGTGTCGCCAGCCTGGCCTTCGGTGGTGATGCCGGCCTTGCCGCCGGTGGCAAACGCCCGGATACCAGTGTGCTGATCGTCGCCCTGCAGAGCGATGCGCTGAAGCTGAACGACAAAGGCGAGGGCGAAGTCAGTCTGGATATCCCCGACTTCAACGGTGAGCTGCGCCTGATGGCGCAGGCCTGGACCGACGAGCGCTTCGGCATGGCCGAGGCCAAGACGGTGGTGGCCGCGCCGCTGATCGCCGAACTGTCGATGCCGCGCTTCCTTGCCGGTGGTGACGAAACCACGCTGGCGCTGGATCTGACCAACCTGTCCGGCAGCGAGCAGAAGCTCGACGTGCAACTGGGCGTGGAGGGCCAGCTGCGCCTGCTCGGCAAGGGTGAGTCGCCGATCAGCCTGAAGGATGGTCAGCGCACTACCTTGCGCATTCCGGTGCGCGCCGAAGGTGGTCTGGGCCAGGGCCGTATCCATGTCGAGGTGCAGGGCCTGGCTCTGCCGAACGAGGATCTGGCCGACTTCAGCCGCGAGTGGACGCTGGGTATTCGCCCGGCCTATCCGGCGCAGCTGCAGCACTTCCGTGCGGTACTGGGGGAGGGCGAGCCGTGGAGCATGCCGGCGGGCACCCTCAATCAGTTCGAACCTGCCGGGCTGGAGGCCGTGTTGGCGCTGTCGAGCCGACCGCCTCTGAATCTCGGTGAGCAGATCCGCGCGCTCAAGGCTTACCCCTATGGCTGTCTGGAACAGACCACCAGTGGCCTGTATCCGTCGCTCTACGCTGACGCTGCGAGCCTCAAGCGCCTCGGCCTGGAAGGCGAGCCGGACGAGCAACGGCGCAAGAGCATCGAGCTGGGTATCGAGCGTCTGCTCGGCATGCAGCGTCACAGTGGCGGCTTCGGCCTGTGGAGCGCCGAGAGTGAAGAGGAATACTGGCTCACCGCCTATGTCACCGACTTCCTCCTGCGTGCTCGCGAGCAGGGCTTTGGCGTACCGCCAGAGGCCCTGAAGAAGGCCAACGACCGCCTGCTGCGCTACCTGCAGCAGAGCAGTCTGATTGAAGCCAGCTACAGCCAGGACTTCGCTCACACCCGCTTCGCCGTGCAGGCCTACGCTGGCTACGTGCTGGCGCGCAGTCAACAGGCGCCGCTGGGCGCGCTACGCAGCCTGTTCGACCGTCGTAACGACGCCCGCTCCGGTTTGCCGCTGGTGCAACTGGCCGCCGCATTGAAGCTGATGGGCGATGCACCACGTGCCGAGCAGGCGTTGAATCAGGGCTTGATCCAACAACGCGATGGCGAACGCTGGATGGCCGATTACGGCAGTCCGCTGCGTGACCAGGCGCTGATTCTCGCCCTGTTGGAAGAGCATGATCTGGCTGCCGGCCAGCGCGAGCAGCGTCTGTTCAACCTGGCAGATGAGCTGGCAGGTCAGCGCTGGTTGTCGACCCAGGAGCGCAACTCGCTGTTCCTCGCCGGTCGCGGCATTCTCGGCAAACCCGAGCAGACCTGGAGCGCCAAGCTGGCCAGCGGCGCCTTCCAGTTCGACCTGAGCAACCAGCAGCCCGGCATCAAGCTGGAGCGTGCGGAGCTGGCCGAACCGCTGAGCGTGAGCAACGCCGGCAGCGCTACCTTGTATCAGCAACTGACCCTGTCCGGTTACCTGAGCCAGGCGCCGCGCGCCGGTGGTGAGAACCTCAGCATCGAGCGCGAATACCTCGGTATGGATGGTCGCCCGCTCGATTTGCAGCGCCTGGACAGCGGCGAACTGGTGCTGGTGCACCTGGCCGTGCGCGCCAAGCAGCGTGTGCCGGATGCCCTGGTCGTTGACCTGCTCCCGGCTGGCCTGGAGCTGGAGAACCAGAACCTGGCGCAAAGCGCGGCGAGCCTCGATGACGCCGGCAGCAACGTCAAGGAGTGGCGTCGGTCGATGCAGAACGCGCGGATCAAGCATCAGGAATATCGTGGCGACCGCTACGTGGCCGCCGTGGATGTGGAGGAGTACGGCACCACCCATCTGCTCTACCTGGCCCGTGCGGTGACGCCGGGCAGCTACCGCGTACCGCCACCGCAGGTCGAATCCATGTACCGCCCGAGCTGGCAGGCACTGGGTAGTGCGCCGGATAGTCTGGTGGTGAGGGGGCGCTAAAAGCGATCCCGGATTCATTTGGGCTACAGTCTGCGTAGCCCGGATGAATCCGGGAGCTTGTACTGACCATGCCATTCAAACGCTGGCGGCGTTGGCTGCTGATCCTCCTGCTCCCCCTGACCCTGCTCTGGCTAGCCGACCAACTCTTTCCACTACCCCTGCCCGAGGATGATCTGGCGCGGGTGGTGCTGGCCGAGGACGGCACGCCGTTGTGGCGCTTCGCTGACCGTGATGGCGTATGGCGCTACCCGGTGACGCCCGAAGAGGTCTCGCCCTATTACCTGGAAGCGCTGCTGACCTACGAGGACCGCTGGTTTCGCCAGCACCCTGGGGTCAATCCGTTGGCGTTGGGGCGCGCGGCCTGGCAGAACCTCACGGGCGGGCGCGTGGTGTCCGGCGGCAGTACGCTGTCGATGCAGGTGGCGCGGCTGCTCGATCCGCATGGGCGTGACCTGCCCGGCAAGCTCAAGCAACTGTGGCGCACGGCGCAGTTGGAATGGCACCTGTCCAAGGACGAAATCCTCACCCTGTACCTGAACCGTGCGCCTTTCGGTGGCACCCTCGAGGGCGTGGCGGCGGCAAGCTGGAGTTACCTGGGCAAGCCGCCGAGCCAACTGACCCGTGCCGATGCCGCGTTGCTCGCGGTGCTGCCGCAGGCGCCCAGCCGTTTGCGTCCGGACCGCCATCCTGAGCGCGCCCAGGCCGCACGTGACAAGGTGCTGCGGCGCCTGGGCGAGTTTCAGGTGTGGCCCCAGTCCCAGGTAGACGAAGCGCTGGAGGAGCCAGTGTTTCTCGCGCCGCGCCGTGAGCCAAGCCTCGCGCCCTTGCTGGCGCGGCGGCTGAACCGTGCCGGCAGCCCACCACTGATTCGCACCACTCTCGATGCCGGCTTGCAGCTGCGCCTGGAAGATCTGCTGCTGGGCTGGCGCGCGCGCCTGCCAGAGCGCACCTCGGCGGCGATTCTGGTGGTCGAGCACGAGAGCATGGCGGTGCGTGCCTACCTTGGATCGGTGGATATAGCTGATACCTCGCGCTTCGGTCACGTCGACATGGTTCGCGCCCTGCGCTCGCCGGGCTCGACGCTGAAGCCCTTTCTCTATGGCATGGCCCTGGATGCCGGGCTGATTCATTCCGAGTCGCTGCTACAGGATGTGCCGCGACACTATGGCGACTACCGGCCCGGCAACTTCGCCGCCGGCTTCATCGGTCCGGTATCGGCCAGCGAGGCGCTGGCCACCTCGCTCAATTTACCGGCGGTGCAGTTGCTCGAAGCCTATGGGCCGAAACGCTTTACCGGCGAGCTGCGCAGTGCCGGTGTGCCTATTCGCCTGCCAGCGCTGGCAGAGCCGAATCTGGCACTGATCCTCGGTGGCGGCGGTTCGCGCCTGGAGTCGCTGGTGGCAGGCTACAGCGCCTTCGCGCGCGGTGGCATGGCGGCCAAGCCGCGCCTGCAGCCGGATGATGAACTGCGCGAGCGGCGCCTGCTGTCGCCCGGCTCGGCCTGGATCATCAGGCGCATTCTCAGCGGTCAGGCGCGTCCTGATCGTGACCCGCGCGCCTACCTGGCGCAGCGCCCGACCCTGGCCTGGAAAACCGGCACCAGCTACGGCTTTCGCGATGCCTGGGCCATCGGCGTCGGCCCGCGTCACCTGATCGGTATCTGGATCGGTCGCCCGGATGGCACGCCGGTGCCTGGCCAGTTCGGCCTGGCCTCCGCTGCGCCACTGCTGCTGCAGGTTCACGATCTGCTGGTCAACCGCGACAGCCAGCGCGGCATTGCCACACCGCCCGATCCACAACCTGCCGAGGTGGGTGTGGCGGCCATCTGCTGGCCATTGGGGCAGCCGATGAGCAGGGACGACCCCAACTGCCGGCGCCTGCGTTTCGCCTGGACGCTCGAAGGCACAACGCCACCCACGCTGCTGGCAGCCGATCAGCCACTGGGGAACGGGTTGCGCGAGCGCTATTGGGTCAATGCCCAAGGGCTGCGCGTCGGTTCAGGTTGTGCCGGGGCCGAAGCGCGTGAACTGGCCTTGTGGCCGGCACCGCTGGAGCCCTGGTTGCCGCGCCGGGAGCGGCGTACCGCGCGCTTGCCACATATCGATGCGAGCTGCCCGCCACCACAGAGCAGTCAGGTGTCACCGCTGTCCATCGTCGGTGTGCGCAATGGCGATCGCTTGCGTCGGCCGCAAGGCAGTCAAGAACCGCTAAGGCTCAATCTTTCGGCCCTGGGCGGCAGCGGTCGGCGCTGGTGGTTCCTCGATGGCCAACCTATTGGAGAGAGCACTCAGGATGCTCCCTTCAACCACGCGTTCGCCAGTGGCCGGCATCAACTGAGTGTGCTCGACGAAGGCGGCCAGACCGCTCGTCTGGAATTTAGCGTAGGGCCCTGAGATCTGAGTTTCCAGGTGTCGGCCGCTCTGGCCTGAGCTGCCTGGCCGATGGTCTAACCGGGCAGATGGGCAAGTTCCGCCTTTAGTCGTGATGGGCTTTGTAAGATGCCGTGCACACCACTTATCCCTCCGGAACACGCTGGTGTGCGCCGCCTGGGCAGCCCCGCTGCACCTTACCTAAATCGGTACGTGATCTTAACGCCAGCGCGCCTTAGTGATCGGCCGCAACCAGACGATTGCGACCCTCGCGTTTGGCGCGGTAGAGCGCGCCATCCACGCGCTTGAAGAAGGCGTCGGCGTTGCAGTCACGGCGACTGTTGAAGCAGCCGACGCCCAGGCTGGTGGTCAGCTCCAACTGCTGGTCGGCCAGTCGCAATCCTTCCGCTTCCAGTTCCTTGCGAAAGTGCTCGGCCAGATCCCAGGCCTGGGCCAATGTGGTGCCTGGCAGCAGCACGCCGAACTCTTCGCCACCCAGGCGCAGCAGTGCGTCGGCATCGCGGCGAAACACCTTGCGCATGCGTTCGGCGAAGGCGCTCAGGCAGGCATCGCCACCGGTGTGACCGTGTTCATCGTTGACCTTCTTGAAGAAGTCGATATCCATCAGTACCAGCGACAGCGGCTCGCCCTGGCGCACTGCATTGGCCACCAGGCTGGGAAACAGGTTATTGAACTGATAGCGGTTGCCGAGCTGGGTCAGGCTGTCGGTGCGACTGAGCAGGTCCAACTGGCTTTGCTGCTCCAGCAGCTTGAGCTCCAGATTGATGGTGGCGCGGTACTCGCGATGGTTACGCCCTAATACCAGAATCAGATAGCTGAGATAGAAGATCAGAGTGATCAGCATCGCGTGCCTCTGCTGCCAGTTCAGCGCCATCACTGCCAGGCCCGGCAGATAGAGCAGGGCCAGCGCCAGGAGTGCGCGGCCGCGGCGCATGGCGAAGTTGAAGGTCATCGCCGTGGCGAAGGCCACCGTGGCCAGGGTGGCGATCATTTCCGAGTCGTTGTAGGCGTTGCTGTATACCGCTAGCGCATGGGCCTGGCCCCAGCACAGCGAGGTCAGGAGAATCAGGCCCCAGTGACGGTCGAGCCAGCGCTGCAACTGCTCGGGGTTTTCGAGGCCGTCAGGGCGGTGCAGCAGTCGCGCGGCCAGCAGTGCAGCGAACAGCAGGCAGCCCAGCACCCCGCTGAACATCAGGCTGCCGGGCGCTGCGCTGAAGGCCCAGGTCAGCAGCCAGGCCAGAAAATAGAATAAGCCACCCAGGCGCGTGCGGATGCGGGTGTCATCCACTTCGCGCCACAGGGCGAAGGTATTGGGTTGGCGCGGTACTTCGGCGTCGGTCATCGTTTTCGGCCTGTCACCGCTGGCGGCCACCTCCGGGCCGTCGCAGGCGACGTCAGAACCTTCTCCACGGGGCTTTTTGTGATCACAGAAAGTGCATGCCTGAGCATAGCGCCTTTTTGTGATACCTGGAGTGTCCATTTGCCAGTATTCGCGGCCACCCGTCAGCCGCGACGGATCATCCATATCCCGGCGACGATCAACAGCAGACCTGCCACCTTGCCGAGGGTGATGGGATTTTCGCGGAAACCGGCCCAGCCGAAATGATCGAGGGTGATGGCCATGGCCAGTTGTCCGGCGATCACCAGCACCATGAACAGCAGCGCGCCCACGCGTGGGCCGGCGAAGGCTGCAGTAGCAATGAAGAAAGCGCCGAGCAGGCCGCCGCTCCAGTGCCACCAGGTCAGCTCCTTGAGCGCACCGAGGCCAGGCATTTCACGCTGGCTAAGGGTCATCAGCAGTAACGCCAGGCTGCCAACGGCAAAGGAAATCAGCGCGGCGGCGAAGACACTGGACAGGTGACGGGCAAGCTGGCCATTGATACCGGCCTGCAGAGGCAGCACCGCGCCGGCGAGGAAGGGCAGGGCTAGCAGCCAGCCGCTGATGTGGTTCATAAATAACTCCAACGAGGGAAACGGGGTAAGGCGTTACGATAGGTTTTTTTCCAGCTGCACCAGGGCGATGCGGCTGCCATCCGGGGCGCGGCGTTCGACGATGCCGACGGTCTGATAGCCAAGACGCGTGTAGAGCAGCAGGCCGCCAGCGTTGGCGTTGAAGCAGGACACCTTCATCAGCGGCGCCTTGTAGCGCTCGTGGGCGATCTGCTCCATCACTTCCACCAGGTGCTGAGCCACGCCCTGGCTGCGTGCCCAGGGTGCCACCATCAGGTTACCGAGGGCGCAGAATTCGCCGTGCTGCCATTGGTAGAAATTGGCGAAGCCGGCGACTTTTCCAGCCAGTTCCACCACGGTGCTTTCACGCCGCTCGGCGATGGCGGCAGCGAGCTGGCCGACGTTGAGTGGCCAGATGGCCTTGGGGTAGCAAAAGAACAGTTCATCGACATTCTGCGGGAAGCCGACCACGTCACCGAGGTCGGTGGCCGTGGCCGGGCGGTGTTGCAGGTTTGCGTTCAAACGGGGCGGTCCTTGTTTAGCGCGGTGGATACTGCGAGAGCACCTGGGTGACGGTTTCACGGATCGCCCGCTCGCGCTCGATCGGTGTCGGTGGCTGGCTGCGCATGACCTGTTCACCGCTGCCGCGCCAGACCAGTTTGCCGTCTTTGCCGTCGTACAAGTCGATCTGCAGCGTCGCGACCTTGTAGTCCACACGGCGCGTTTCGGTGAAGGCCGGGCCGCCCCAGTAACCTCCCCAATAGCCGCCCCAGCCACCGCCGTACTGGGTGGTGATCTGGTCCTGACGCTCGTCGACGATCAGCACGCTCTGCACTTTCAGGTCGCCCTTGCCGTCAGCTGCTTGGCGCAGGCCGCGTTGCTCGAGCTGCTCGGCGACGGCCTGGCTGATTCGCGCTTCGGTGATGTCGCTCTTCAGGCGTGCGTCGTCGGGTTGGTAGGCGAGCTTGTCGTCCATCCAGCTCCAGCTGCGGTAGGCGCCGAAGTCGCGACTGGGATCGAAGTCGCGCTCCAGGCTGACGCTGGCGCAGCCGCTCAGGAGCAGTGCCGCGATCAGGTAGGACAGGTTACGCATGGTGCTCTCCAGGGCTGTCGATCAATAGGGTGGGTAGCCGTTCAGCGCGCTGCGGATGGCCGCACGCATGGCATCGGCCTGCGCCGCCTGGTCCTTGCCGGCCACGGCTTCGCCGCTGCCTGACCAGACCACCTGGTGGTCGCGTGGGTCGATCAGTTCGATGCGCACCACGGCCACTTTCTGTTCGTAGGTGCGCACGATGGGGGCGCTGCCGTAGGCGCCGTAGCGGCGGTCCCAGTGGCTGCCGGTGCCGTAGTAGCCACCGACGTTGTCCTGATACTGGCGAAGACGGGTTTCCTGGCTGATACGGGCGCTGACCAGCACGTCGCCTGGGCCATTGAGCGCCGGGCGCAGGCCATACTGGTCGAGGCCGGCGCTGACGCTGTCGGCCAACTGATCGCCGCCAGGCGCGCGGCCATCCAGCCAGCTCCAGCTGCGGTAGCGGCCGTAGTCACGCGGCGCGGCAGGGTAGGCGCTGCGGTCGAAGGTGGTGGCCGCTTCGGGCGGCGCCGGTGGCATGGGTAGCGACTCGGCCTGGTAAGGGTTCTTGCTTTGGCAGGCGGCCAGCAGCGGCAAGATGAATAGGGCTATGGCGGTGCGCATGGTCGTCTCCGTGGTCGCGTGCGGCATCCCCGATGGTTTCAGGCTACGCCGGCCTGCCAGCTTCGTCCAACGCGCTCAGCGTGGTCGGCAGATCCAGTGCAGGTAGCGGCCGAGCCCCTCGAAGCTGGGATGGCGGCGGTGCGCCAGCTCCATTTCCAGCAGGTCGATCAGTTCGGCTTTGGCCTGGAATTGCTGCGGCATGTAGTCGTGGAATACGCGTACGCCGCTGCGGCTTTCGACCTGCCAGTCGGCGGCGAGTTGCGTGCTCAGCTCGCGCGGGTCGACCGGCTGCTGTGGTGTCAGGCTCTGTTTCTCGCCGGCGAAGTGTTCCTTGCGCAGTTTGCGGAAATGCCCCTTGAGCAGGTTGCGGTAGATCAGCGCGTCCTTGTTGTAGAAGGCCAGCGACAACCAACCGTCCTTGGCCGTGAGCTGATGCAGCACCGGCAGAATGGCCGCCGGCTCGGCCAGCCACTCCAGCACGGCGTGGCACAGCACCAGATCGAAGGGCTCCTGTAACTGGCCGAGCAGATCCTGCCAGGGTGCCTGGAGGAAAGTGGCATTCTGGCCTGCCTCGGCGAAGCGCTGCCGAGCACCTTCGAGCATGGGCTCTGCGGGCTCGGCGAGGGTGATCTGATGGCCGCGTTGGGCCAGCCACAGGCTCATGTGGCCCAGGCCGGCGCCGACGTCCAGCACGCGCAGCGGGCGATCCGGTAGCGCTTCAGCGAGATCAGCCTGCAGCACGGCGAGGCGGATGGCACCCTTGGCGCCGCCATAGATCTTCTCGGCGAAGCGGGTGGCGAGTTCATCGAAGTGGCGGTCGCTCATTTGAGGAAGCGCCGTTCGTTGTCGGCGAGCTTGTCTAGCACCGCCTGGTTCATGTCCAGGCCTAGTTCACTGCACAGTTGCAGCAGATAGAGCACCACGTCGGCTACTTCCTGCCCAGCGTGGGCGAGCTGGTCGGCAGACAGCTGGCGCGACTGCTCTTCGCTCAGCCACTGGAAGATCTCCACCAGCTCGGCCATTTCCACGCTGGCGGCCATGGCCAGGTTCTTCGGGCTCTGGTAACGGCGCCAATCGTTGTGATCGCGAATGGCGTGCATGCGGGCGGTGAGTTCAGCGAGGTTCATGGTGTGGCTCCGTTCGAGCCGCATAGCTTCGGCTCGAACGGAGCGTGCTGCAAGATGTCCTGCGCGCTTATTCACATGTAGGAGATCAATTTTCCAGCGGCTGCCAGCTCCCAGCCATATGCGGGGTGTCGCCTTCGCTGATCAGGCGGAACTGGCCGCTGGCGCCAGGCACGCTGGCTTGCAGGGCAACCTGGGTGGGCAGCAGCACGGGCTTCTGGAAGCGTACGTCCACGGCGTAGCCGGCCTGCGGCAGGTGGGCGTGCAAGGCCGCGAGGCTGCGCGCCTTGTTCCACAGGCCATGAGCGATGGCGCGTGGGAAACCGAACAGACGTGCCGTTACGGCGTAGAGGTGGATCGGGTTGTAGTCGCCGGCCACGCGAGCGTAACGCCGGCCTGTATCGGCAGGGGCGGCCCAGTCGGCCAGTGGCGTCAGCTCCAGCGGCGGCTGTTCGGCGCGTAGCGGCGCCTGGCCGTCGAGACGTAGAGCGCGGCAGAGAATGCGGCTGTCACCTTCCCAGAGCAGGCCGAGCTGATCTTCCAGGCGGGTGATCAGGCTGAACGTGGCGCCTTTGTCGTGCGGCTGCAGGTCGGTCACCTGCACGCTGACCTGGAACGGCCCCAGCCCGCCCATTGGGCGCAATACGCGGATACGGTTCTCCAGATGCACCAGGCCCAGCAGCGGGAACGGAAAGCGGCGGTCGGTGAGCAATTGCATCTGCAAACCGAAAGCCAGCACATGCGGATAGACCGGTGGCAGGTAGGGACTGTCTGCGATGGCGCAGACCTGGCGATAGCGCGCCAGGTGTTTCGGGTCCACGTCCACGCGGCAGCGCAGGCCGATATTGGGTAGCTGGCGGCCTGTCACCTTGCGGCGCAGGGCTGCGCGCAGGAACAGGCCGGGCAGGGCCGGTGGTGTATCGAGGTCGAGCCAGTCGATGGCCATTGGCGAACTCCTTGGCGAATGAATGACAGCAGCTTAACCCTCAGACCCACACTGGCATTGGCTGTTCTGCCCAGCGTGTGTGCAGGCCAGTCAATCCGACGTGCGACGCGGTTTGCGCGCGGTGGCTCGCTGACCCTAAGATGGCTCCGCTCACGAAAAACGCTCACTAATAAGAAGAACAGCAGGAATCATGCGTGATCTGACCGACGATGTGGCGCTGATGCGCCCGGTAAGCGATGCCCTGCGTGCCAGCGGAACCGATCCTGACCGCGTGCTGGTGCGCGTTGGCCTGCCGCCTGGTGGGCTGCCGGCTGGCCGCTTTCCTCATGCCGCCCAGGCGCCATTCTGGAAGGCCGCCAGCGAAGAGTGTGGCGAGGAGCATGTCGGGCTGTACCTGGCCCAGCACCTGCCCGCCTTCCATGGCCTGCTGCTGGAATATCTGTTTCTCTCCAGCGAAACCTTTGGCGTTGGCCTGCGCCACGCGCTGCGCTATGTGCGCCTGCTCTCCGACACCCTCAGCGCGCGCCTGGACGTGGAAGGCGACGTGGCCGTGCTGACCCTGGGACTGGAAGCCGATACGCCGCGGCACTTTCCGGAGATGCTGGCAGGGGCGGTGATCCGCCTGTTCGCGGCATTGACCGAAAACGATTTCCGCCCGCGTGAAGTGCGCTTCATGCATGCCGAGGGCGCGCCTGCTGAGCGCTACCAGGCTGTCTATGGTTGCCCGGTAAGTCTGGGCGCCGAGGATTGTGCGCTGCTGTTCGACGCTGCAGTGCTGGACAAGGCCTCGCGCCACGCCGCCCCGGAATTGCTGCGCATGCACGAGTCGCTGGCGCGGCGGCAGTTGGCGGAAGTGGAGAGGCTGGACCTGGTGCGCCAGGTGCGCGAGCTGATTGCCGAACTGCTGGTCGATGGCGGCGCCACCCTGGAGCAGGTGGCGGCGCGCTTGAACATGCCGGCACGGCGCTTGCGCGAGCGCCTGGCCATGGCCGGGGTTCGCTTCAACGACCTGATCACCGATTACCGCTGCCGCCTGGCCAAGGAACTGTTGCTCAAGACCGACGAGCGTATCGAAGTGATCGTCGAACGCACCGGCTTCTCCGAGCCGAGCACCTTTTACCGCGCGTTCAAGCGCTGGGTCGGGGAAACGCCAGTGGAATTTCGCAAGCGCGGCAAAGCCTGAAGTCGTAGGGTGCGCCGTGCGCACCACGCATCCGCCGGATGAATGGTTGACCTCGGTGCGCGCGGCGCACCCTACACGAATCGCCCTGGTAGTAGGTTGGGCCGGGCGGCGATCCGCTTCAGCCCATCATCGCAACGGTCTCAAGCCCCCAACAAACTTTGCCCGCACACGCGCAGCACCTGCGCAGTCACTGCGCCCGAGCCCGGCTGGGCGAACCAGGCCACGGCTTCGGCGACGTCTTGCGGCAGGCCGCCCTGGCTCATCGAGTTCATCCGGCGTCCGGCTTCGCGGATACCCAGCGGAATGGCGGCGGTCATCTGGGTTTCGATGAAGCCAGGGGCCACCGCGTTGATGCTGATGCCTTTCTTCGCCAGGGTCGGCGCCCAGGCCTGAGCCAGGCCGATCACGCCGGCCTTGCTCACCGCGTAGTTGGTTTGACCCATATTGCCGGCGATGCCGCTGATCGAGGCGATCAGCACCACGCGGCCGTTGTCGTGCAGCTTGTCGGCGTCCAGCAGCGCTTGGGTCAGTACTTGCGGCGCCTTGAGGTTGACGTCGATCACCGAGTTCCAGAAGGCGTCGCTCATCTTCGCCAGGGTCTTGTCGCGGGTGATGCCGGCGTTGTGCACGACGATGTCGAGGCCGTCGGGCAGGGCTTCTACCAGGCGCTGCGGCGCATCTTCGGCGCAGATATCCAGGGTCACGGCGCGTCCACCCAGGCGCGCCGCCAGCGCCTGCAGCGCATCGGCTGCCTGGGGCACATCGAGCAGCACCACCTCGGCGCCGTCACGGGCGAGCACTTCGGCGATGGAGGCGCCGATGCCGCGCGAGGCCCCGGTGACCAGCGCTTTCTTGCCGGCCAGCGGGCGTGTCCAGTCCCTGACCTGTTCACTGCAGGCGCCGAGCCGCAGCACCTGGCCGGAAACGTAAGCGCTCTTCGGCGAGAGGAAGAAGCGCAACGCGCCTTCCAGTTGCTGCTCGCCACCTTTGCCGACATACAGCAACTGCACGCTCCCGCCGCGACGAATTTCCTTGCCCAGAGAGCGGGTAAAGCCCTCCAGTGAGCGCTGCACGCTGGCGGCGATTGGGTCTTTGAGCGACTCGGGCGCACGCCCCAGCACTACTACACGAGGGCTGTTGGCCAGCCCCTTCAAGGCGGGCTGGAAGAAGTCGCGTAGCTCGATCAACTGCTCGAAACGGGTCAGGTGGCTGGCGTCGAAGACCAACGCCTTGAGCTTGGGGCCGTGCTCGGCGGTCCAGCGGGGCAGGTCGAACTGGCCGTCGCGCGCGGCGAACAACTGATCCGTGAGCTTGCTGGCAAAAGGCTGGATTGCCTTGACCAGTTCGCCTTCACCGCCGAACAGCAGGGCCCCGTCGATCGGTCGTACGCGGCCGGCCATCCAGCGTTCCAGGCGCACAGGCGCCGGCAGACCGAGGGCGCCAACCAGGCGGCGGCCGGTGGATGAATTGGCGAAGGCGAGGTAACGATCAGACATGAAGGGCTCCTGCGGGCGAATCGAAAGTCGTGTCACTGTACGCGGCAGTCGGCAAAGCGCAATTGACTCTGTTGCCTCACGCGCCGGCGAGGCGGGCAATGTTCGCGGCTATTCAAGGTTTAGCCTGTACGACCATAGGGCTAAAGTGTCAGAACCTGCTCACGATCTGCTGCGCGTCGGCCCTACTGCGTTAAAAACAGCCTCGGACTGCTCATTTACAGCTCGTAAACTGCGCGTCCTCGCCTGTTTTTGCCTTGTAGGGCTCTAGCTCGCGAGATCGTGAACAGATTATACGTCTCATGTTTCTGGGAACCGGCTGACGGGCAATAGTTCGCCACAGGTTTCTTCGATTTCTCGACCAGCAAGGAGTCCACATGACCCAGTTGCGCCGGGTCGCCATCGTAGGCGGCAACCGTATCCCGTTCGCGCGTTCCAACACCGTCTACGCCAGGGCGAGCAATCAGGAAATGCTGACCAGCGCCCTTGAAGGGCTGGTGGAGCGCTTCAATCTGCATGGCGAGCGCCTCGGTGAGGTGGTGGCCGGGGCTGTGCTCAAGCACTCGCGGGACTTCAACCTGACCCGTGAATGCGTGCTGGGCTCGCGCCTGGCGCCGGAGACGCCGGCCTACGACCTGCAGCAGGCCTGCGGCACCGGCCTGGAGGCGGCGATTCTGGTGGCCAACAAGATCGCTCTTGGGCAGATCGACTGCGGCATCGCTGGTGGCGTCGATACCACCTCCGACGCGCCCATCGGCGTCAACGAGGGGCTACGGCAGATTCTGCTGGAAGCCAATCGCAGCAAGGGCACCGGCGACAAGATCAAGAGTCTGCTGAAGATTCGCCCGCGCCACCTGGCGCCGCACATTCCACGCAATGGCGAGCCGCGCACCGGCTTGTCGATGGGCGAGCATTGCGAGCTGATGGCGCAGCGCTGGGCCATCCCGCGTGACGAGCAGGATCAGCTGGCACTGGCCAGTCACCAGAAGCTCGCGGCGGCCTACGCCGAGGGTTGGCACGATGACCTGATGACGCCGTTTCTCGGTCTGACCCGCGACCAGAATCTGCGCCCGGACATCAGTGCGGAGAAACTCGCGACCCTCAAACCCTGCTTCGAACGCGGACCGCGCGGCACGCTGACCCCGGCCAATTCCACGCCGCTGACCGATGGCGCCTCGCTGGTGCTGCTGGCCAGCGAGGAATGGGCCAAGGCTCGTGGCCTGCCGGTGCTGGCCTACCTGCGCGACGGCGAGGCGGCGGCGGTGGATTTCGTCCAGGGCAAGGAGGGCCTGCTGATGGCACCGGTCTATGCGGTGCCACGCCTGCTGGCGCGCAACGGCCTGACCCTGCAGGACTTCGACTACTACGAGATCCACGAGGCCTTCGCCGCTCAGGTGCTGTGCACGCTCAAGGCCTGGGAGGACGCCGAGTACTGCAAGGAGCGCCTGGGTTTGGACGCCGCACTGGGGACCATCGACCGCAGCAAGATGAACGTCAAGGGCAGTTCGCTGGCTGCCGGCCACCCGTTCGCGGCCACTGGCGGACGCATCGTCGTCAACCTGGCCAAGCTGCTGTCGGTGGCCGGTGAGGGGCGCGGTCTGATCTCCATCTGCGCGGCAGGCGGTCAGGGTGTGACTGCAATCCTCGAGCGGTAATCCAATACGGGTGGTCGCAAGTCATCGCGATCACTCGATGTAAGCAACTCCGTGATTCGGGCGGCCCGCGTAGCGCGTGGCCGCCCTTTTTTTGCGCGCCGCAGGCCTGTAGGAGGGGCTTCAGCCGCGACAAGCGCTCGCAGCGTGCTGTTCTCTGCGAACGCTGCGGTGGCCTGTCGCGCGGCAAATCACCACAGCGCCGGTTATGCCTTTAGCGGCTAGTCTTTTAGTGCGCATTGATCCAGATCAGTACGCCTTTTCGCGCTTTACTCAGCAGCTTCTCGGCTGCATTCCATTTCCATAAGAACAATTTCAGTTCGTTTGACTCCAAGACCTGGAGTCTATGGATCGGCTTGCGTGCTGGGGCCGAAATAACCCTGAATGAGGATGTGACATGTTCGGCCTAGAGGCGCTTGATCTCGCCCGAATCCAGTTTGCCTTCACCATTTCTTTCCACATCGTCTTCCCGGCCATCACCATTGGTTTGGCCAGCTACCTGGCGGTGCTCGAAGGTCTTTGGTTGAAGACCAGCAATACGCTGTACCGCGATCTCTACCACTTCTGGTCGAAGATCTTCGCAGTCAACTTCGGCATGGGCGTGGTCTCCGGCCTGGTCATGGCCTATCAGTTCGGCACCAACTGGAGTGCCTTCTCCGACTTTGCCGGGGCGGTCACCGGGCCGCTGCTGACCTACGAAGTGCTCACCGCGTTCTTCCTCGAAGCGGGATTCCTCGGCGTCATGCTGTTCGGCTGGAACCGCGTCGGGCCTGGCCTGCACTTCTTCTCCACGGTGATGGTGGCCATCGGCACGCTGATCTCGACCTTCTGGATTCTTGCCTCCAACAGCTGGATGCACACGCCGCAGGGCTTTGAGATCATCGATGGCCGGGTGATCCCGGTGGACTGGTTCGCCGTGGTGTTCAACCCGTCGTTCCCTTATCGCCTGGCGCATATGGCGACCGCGGCGTTCCTTGCCACCGCCTTCTTCGTCGGCGCTTCGGCGGCCTGGCACCTGCTGCGCGGGCGTGACAACCCGGCGATCCGCAAGATGCTGTCGATGGCGCTGTGGATGGCCCTGCTGGTGGCACCGGTACAGGCCTTCATCGGTGACCTGCATGGCCTCAACACGCTCAAGTACCAACCGGCGAAGATCGCCGCCATCGAGGGCCACTGGGAGAACATCGGCGACGAGCCGACCCCGCTGATCCTCTTCGGCTGGCCGGACATGCAGCGTGAGGAAACCCGCTTCAAGGTGGAAATCCCGGCGCTCGGTAGCCTGATCCTGACCCACAGCCTGGATAAACAGGTGCCGGCCCTGAAGGACTTCCCGCCGGAAGATCGGGCCAATTCCACTATCGTGTTCTGGACCTTCCGCATCATGGTCGCCATGGGCCTGATGATGATCCTCACCGGCCTGTGGGGCACCTGGCTGCGCCGCGGCGAGCGGCTGTACACCTGCAGGCCGTTCCTGCACCTGGCGGTGTGGATGGGGCCGAGCGGGATCATCGCCATCCTCGCCGGCTGGTACACCACCGAGATCGGCCGTCAGCCGTGGATCATCCATGGACTGATGCGTACCGCCGATGCTTCGTCAGGGCATAGCGCGGCGCAGTTGGGCTTTACCCTGGCGCTGTTCGTGGTGGTTTATTTCGTGCTGTTCGGTGCGGGGATCGGCTACATGCTGCGCCTGGTGCGCAAGGGGCCGAAGATCGACGAGGGCAAGGAAACGTCCGAAGGTGGGCCAGGCCAGCCGCGTACGCCAGCGCGTCCGCTGTCGGCGGCTGAAGAAGGCCTGGAAGATGGTGAAACCGACACCTTGCCGGAGAGGAGCTGAACATGGGTATCGACCTTCCGCTGATCTGGGCGGTGATCATCGCCTTTGGCGTAATGATGTACGTGGTGATGGATGGCTTCGATCTGGGTATCGGCATCCTCTTTCCCTTCGTCCGTGACGACGGCGAGCGCGACGTGATGATGAACACCGTCGCACCGGTCTGGGACGGCAACGAGACCTGGCTGGTACTCGGCGGTGCCGGCCTGTTCGGCGCCTTCCCGCTGGCCTATGCGGTGGTACTCGACGCGCTTTATCTGCCGCTGATCCTGATGCTTCTGGGGCTGATCTTCCGTGGTGTGGCCTTCGAGTTTCGCTTCAAGGCCAAGGCCGCCAAGCGCCATCTGTGGGATAAGGCCTTCATCGGCGGCTCGCTGACTGCCACCTTCTTCCAGGGCGTGGCACTGGGCGCCTATATCGACGGTTTCGAGGTGGTCAATCGCAGTTTCGCCGGCGGTGCCTTCGACTGGCTGACACCCTTCTCGGTGTTCTGCGGCCTGGCCCTGATCGTTGCCTATGCGCTGCTTGGCTGCACCTGGCTGATCATGAAAACCGAAGGTCGCCTGCAACAGCAGATGCATGACATGGCGCGGCCACTGGTGTTCGTGGTGCTGGCGGTGACCGGCATCGTCAGTCTGTGGACACCGTTCGAGCACCCGGCGATCGCCGAGCGTTGGTTCAGCCTGCCGAACCTGTTCTGGTTCATGCCGGTGCCAGTATTGGTGCTGCTGTGCACATACGCACTGCTGCGCTCGGTGGCCAACAACCGCAACTACTCGCCATTTCTGCTAACTCTGGCGCTGATCTTCCTCGGCTACAGCGGCCTGGGCATCAGCCTGTGGCCGAACGTGATTCCGCCGTCGATCAGCATCTGGGAGGCAGCCGCACCGCCGCAGAGCCAGGGCTTCATGCTGGTGGGCGCGTTGTTCATCATCCCCTTCATTCTCATGTACACCGCCTGGAGCTATTACGTGTTCCGCGGCAAGGTGACGGTGGATGATGGCTACCACTGAGGGGCGTGAAATGACCAAGGTCGAGCAGGATAAAAAACCGCTGTGGCAGCGTCTGGGTTGGCTGGTGCTGATCTGGGCCTGCAGCGTCACCGCGCTGGGCATCGTGGCCTGGCTGCTGCGCCAGTTCATGAGCGCGGCGGGGTTGGGGACGCCGGGCTGAGCACGCGGTTGATCCCGGCGCGTGCTTGTTCCCATACTGGCCTCCTTTGTTCGCACGCCAAGGAGGCTCGATGTTCGCCCTCAGCGATACCCTGCAACGCCGCTTCGCCGCGCTGAAATCCACTGCCGACTACTGGTCGCTGCGCCATGTGCGCGAGAGCAGGGAATCCTACTGGGTGCGGCGGCGTGTGGCGCAGGCGCCTTCCTTCGTCGACGATACTGGTGCCATGCTCACAGTGCGTATCGCCGGTGTCGAAGCCTATGCGGCCACCAGCGATCTCAGTCAGGCTGGCTTGCAGGCTGCACTGGAGCACGCCGAGCAGATGGCACGCACCTTGGCTGGGCATAACCTGCTGGATCTCGGCAGCCTGCCGTACCCCACCGAGCACAGCGACGATGTGATGCCAGGCTACGAACAGCCGTTGGCGGGGGCTGCCCACTGGTTCGAACTGTTGATGGCAGAGTCGGCATTGATTCCCCAGGATGCGCGTCTGGTCGATAGCCATGTCGGGCTGACGTTCACCTACCATGAGCAGATATTTCTCAACAGCGCGGGCGCCTGCCTGCGGCGTGCCCAGCGCTATGTGTTCCCGCAGGTGGGCGTTACCGCCAGCGACGAACACGACAGCCAGAGCCGCAGCTTCGGCGGCACGCATCTGGCGCGCCAGGGCGGCGCCGAGGTGTTGCAGCAGTTGGGGGTGATCGGCAGCGCCGCGCGCATCGCCGACGAAGCATTGCAACTGTTGCTGGCGCCGAACACCCCGAACGGTTCGCGTGACCTGCTGTTGATGCCGGACCAGATGATTCTGCAGATTCACGAGTCCATCGGCCATCCGCTGGAGCTGGACCGCATTCTCGGTGACGAGCGCAATTTCGCCGGCACCAGCTTTATCCGCCAGAGCGATTTCGGGCATTACCAATATGGCTCGCCGCTGCTCAATGTCAGCTTCGATCCGGATGTGCCTGGAGAGTTGTCCAGCTACCGCCATGACGATGACGGCACGCCGGCCGAACGGCAGCTACTGATCCGAGACGGCATCCTTCAGCGTCCGCTCGGCGGCGCGCTGTCGCAATGGCGCAGCGGCTTGCCAGGCGTGGCCAACAGCCGGGCCTGCAGCTGGAACCGGCCGCCCATCGACCGTATGGCCAATCTCAATCTGGAGCCAGGCGATCAGCCACTGGCCGAATTGATCGGCGGTATCGAACGCGGGATTCTGATGAGTAACAACCGCTCCTGGTCGATCGACGACGCGCGCAACAAATTCCAGTTCGGCTGCGAGTGGGGCCAGTTGATCGAAAACGGTGAGCTCAAGGGCGTGGTGAAGAACCCTAACTACCGAGGCATCAGTTCGCGGTTCTGGCGCAATCTGCGCGCGGTGGGGGATACCAGCACCTTCGAGGTGATGGGCACACCCTATTGCGGCAAGGGTGAGCCCAACCAGGTGATTCGCGTGGGGCACGCTACGCCAGCCTGCGTATTCGCCGATATCGACGTTTTCGGAGGGGCGGCCTGATGGATGCACGTCAGCATTTCAGCGCGTTGCTCGAACATCTGCAGGCGCAAGTCGTGGGCGAGGAGGGTTTCACCCTGGCCTATGGCGCCGAGGTGTCCAGCTTCATCCGGTTCAATCAGGGGCAAGTGCGCCAGGCCGGCGATGTGCAGCAGGTCTACGTCACCCTGTCTCTGTACCAGGGGCAGCGACATGCCGAGAGTAAACTGGCACTCAGCGGTGTGCTCGACGAGGATCTGCCGCGTCTGCAGCAGATAGTGCAGCGCCTGCGAGGCGTGCTGCCAAACTTGAGTGATGACCCTTATCTGCGCTTGAACCGTGAGGCTTGGCGCAGCGAGGTGGCGAGTGAAGCAGGTTCGCTCGACAGTGCGGTCATGGCGCAGCAGATCGTCGCTGCGGCTGCTGCTCTGGATCTGGTCGGCTTTCTGGCCGTGGGGCCGCAGTACCAGGGGTTCGCCAGTTCCTGGGGCGCATTCGGCTGGTACGCCGCGAGCAGTTTCAACTTCGAATTCAGCCTGTTTCACGGCAACGGTCAGGCAGTGAAAAGCGCCTATGCCGGTGAGCAGTGGGACGCCCAGGCGTTCGCCCGCAAGCTGGACCGCGCGCGACAACAGCTGGAATTTCTCGGTCGGCCGGCGAAGGCGCTGCAGCCGGGGGGGTATCGCGCCTACCTGGCACCGGCTGCGCTGGAAGAACTGGTCAGCCTGTGCTGCTGGGGCTTCGGCGCCCAGGCGCTGGCGTCGGGTGGCAGCCCGTTGCAGCGGTTGTTCAGCGGTAAATCCGAACTCAGCTCGTTGGTGACCATGGACGAGCGCATCGAAGGCGGCCTGGCGCCGGCCTTTACCGCAGAAGGGCCGCGTCGGCCGTTGCGCCTGATCAGCCAGGGGCGACCCGGCGAGCGCTTGGTCAGCTCGCGCAGTGCCGCGGAATATGGCCTGATCGCCAATGGCGCGTGCAGCGGCGAATACCCGCTGTCCTTGCAGATGCATGGCGGTGAGCTGGATGAGCAGGACGTGCTGCAACGGCTTGGCACCGGGCTGTATATCGGTAACCTGTGGTACGGCAATTTCTCCGACCTGCCCGCGGCACGCCTGACTGGCATGACCCGCTTCGCCACCTTCTGGGTCGAGGATGGGCAGATCCAGGCGCCAGTCGACACCATGCGTTTTGACGATTCGCTGTTCGACTTCCTCGGCCTGCAGCTGGAAGCCCTGACCCGCGAGCCGGAGCTGCTGCTGCCGGGCGGGACCTACGGCGCCAGGCAGACCGGCTCGATGGCTTTGCCGGGCGCGCTGCTGTCGCGGTTTACTCTGACGTTATGACGATCACTCGAGCATGTGGGCGCGTAGCACGCGCTCCTCTCGCATGATGTAAATGATGAAAACCGTTGTGTCTGTATAGCGGTAGAAAATTCGGCAGGGCGGGACGACGATTTCGCGGTACACCGAGTGCGGAAGCTCATCCGGAACACGGCCCGACAGGGGGAAATCCGCTAGCCGTGAAACCGTTTCAACGGCCCTCCTGACCAACGCTCGCGCGGCATCTGGTTTGTCGAGGGCGATGTATTGCGCTAGATCGTCGAGTTGCTCGATGGCAGTGTTCGTCCAGACTATTTCAGCCATTTGCTCAGCCTTTCCTTGGCCTGCTCATGGTTCACGGTGCAGCCTTCGATAACGGCACGTTCACCGCGAGCCAGGGCATCTAGAAGGGCAAGACGCTTCTGCATGAACTGGTAATCATCGACATCCACCAGATAAGCCGAGGGCATTCCATGCTCGGTGATCAGTACGGGCTCTTTGGACTCGTGAAGGTCGGCCAGAATCTTGGTGGCTTGCCGCTTCAGGTTGGTGACCAACTCGACTTTCATGGACGGTGCCCGCTGCGCAGATGAAAGTGCCACTTTAGTGATACTTTTCGGCCGTTACAATCAACGGGTCACTTACTCGCCTTGAGCACCACGAACTTTGGATTGGCCGCCACCTGCTCGACGCCACGGAACAGCCGCGCCAGCTTGGCGTGGTAGCCCAGGTGGCGGTTGCCGACTATCCACAGTTCACCGCCAGCGACCAGCGCCGCGCGGGCTTGCTGGAACATACGCCAGGCGAGGAAGTCACCGACCACCTGCTGCTGATGGAAGGGCGGATTGCACAGCACCATATCCAGCGAGTCAGCCGGCTGCTCGGCCAGGCCATCGCCAGCGCGTATGGTTACCGGTCTCTCACCAAGTGCCGCCTGCCAGTTCTCCTGCGCCGATTGCACGGCCATGTACGACTCGTCCACCAGCGTCAGCTCCGCTTGTGGGCTGCCCAGGGCATAGGCGATGCCGAGCACGCCGTTACCACAACCCAGATCGGCGACGCGGACGCGGCCGAGGTGGCGTGGCAGATGCGGAAGAAAGGCGCGTGTACCGATATCCAGACCGTCGCGGCAGAACACATTGGCGTGGTTGATCAACTCCAGCGCCGGTTTATCCAGGTGGTAGCGAGTGGGGTAGGGCGAGTGCGGCGCCGCCTTGGTTTCAGGCGTGGCTACGAGCAGCCGGGCTTTCTTCACGGCTAGCGAGGCTTGCACCGGGCCTATGTATTGCTCCAGCAGATCACCGGCGGCGCGCGGCAGGTGTTTGATCATTGCCCCAGCCACCACACGAGCATTCGGTGCCAACTGGCCGTGCAGACGGATCAGTTGCTCCTCGAGCAACGCCAGGGTCTTCGGCACGCGGATCAGTATCCAGTCGAACGGCCCTTGCGGCGTTTCGCAGCTCGGCAGAAAGGTCACCGTATCGCCACTCAGGCCATTGCTGGCGAGGTTCTTCTGCAAGGCGAGAAAGCCTAGGTGCGAGTCACCGCTGCTGGTCACATGGCAGCGTCCGGCCAGCGAGCAGGCGAGGGCGCCGAAGCTGTCGTTGAGCAGCAGCCCCCGGCTGCTTGGTGCGATGCCATGCTCATGAAGATGATGGAGCAGGTATTCGTCGGCGGCGTCGAAGGCTTGGAGCGGCTCGTTCGCCTGGTGCGGTTGACGCTGCAGTTCTAGGCTGGCGAAGGGAGTTTCGAGAGTAGGCATGCAAACCTTCGGTGTTTGTCGCTGGCCGATTGCGCCAGACTGGACAGGTATTCAATGAAGGGGGCGATTATGACCGTCAGCGAAGACAAGTTCACCCGTCAGACGCTGCTCGAGGTACGCGCCTTGACGCAGAGTCTGTTTACCCTGCGCACTACCCGTGACCCGGGCTTTCGTTTCCGCGCCGGGCAGTTCGTGCGCCTGGGCGTGGAGAAAACCGATGGCACTGTGGTTTGGCGCGCCTATTCGCTGGTGTCCGCGCCACATGACGAGTTTCTCGAGTTCTTCTCCATCGTGGTGCCGGGTGGCGAATTCACCAGTGAGCTGAGTCGACTGCGCGTCGGCGACAGCGTGCTGGTGGAGAAGATGGCGACCGGCTACCTGACCCTGGACCGCTTCGTCGACGGCCGTGACCTCTGGCTGCTGGGTAGTGGCACCGGCATCGCACCGTTCCTGTCGATCCTGCAGGACTTCGAGGTGTGGCAGCGCTTCGCGCGCATCGTGCTGGTGTACAGCGCAAGAACTTCTGCCGAGCTGGCTTACCAGTCGCTGATCCGGGGGCTTGCCAAGCTGGAGCACCTGGCCGAGTTCGCTGACAGGCTCACCTACCTGCCGGTGGTCACCCGTGAGCAGGCGCCGGATTGTCTGAGCTCGCGCATCACCGAGCTGCTCGACAGCGGCGAGCTGGAGCGGGCCGCCGGGCTTGAGCTGACGCCTGAGCGTTCGCGAGTGATGATCTGCGGCAACCCGCAGATGATCGACGACATTCGTCAACGCCTGAAGGCGCGTGGTCTGAACCTGAGCCTGACCCGGCGGCCGGGTCAGGTGGCAGTCGAAAACTACTGGTGATCAGTCTTCGCGGATCGCCTTGAGTCGGTGCTCCCAGCGGCGCTTGGCGAAGCGGCGCATGTTGGGGATGTCGTCGGTCTCGTCGAGGATCGGCTTGCCGATGATGGTTTCCATGATGTCTTCCAGCGTCACCAGGCCGCGCCAGCTACCGAATTCGTCATACACCAGGCACATGTGCTGACGCTCCTGCATCAGCAGGGTCATCAGGTTTTCCACGTTCATGCTTTCCGACACGACCTTGAGCGGCTTCATGATCTGGGTGATCGGTTCGGCGTCGTTCTCGGCGGCCAGGGCGTCATAACGGAACACCACGCCCAGCGGCGACTCATCCTCGCCGATCACCGGGTAGCGGGAGAACTGGCTCTCGCGGGCACGGGTTTTGAACGCGGCGATCGATTCATCCGGTGCGGCCGACTCGCAGACGATGCGTGGCGTCATGATGTCGCGCAGACGAATCTCGTGCAGGTCGAGGATGTTGCTGATCACTCGATGCTCGTCTTCGTCGAGTTTGCCCACCTCGCGGCCGAGCAGGGTCAGCGCTTTGATTTCCTGGCGAATGTCGTGCTCCGGCTCCTTGCCGCCAAACAGGCGCATGATCAGGTCAGATAGCACGATGAACGGCTTGAGCAGCAGGATCATCGCCCGCAGCAGGCTCGGCAGGAAGGGGGCCAGGGCGCGCCAGTAACGAGCGCCGATGGTCTTCGGCAGAATCTCCGAGAGCACCAGAATCAGCAGGGTCATGACCGCCGAGGCGATACTCAGGTAACCGTCGCCGAAGACGATTGCCACCTGCGCACCGACACCGGTCGCGCCAACGGTGTGCGCCACGGTATTGAGAGTCAGGATGGCCGCCAGCGGCTGGTCGATCTTGTCTTTGAGCTCTTTCAGCCTTTCGTACAGCTGAGGTTTTTCGACCTTCTGCTGAGCGATGTAACTGGGCGTGAGGGAGAGCAGGGCGGCTTCGAGGATGGAGCAGATGAACGAAACCAGAATGGAGAGGACAGCGAACGCTATCAGGAGTGTCATGTAGGGGGATAAGTAGCCAAGGGCCGATGAATTTAGCGCAAGAGCGGTAGGAAAAGCAGAAAAGCTGCAACATTTCATTTCGGAGTGCGGGCACAGGCAGTGCTCGTCGACTGACGGCTGGCTTGCTGATCGCTCTTTGGCGGCACGCGGCCCAGCTTCGACTAGGCTAAAGGGACACTCTTTGGGGAGGTCCTCCATGCCGCTTGAACATCACCCGTTGACCCGCGAATTCCCTCAGCAAGGCGATACCATGCGCAAGCTGATGCAAAGTGACCCACACTTCCCTCGCCTGGCTGGCGAGTATGAGGCGCTGGACAAGCGCATCTACGAAATAGAGGACGGCCGTGAAGCTGCCGACGACCTGACGTTGCAGGGGCTAAAGCTGCAGCGTGTGGGCCTGAAGGACGAGATCGCCGATCTGCTGCGTAAGGCGGGCAGTGCTTGATCCGGATCAAATGAACGGTCGACGTGCAGCGCTAGGCTGGAGCCATCTTTCTTGTCAGAGGCTTCATCATGCACGTCGACCACCATCCGTTGGTTCATGACTTTCCCGACCTGCGCAACGAGCTGCAGCGCCTGCGCCAGAGCGATGAACAGTTCTCACGCCAGGCTGAAGAGTATGAAGCGCTGGACAAGCGCATCTGCCGAATAGAAGACGGTATCGAGTTGCTCGATGACGTCACCCTCAGCGCGTTGAAACTCAACCGTGTTGCGCTCAAAGACGAACTTGCTCGTCAGCTCAAGCGTGCCTCCGGGCAGTGCTGTGGCTGTGGCAACGGTTGCAAGGGTTGAGCGTAGGAGCCGGCTTGCCGGAGATATTTGTGGCAGGTTGATCGCCCGCAAGCGGGCGCCTACGGCCAAACGCTTTCAATGCACGGGCGGGTTGATCAGATAGGTCAGCAGTCCGTCTGCCTCATCTTCCGTCCAGACCGCCCTCGGCGGTCTTGGCAACTCGCTCATCAACTGTTGCCAGAAAGCCAGGGCCACCTCGTCCTGGCGGTAGAAGCGCAACAACCAGGTGCTGCCGTCGCCCATCGCCTGCTGCACCAGTGCACGACCGATACCCAGTCGGCGGTAGCGCTTGAGGATGAACAAATCGGCGAATTCCGGTGCATCGATGGCGGGTAGTTCGCTGCGCTCGACCAGCAGAAAACCGGCGATGAACCCATCAGCCAGGATCAGGCTGGCGCTCCAGCCCGCCTCCTGCCAATAGCGCTGCAGGTGTTCTTCATGAATGTAGAAACGACCATCGACCTCGACGTCCTCCTGCTCCCAGTCCGAGCTGTCGTAGGAGTAGAACTGATAAAGATTGCGGATCAGCGGTAATTGCTCGGCGGTGGTGGGTAGCAGTTCGATCTGCATGGTGTTTCCTGGTGAAGGTCTGTGTCGGTGGTCTGTAAATCTATCCAGTAGTTCGGTATCGTTCCAGCCTTCGCTCAACAGGCAGGACGATTTTCCCATGGCCAAGGCAAAACGCATGTACGGCTGCACCGAGTGTGGCGCCACCTTTCCCAAGTGGGCCGGGCAGTGTGGCGAGTGCGGCGCCTGGAATACCCTGGTGGAAACCGTGGTCGAGGGCGCTACGCCCAGCGGTCGCACAGGCTGGGCCGGCGACAAGGCCAATATCAAGACCCTGGCTGAAGTCAGTGTCGAGGAAATTCCGCGTTTTTCCACCGCTTCCGGCGAGCTCGATCGTGTACTTGGCGGCGGCCTAGTCGATGGCTCGGTGGTGCTGATCGGTGGTGACCCAGGCATCGGCAAGTCGACCATCCTGCTGCAGACCCTGTGCAACATCGCACAGCGCTTCCCGGCCTTGTACGTTACTGGCGAGGAGTCGCAGCAGCAGGTGGCGATGCGTGCACGGCGGCTGGACCTGCCGCAGGACAAGCTCAAGGTCATGACCGAGACCTGCATCGAGACGATCATCGCCACCGCGCGCCAGGAAAAACCCAAGGTGATGGTGATCGACTCGATCCAGACCATCTTCACCGAGCAGTTGCAGTCGGCGCCAGGCGGTGTCGCCCAGGTGCGCGAGAGTGCGGCGCTGCTGGTGCGTTTCGCCAAGCAGAGTGGTACGGCGATCTTTCTCGTCGGCCACGTGACCAAGGAAGGCGCGCTGGCCGGTCCGCGCGTGCTAGAGCACATGGTCGATACCGTGCTGTATTTCGAGGGTGAGTCCGACGGTCGTCTGCGCCTGCTGCGAGCAGTGAAGAACCGTTTCGGCGCGGTCAACGAGCTGGGTGTGTTTGGCATGACCGACAAGGGCTTGAAGGAAGTCTCCAACCCCTCGGCGATCTTCCTCACTCGCGCTCAGGAGGCAGTGCCCGGCAGTGTGGTAATGGCCACCTGGGAAGGCTCGCGACCGATGCTGGTGGAGGTGCAGGCGCTGGTCGACACCAGTCATCTGGGCAACCCCCGCCGCGTCACCCTGGGCCTCGATCAGAACCGTCTGGCCATGCTCCTGGCGGTGCTGCATCGCCATGGCGGCATCCCGACCTACGACCAGGACGTGTTTCTCAACGTGGTTGGTGGGGTCAAGGTGCTGGAAACGGCGTCTGACCTGGCGTTGATGGCGGCGGTGATCTCCAGCTTGCGCAACCGGCCTTTGCAGCACGACCTGCTGGTGTTCGGCGAGATCGGCCTGTCTGGCGAGATCCGCCCGGTGCCGAGTGGTCAGGAACGCCTGAAAGAGGCGGCCAAGCACGGCTTCAAACGTGCCATCGTGCCCAAAGGCAACGCGCCCAAGGAGGCGCCGCCTGGGCTGCAGATCGTTGCTGTCACGCGATTGGAACAGGCGCTGGATGCGCTATTCGAATAAGCCAAGTCCTGGCTAAAGCCCTTCCCGCAGGCGTCAGGAGTCCGCTGTGGGAGGGGCTACAGCCGCGATCCACGCATGCGGCGTTCTGCCGCGAGTGGGGCGGGGCGAAAACTGACCGAGATCAATAGGTAGCAGGCTATCGGCGCGCAGCATGAAGGCGTATCCACTGAAGGAGATGCCATCATGTTCCTGTTCTTCGATTTCTTTTCCCGGGCTTTCAACTTCGACGCCAAAGCAGTCGAGTCGCGCGATGCACGTCGTGAGGCGCAGCGTATTCAGGCGCGTCGCCAGCGCCGTGAGCAGGCAGAGGCTGCCTGCCTGCGCCACTGACCACTAGTCGTCTTCGCCCAGCGCTGCCAGTTCGCGTTCCAGAAGCTGTTCATCGCCAAGGTTGAGCTCGACCAGGCGGCGTAGGTGGCTGATGGAGTCCAGATCGATATGGCGGCAGACGAAGCCGAGGGACTGCGGCTGGGTGCGCGTCAGCACCACTTCCATCTTTACCTTGGCTTCGTCTCCCAGTTCGATAAGGGCTTCGAAGGGCTGGTTCGGGTCACCGTTCCAGTCACGCGGGGTCTTGATCAGCAGGCCCTTGAGTGAAACATCGTGCAGAGCTGCCGACCATTGCCGCTCACCTTGAGCGATGACGGTGGGGGCGTCGAAGGCGATGCGCTGAAAGCGCCGACGCTCGTTGGCTGATTCACTCATGCCCATACTCCTGAAGGATTTACATCACTATAGCCAAGGCTGGCGGCCCCGTGCTTTGCCGCTGTGTCGCAGGGTACCGCTGAGGCACATCAGTTTGACAGGTGGCTAAGTCTCACCAAAGCTCCTTGTGTGGTTTTCATTACTCGATAATGCGGAGCGATAGACATGAGCAAGCGACTGCTAGGCAAAGGTTTGGTCTTCGGCCTGTTGAGCATGGCCAGTGTTGGCGCATTTGCCGACGCTGCGGGTGGCAATGGCTGCGGCTGGGGCAACATGTTGTTCGAAGGGCAGCGCGGCATAGCCCCGCATTTTCTGGCCACCACCACCAACGGCACCTTCGGTAATGCCACCTTCGGTATGACCTCAGGCACCAATGGTTGCGATACCAGTGGCGCGCTGGGCTACAACGGCCGCTCCATGCTGGCGATGAACGGTATGCTCGATTCCATCGCCGAAGACATGGCCATCGGCCAGGGTGAAGCGCTGGACGCCTACGCCACCTTGCTGGGTGTTGAGGCCAAGGATCGTGCGCACTTCGCCAAGGTCACCCACGACAACTTCGGCAGCATCTTCAGCCAAGCCGACGCCACCAGCGAGCAGGTGCTGGCCGCTACCCTCGATGTGATGAGTCGTGATGCGCAACTGGCGCGCTATGTGAAACAACCGGCCTGAGGCAAATCCCAGGCAAAAAAGAAGCCCGCGATCGGCGGGCTTCTTCGTTTCACGCTGAGCCTTAGTTGCCGTATACCGGGAACTGGGCGCACAGGGCTTTGACCTGCTCACGCACGCGGCCTTCGACTTCATCGTTGCCGATGTTGGCCAGTACTTCGCAGATCCAGCCCGCCAGTTGGCGGCACTCGTCTTCCTTGAAGCCGCGAGTGGTGACAGCAGGGGTACCGATACGCAGGCCGGAGGTGACGAACGGCGAACGCGGATCGTTCGGCACGCTGTTCTTGTTGACGGTGATGAAGGCGCGGCCGAGGGCTGCGTCGGCATCCTTACCGGTGATGTCCTGCTTGATCAGCGAGAGCAGGAACAGGTGGTTCTCGGTGCCACCGGAAACCACGTCGTAGCCATTGTCGATGAACACCTGGGCCATGGTCTGGGCGTTCTTGATCACCTGCGCCTGGTAGGCCTTGAACTCAGGCTGCAGCGCTTCCTTGAAGCATACGGCCTTGGCGGCGATGACGTGCTCCAGCGGGCCGCCCTGGCCGCCCGGGAATACCGCGGAGTTGAACTTCTTCTCCAGCTCTTCGTTCTTGCGCGCCAGGATCAGGCCGCCGCGCGGGCCGCGCAGGGTCTTGTGCGTGGTGGTGGTAACGACGTCGGCGAACGGCACCGGGTTCGGGTACAGACCGGCGGCGACCAGACCGGCCACGTGAGCCATGTCGACGAACAGGTAGGCGCCGACCTTGTCAGCGATGGCGCGGAAACGCGGGAAGTCCAGCACCTGCGAGTAGGCGCTGAAGCCGGCGATGATCATCTTCGGCTTGTGCTCGACGGCCAGGCGCTCGACTTCGTCGTAGTCGATCAGGCCTTGATCATTGATGCCGTACTGCACGGCGTTGTAGATCTTGCCGGAGAAGCTGACGCTGGCACCGTGGGTCAGGTGGCCGCCGTGGGCCAGGCTCATGCCCAGTACGGTATCGCCGGCGTTGAGCAGGGCCATGTATACAGCGCTGTTGGCCTGGCTGCCGGAGTGAGGTTGGACGTTGGCGTAGTCGGCGCCGAACAGTTCCTTGGCGCGGTCGATGGCGAGTTGCTCGACCACGTCGACGTACTCGCAACCACCGTAGTAACGCTTGCCCGGATAGCCTTCAGCGTACTTGTTGGTCAGCACGCTGCCCTGGGCTTCCATCACCGCCGGGCTGGTGTAGTTTTCCGAGGCGATCAGCTCGATGTGCTCTTCTTGGCGCTGAGCTTCTTGCTCCATCGCGGCAAAGAGTTCGGCGTCATAACGAGCGAGGTTCAAATCACGGCTGAACATGGCAATCCCCTGAAAACCAGTTGGGCGGAAGAAATAGGCGGCGGATTCTACCGCAAAGGTCGCATTCAGGCATATGAGGGTCGGTCATGAGCCTGATAAATGGCCTTCATGCTGAGTTGGGCGCAGGGGCGCCGGTGTTCGGCCAGTCAACTGAGTATGAACAGCGCCGTGCCGCTGAACTGGGCGGCGAGCTGATGTGCAGGCATTGGTCTGCCGAGGAGGAAACCCTGCACTTCGTCGCAGTCGTGCTCGCGCAGGAAGTCCAGTTGTGCCTGGCTCTCCACGCCCTCGGCGATCACCATCATGTTCAGGCTGTGCGCCATGGCGATGATGGCGCGAGCGATCTGCGCGTCCTGCTCACCATCGGGCAGGCCGTCGACGAAGCTGCGATCAATCTTCAAGACGTCGATGGGGAACTGCTTGAGGTAGTTCAGCGACGAGTAGCCGGTGCCGAAGTCATCCACCGCAATGCACAGCCCCAAACGCTTGAGGTTGCCGAGCGTTTGCATGGCGCTGGCGACGTCACGCATCAGTATGCTTTCGGTCAGCTCCAGCTCCAGACAGGCCGGGGCCACGCCAGTTCTGTCCAGAATGGTGGCGATCCGTGCGCTCAGATCACCTTCGGCGAACTGACGGGCCGACAGGTTGACCGAGATTTTGGGGATACGTATCTGCTCTTCTTGCCATGCCTTGAACTGGCGACAGGCTTCCTCCAGTACCCATTCGCCGACCTGGACCACCAGGCCGAGCTCTTCCAGCACCGGAATGAACTCGGTGGGTGATACCAGGCCGCGGCTCGGGTGGTTCCAGCGCAGCAGCGCTTCGGCCCCGGTCAGGCGACTGCCATCGCCGGAGAACTGCGGCTGATAATGCAGGACGAACTGGCCCTGCTCCTGGGCGTGGCGCAGATCGCTTTCCAGCTCCAGACGCTCCAGGGCGCTGGCGTTCATGTCGGCCTGGTAGAACTGGAAGTTGTTCTTGCCGCGTTCCTTGGCGTGATACATCGCAGTGTCGGCGTTCTTCATCAGTTGGCTCAGTTCGCTACCGTCCTGCGGGGCGAGGGCGATGCCGATACTGGCGGTGACGAAGAACTCGCGGCCTTCGAGCACGAAAGGGCGGGCCAGGCTGCAGAGAATCTGCTCGGCGACATGAATGGCGCGATTCAGTGCGCCCTCACGGGTGGCGCGAGGCTGCAGCAGCAGGGTGAATTCGTCGCCGCCCATGCGCGCCACGGTGTCGTCGCCATCGACGCAGGCCGACAGGCGCACGGCCACATCCTTGAGCATACGGTCGCCCGCAGCGTGGCCGAGCGAGTCGTTGATCGGCTTGAAGCGGTCGAGGTCGAGGAACATCAACACCACCCATTCATCATGCCGATCCGCATGTTGCAGGGCACTGTGCAGGCGATCCTGGAACAGGGTGCGGTTGGGCAGGTGGGTCAGGGCGTCGTAGTAGGCCAGGCGGTGGATGCGCTGCTCGCTGGCCTTGCGTTCGCTGATGTCGCTGAAGAAGCACACATAGCTGACCAGGTCACCTTCTTCGTCATGTACCGCGGTGATGCCGACCCAGGCCGGGAAGTTTTCCCCTCCCTTGCGTTTGAGCCACACCTCGCCCTCCCAGCTGCCACGCTGGTTGAGTTGGCCGAGGATGTACTGCAGGTGTGCCGCCTGTTGGCGATCAGCGGTGAGCATGCCTGGAAGCTGATCGAGCACTTGCCCGGCGGAATAACCGCTGACGCGGCTGAAGGCCTTGTTGACTTGTACGATGTAACCGGCCGGGTCGGTCACCAGAATCGCTGCGGTGGAGTGTTCGAACACCGTGGCCGCCATGCGCAGGTCTTTTTCCGCGCGACGTTGCTGGCTGACGTCGCGGCCGACGCCGAGGATGCCCTCGAAGCGACCGTTCTCGTCCCACATCAATACCAGGCGCAGTTCCACCGGGATCTTGTGGCCGTCGGCGCGCAGGCAGTCGAAGACGAACAGCTGATCCGGTAGCTCCTCGCGCAGGCGCTCGAGGCGGTCACGCTCGCCGAGCGAATCGCGAATCCGCTCGAGCAGCAGGTAGAGGCTGGCGAGCTGCTGCGGGTTGGCCGCCAGGCCTTGCAGGCCGTTGGTTGTCACCCATTCGGCGTCGTAACCGAGCATGGCTTCCACCGACGGGCTGACGTAGTTCAGGTTCAGGCTGTCGTCGGTGGAGACGATCACGTCGCTGATGCTTTCCGCCAGCAGACGGTAGCGTTGCTCGCTGTCACGCAGCGATTGGTTGCGCTCGATTTGCTCGGTAATGTCCTTGGCTACGCCGATCAGACGGCTGACGCGCCCACGATCATCGCGCGCCAGCGCCTGCTCACGGATGCTGAACCAGCGCCACTGGCCGTCGCGGTGACGCCAGCGCAGCACTGATTCGAGCAGCAAACCGTTGCCGATCACTTTCTGCAGGTTGCGGATGCGCCAGTAGTATTCGCTGTCGTCCGGGTGCAGTACCTGCTCCCAGAAGTCCCTGCTCATAGCCTTGAGCTCGCTGATGCTATAGCCCAGCTGCAATCCGAGGCTGTGGTTGCTGAACAGCACCTGCTGGTTCTGCATGTCATGCACGTAGAGCAGGTCGGGAACCGAGCGAACCACTTCGGACCAGAAACGTTCACGCTCGATCAGCGACAGCTCGATGCGCTTGCGGCTGGTGATGTCGCTGATGCTCAGGGTGACTGCCTGATAGTCCTGGAGCATTTCCGGCAGGCGCAGCACCAGCCAGACGTGACGCTGCAAGCCTTGTGCGGTGACCAGCTGGGTTTCCAGCTCCATCAGGTTGGGGCCTTCGAGCACGGCCACGGCCAGGCGGTAACGCAGATCGTCGAGCTGCACCGGGCCGTTGTCGATCAGCTGCTGCCAGGCCTGTTCGGTAGATTTCACCCCGAGCAGGTTGAGCGCCACCTGGTTGGCTTCGCTAATGCGCAGTTGCTCGATCAGCAGTTGCTGATGCTCGGCATCGGCTTGCAACCAGCGTTGCAAACCCGCCGCATCGCGCAACTTGTGCTGCAGCAACAGGCTGCGCAGGCCGGAGAGATCGAGCACGCACAGGGCCACGCCGGTGCCATCGAAGATGTCCTGGTAGCGCCTGCGGGTTTCCTGCAGCACGCGCATGGCCTGCTGTTCATCGGTCACATCGCGCAGCACCCAGACGTAACCGGCATGGCGCCCGACCTCGCTGATATCACTACGGGTCACGGCGAACAGGCGCTCGCGCCCCTCGCTTTCGACTCTGATCAGCTCCGGCCCCAGATCGCTGCTCAGTTGTGGGCTGTTGAGCAGCAACGGGTCGAGATCAGGAAGCAGATCAAGCAGATGGAGTTCCCCGGCCACGTCGCTGGGAACCCCGAACAGCGCTTCGGCCTGCGGGTTCAGGTAGCGCACCTTGCCATCGGCCTGGGTCACCAGAATGCGTTCTTCGACGGCGCCGAGCGCACTGGCGGCCTGGCGCAGCGAACGGCGTGTTTCGGTATTCAGGCGCTGCAGGCTGCGCTGCTCGCGTTGCAGGCCGTACAGGGCCAACAGGGTAAGCAGGCTGCACAGCGCGAACAGCAGGAACTTGCCGGCCAGGGTCGGCATCAGCTCGTTGCCGGCGCGCTTTGCATCGAACAGGGCGCGCAGTTGCCAGTCGCTGCCGGGCAGGGCGATCAGGTCGAGGCTTTGTGCCTGTTCTGCCGCGGTAACCGGGGCGATGATGCTGCCTGCCTGTTGCAGGTCGTCGTCGCGCGCTATCACGCGGTGGCTGAGCAGATCTTCAAGTAACCAGTTGTACTCGCTCTGGTGTTGCTCGCGCAGCCAGTCGCGCAACACACTGGTGCGCATGCGCAATACTTGGTGACTGTCGTCAGGCTGGCGCAGCAGCAGGTACAGCGCGCCGCCGTCCAGTGCGCTGAAGGCGAAGTGATAGGGTGCTGCGCCGCTGCGTTGCTGCAGATTGCGAATGAAGCTCAGGTCGCGCGACTCGCTGGCGCTGTCGGCCAGCAACTGCCCGTTGGCATCGAGCCAGGCCACGCTGTTGACGGTCGGGAAAATGCTGCGCAATGCCGTGACCAATTCGCTGCCGTCGCCAGCGCGCGCTGGGCTGCTTTGCAGCATTGCCTGGCCTGCCTGGGCCTTGAGGCGCATGTTCAGACTCAGGTGCTTGGCCAGTTGAGCGCTGTAACCCTGGCTCAGTTGCTTCTGACTATCGAGCAACTGGCGGTATTCCTGAGTCAGCTGCCAGGCCAGCAATCCCAGCATCGCCAGCACCAGCACCACCAGTGCACGGCGCAAGGCTGCGCGCGACTCGCCCGGGGAGAAGGAAGGCAGGGATGAGTGAGTCGACACGTTCTGAGAACCTGCAGCCAGTGCTGAGTATTTTAAGCGTTGGGACGCGCGAGCATGCCTGCGCTCGCGCTGGCCGGCTAGAATGCCTGCAAACGTGGCCAAGTGCCAGCTGCGCCGACGAGCGTAGGTTTGCTCTGCCACGTACATTACGGTAGCTTTGCGCCGCGCGCGTGAACTGTCCGCGCGGTACTTGGCGTTCGCTCCGGCAGGGGCTATGGTCTCTGCCAACGCCCCGCTGCAGGCTTGATGAAGCTGCCTGCAGCCGCTAACGCGGCGGCCAGGCCGACAGGCGCCAGAGGTTTGCCGCCTGGTAGACTGCGGGCGTTGCCGGTGTCGTCACTCGCAATGTCCTCGCAGTGTCTGCAAGGCCCGCCATTTTCAGCCCTTATTCTCACCAGTCAGGTTCTCCATGGCTCAGTACGTCTACAGCATGCATCGGGTCAGCAAGGTCGTCCCGCCGAAGCGTGAAATTCTCAAGGACATCTCCCTGTCTTTCTTCCCAGGCGCCAAGATCGGCGTGCTGGGCCTCAACGGTGCCGGTAAGTCGACCTTGCTGCGTATCATGGCCGGCGTCGATACCGAGATCGATGGCGAAGCCCGCCCGATGCCCGGCATCAAGGTCGGCTACCTGCCGCAGGAGCCGCAACTCGACCCGAGCAAGACCGTGCGTGACATCGTCGAAGAGGCCGTAGGCGAGATCAAGCAGGCCCAGGCGCGCCTCGACGAGGTGTATGCCGCCTACGCCGAACCGGATGCCGATTTCGACGCGTTGGCCGCCGAGCAGGCCAAGCTCGAAGCCATCCTGCAGGCCTCCGACGGCCACAACCTGGAGCGCCAGCTGGAAGTCGCCGCCGACGCCCTGCGCCTGCCGCCATGGGATGCCAAGATCGAACACCTATCCGGTGGCGAAAAGCGCCGTGTGGCGCTGTGCCGCCTGCTGCTGTCGGCGCCCGACATGCTGCTGCTGGACGAACCGACCAACCACCTGGATGCCGATTCGGTGGCCTGGTTGGAGCGCTTCCTGCACGATTTCCCCGGCACCGTGGTGGCCATTACCCACGACCGTTACTTCCTCGACAACGTTGCCGGCTGGATTCTCGAACTCGACCGCGGCCACGGCATCCCCTACGAGGGCAACTACTCCGGCTGGCTGGAATCCAAGGCCAACCGCCTGGCCCAGGAAGCCAAGGCTGAGGCATCGCACGCCAAGGCGATGAAGGCCGAACTGGAGTGGGTACGCCAGGGTGCCAAGGCACGCCAGTCCAAGTCCAAGGCACGTCTGCAGCGCTTCGAGGAAATGCAGTCGCAGGAATTCCAGAAGCGCAGCGAGACCAACGAGATCTACATCCCGGCAGGCCCGCGTCTGGGCGACAAGGTCATCGATTTCCACAACGTGTCGAAGTCTTTCGGCGACCGCGTGCTGATCGATGACCTGTCCTTCAGCATTCCGAAAGGCGCCATCGTCGGCGTGATCGGCGGTAACGGCGCCGGTAAGTCGACCCTGCTGCGCATGATCACCGGCAAGGAGCAGCCGGACTCCGGCACCATCGAGATCGGTGAAACCGTACAGATCGCCAGCGTCGAGCAGAGCCGCGAGGCGCTCGACGGCAACAAGACCGTGTGGGAGCAGATTTCCGACGGCTTTGACATGATCAAGGTGGGCAACTATGAAGTGCCGTCGCGCGGTTACGTCGGTCGTTTCAACTTCAAGGGCGCCGACCAGCAGAAGTTCGTCAAGGACCTCTCCGGTGGTGAGCGGGGTCGTCTGCATATGGCGTTGACCCTCAAGCAGGGCGGTAACGTGCTGCTGCTCGACGAACCGTCCAACGACCTCGATGTGGAAACCCTGCGTGCGCTGGAAGAGGCGCTGCTGGACTTCCCGGGCGCCGCGGTAGTGATTTCCCACGATCGCTGGTTCCTCGACCGTATTGCCACGCACATCCTCTCCTACGAGGACGACGGCAAGGTCAATTTCTTCGAAGGCAACTACACCGAGTTCGAAGCCGACCGCAAGAAACGCCTGGGCGATGCCGCCGCGCAGCCGCATCGTGTGCGTTACAAGAAGCTGGCGCAGTAAGTTCGCCAGATGAAAAAACGGAGCCTTCGAGCTCCGTTTTTCGTTGTGACGGGGGCTGGCTGGCTCTGTCTCGTAGGGTGCGCTGTGCGCACCGATTGCGGGGGCATGGTGCGCACGGCGCACCCTATCTCCTCAGAGCTTAGCCAGTAGGCTTTCCAGCGCTTTGGCCTGGTTCTCGGCCAGGTCGATGATATGAAAGCCGGCCCAGCAATGCTGGCCGTCAGCGCCGGGGCGGCTCCACAGGCAATCGGCGCCCAGATGTACTTCCTGTACCGCATCGCTACCTGTGGTGCACACCAGGCGGCATTCCAGCACCGCATCAGCGGTGTGGGGGGTGTCGCTGAACAGCATGAAGCCATCGGCAGACAGGTCGACGATGCGGCCCAGGCGCTGCCCGCTGTTCAGGTCGAAGACCTCCAGCTGCATCTCGGTGCCATGGCGGCTGTGTTGACGACGCTCTTCCATGGAAATTCCTCAGCGGGGTTCGGCCGTGCGCCCAGTGAAGCGCTGCAGCACACGGTAGATGGCAGTCAGCGCGCGATCGACCAGCGGCGTCGCGCGTTCGGGTGTCACGATACGGGCCAGGCCCTTTTCCATCTCACTGGCCAGCAGGGTTAGCGGCTTGATCGCCACGCGCTGGCCACTGTGGTCGACGAACATGTAGTTGTGCGTGGTCGGGCTGAACCAGGAAAGCTTGAGTATGCGGCTCTTGCTGTCATCGACGAACTCGAACCAGGTGCCGAACTCGACGTTGGCCAGCTCCTTGGCCAGGGCTTGTGCGCGCGCCGATAGCTTGCTGCGCGAAGGTGCCTGGCGAGCCAGATCGGCATCCTCGCCGAGCATTGCGCCCAAGGGGCTTTCTGGCAGGGTGGGTTTGAGCTGTGCGGCCAACTGTGGTTGTTTGGCTTGCACCGCATGCTGGCAGGCCACCAGGTCCTGCAGCAGGCGACGGATGCCGTCTTCGTGATAGCCGCCGAGCAATTCCAGGCCCTTGCGCAGGTCGCTGAGCATCGGCACGCGCTGCTCCTGCAATTGCAACGCCTCGGCCTCGTTCAGCGGCGTGCCGCTCCAGGCCAGCTGCTCGGCCACTTCGCAGGAGCGCTTCCATTCCGAGCTCTGCTCGCCATGGCGCAGCAGGACGAAAACCAGTACATCGGCCCAGGTCAGCTCGAGGAAGTTGCGGATGATTGTCGGTAGATTGCGCTGCCCGATGCATCGCTGAATCACCTCGAGTGCCTGCTCGCGAGCCCCCAGTAGGCGATCACGGCCCTTGGCTGCCTCGACTGCGCGGCGTTCGCGCAGCTCGACCTTGTGGCGCAGGGTTTCGACGTATTCGTTGAATTCCTCGATCAGGTTGTCGAACAGCCCCAGATCACCGCTGAAACCGTGAATCACCCGTTCGACCACCCACTGCATCTTGGCCAGCAGGCCGCGTTCGTCGCCCTCGTTGCCATACAGCACGCCGGCTTGGGCCATGGTGTTGAGCAGGCGCCGCGCCGGATGGTGGTGCTGGGTGAACAGCGCCTTGTCCTGCAGCGCGATTTTCAGATAGGGCGTATGCAGGTGCGACAGCGCTGTCTTGCAGGCGTCCGGCAGGTTCTCGTCATCGAGGATGAAGTCGAACAGCATGCCAACCAGGTCGATCACGTCGGCTTCCTGATCGGACACCTTGCTATCGCCGGGCAGGCTGCTGTGTGATTCCAGCTGCTGCTGCAGGTCGGCCTTGAGGCCTTCAACGGCCTGCGGCTGATGCAGGCGCTGGGCCAGTTCGTGGGCTGACTGCTGTTGCATGCGGTTGAGCGCAGCGAGCAACTCGCTGGCGCTGTAGGTGCGGCTGGCCTCACGCGGAGAGAAGCTGATGATACTCCGTGTGCCACCCAGTAGTGGGGCGTCAGGGTGGTTCTGGCGGTGCTCGCCAAGCAGGCTGGACAAGCCGCTGAACAACGCGCCCGGCTCGCTGGGCGGTGGTGCGCTGAGGTCCAGGTCGAGCAGTGCCGGCTCTACGGGCGCAGGGCTTTTCCCCGGTCTGCCTGGTGTTTGTTGTTGGGGCGCCTGGGCTTCTTTCGGCGGGGCGTCGGGGCGGCTGACGCTTTGAGTGATCTGCGCGCTGTACTTGAGGTTGGGCAGCACGCCGGCATCGATCAGGCGCTGGTTGAGTGCGCCATAGAGTGAATCGAGGCTTTGCATCACATGGCGATCGAAGAGCATGTAGAGGATGGTCTTGATCTGCAGCGGGAAGGGGCAGGGCGCCAGCGCATCGCGAAACGCCTGGGCAATGGCCTGTGGGCCGAAGGGGTTGCTGTCCTCGCCGAGCTTCTGACCGTTGTTGAGCAGCGCCAGGCGCTGCTCCAGGGCAAATAGTGGCTGGGTGCAGCGTGCCTTGACCCGGCTGACCATATTGGTGACCTGCAGGGTTTCTTCGTAATCCTCGTTCTGCACCAGGGCCAATTGTTCGGGGTCGAGTGAGGCCGGTGTCTGATCCTGCAACTTGCCGTCGAGAAAATCGGAGAAATTGTTGGCGATGGCCTGGTGGTAGCTGCGTTCGATCTGCGGGCACTGGCGGCGTATCTCGCGCATGTTGTCGAAGAACAGCGTCTGCACCTTGTTGTTCTCGGCCTTTTCGGCGCATTCGAACAGGGTGTCATCGACCTGGCCGAATACACCACTCAGATGCTCCGCCAGGCGATTCATCACCAGCTTGCGGCAGGCTTGTACCAGATCGCTGAAGCGCGGCTGTATACCGCGGCTGGCGAGGCTGACCACCTTGGGATGAATGGGGGGCTTGTCCTGGTTGCTCATGGACTGTCCTGGCTGGCGTCTTCGGCTGGCGCGTCCTGCGTCGTGCCACAGTTCGATGAAACATATAGTAGTCCATGGCTTGCCTGCAAAGCATTGTCGTAAAAGCAGTTTGCAGGGGTTGACAGGGAAATTTTGCTACGTAAAATGGCGCGCCTCTGAAGCGGTAAAGCGAAAGCCAAAGCGCAGAAGAGCTGGAAGACCGAAGTTCCGCGATAGCTCAGTCGGTAGAGCAAATGACTGTTAATCATTGGGTCCCTGGTTCGAGTCCAGGTCGCGGAGCCAACTTCCTATCGGGGTATAGCGCAGTCCGGTAGCGCGCTTGCTTTGGGAGCAAGATGTCGGGAGTTCGAATCCCCCTACCCCGACCATTTTTGGGTCGTTAGCTCAGTTGGTAGAGCAGTTGGCTTTTAACCAATTGGTCGTAGGTTCGAATCCTACACGACCCACCACTACAACGAACAAGCCCGCCTAGTGCGGGCTTGTTCGTTTCTGCGCCTCACGTGCGTCTGGGCCGTCTCGCATTGTCCCGGCCCACCCTACAAGACTGGAATCGCGCTGCGTGCTTGTCTCCCCTCTCCCGCTTGCGGGAGAGGGGCCGGGGGAGAGGGGTATCGGAAGGCCTTGGGCAGCTGATGCGAACAGCCTTTCGTAGGAGCCCCGCCTCGGGGCGAAGCTTTTCCAGCCGCGCCGCCCAGGTTCGCGGCGGGTCGCCGCTCCTACAGTTACCTATTGGGTCGCTTCTAGTGCAGCTTCAGGCGTGGCTCGGTGCTGCGTCCGATGCGGTCGCTGAGCATCAGCAGCAGGGTACGTGGTACGCCATACAGGGCCATCTGGTGCATGCGGTAGAGCGACACGTAGAACACTCGCGCCAGCCAGCCTTCGAGCATCACGCTGCCGGTCAGGTTGCCCATCAGGTTGCCGACCGCAGAGAAGCTCGACAGCGAGATCAGCGAGCCGTAGTCGCGATAGCGATATTCCGGCAGCGCCTGGCCACTGATCTTCAAGCGCAGCGACTTGGCCAGCAGCGATGCCTGCTGGTGCGCCGCCTGGGCGCGCGGTGGCACGTTGCGCCCTTCGTTACCCGGCTGCGGGCAGGCAGCGCAATCGCCGAAGGCGAACACGTCGTCATCGAGCGTCGTTTGTAGAGTCGGACGCACCTGCAACTGATTGATACGGTTGCTCTCCAGGCCGTCGAGATCCTTGAGGAAGCCGGGGGCGCGAATGCCGGCCGCCCAGACTTTCAGGCTGGCTGGGATGAAGTTGCCGTCGGCGGTTTTCAGGCCATCGGCAGTCACTTCGCTGACAGCCGCGCCGGTCAGTACGGTGACGCCGAGCTTCTCCAGGGTCTGATGCACCGGCCGCGCGATGCGCTCGGGCAGGGCTGGCAGTACACGCGGCCCGGCCTCGATCAGGGTGATACGCATGTCTTCGGGGCGAATGCGATTGAGGCCATAGGCAGCCAGCTGTTTGGCGGCGTGGTGCAGTTCTGCAGCCAGCTCGACACCAGTGGCACCGGCACCGACGATAGCGATATCGATTTTCGAGCCGTCTTCGCTCTCGCTGGCATGCGCGCGCAGGTAGTGGCTGAGCATGCGCCGGTGGAAGCGCTCGGCCTGCGCCCGCGTGTCGAGGAAGATGCAGTGTTCGGCAGCGCCGGCGGTGCCGAAATCGTTGGTGGTGCTGCCGACGGCGATCACCAGGCTGTCATAGCTGATGCGGCGCTCAGGCATCAGCACCTGGCCGTCATCATCCAGCGTCGGTGCCAGAGTGATGCTCTTGCTTGCACGATCGAGGCCGGACATGCGGCCGAGCTGAAACTCGAAATGGTTCCACTTGGCCTGGGCCACGTAGTTTAGTTCGTCCTCCGAGGAGTTCAGCGAGCCGGCGGCCACTTCGTGCAGCAGGGGTTTCCAGATGTGGGTAAGGTTGGCGTCGACCAGAATGATCCGGGCAGCGCCACTCTTGCCCAGTTTTCTACCCAGACGGGTGGCCAGCTCCAAACCGCCGGCGCCGCCGCCGACAATCACGATGCGATAGGACATGGATATTGCTCACAAGGCTTTGAAAAATGCGGTGTGAGTGCGAGAGGGCGAGCGCAAGGCAGCTCATAGCACCAGTCGACTCAGAAGGCGGCTCAGCAGGCCCAGGCCAATGGTCGCCACCAGGACCACCGCCAGCAGCCGCCAAACGCGAAACGGTTGACGTTCGACCTGATGCTGCGGTGCGCTCAGGTATTGGTCGACTTTCTGTTGGTCTTCGGGGCTCAGGCGACTGGTCATGGGGGCCTCTGCTTGAATGCGGCTATCTTAGCAGGCTGTTGAAAAACTATCTGCGTTGCCACTGCTGCGTTAAAAACAGGCTCAAAATGCTCATTTACAGCTCGTAAACTCCGCTTTTTCGCCTTTTTTTGCCTTGCATTGGCTGCCTCGCCTACGTTTTTCAACGGCCTGCTAGGCGTGCCCGCCAGCCTTGGCGAGCGTCGTTGTCCTGCGGGTCAGATATCGTTTCGAGGGGTTCCACGCTCACGGCGTCCTCCAGGCGGATGATGCCGCCCTCGATCACGCGAGCGGTGATACCGCCATGGCCACGCATGGCCTGGAAGGTGCCGCGCCCGAGACGCTCCTCCAGGCGGGCGCAGGGTTGGCACCAGCCGGTGGTCTCCAGCAGTGCCTGGCCGATGCGAAAACGCCGACCCTTGAGGCTGAACAGATTGATGCCGGCAACTGCGATATTGCGGCGTAGCTCGCTGGGTAGCATGGGCGCTTCGCGGCCGAGCAGGGCGGCAACCACGGCCAGGTGCTCCCACTGAATCAGCGTGACCTGCCGCGCATTGCGTGGCCCGGGGCGGCTGTGATCACCTGTCAGGCCGGCGTCGCGTCGGGCTTCCACGGCGTCGACTTCGAGCATCGCCTCGCGCGCCTTGGGGCGAACCCCTATCCAGCGTACCTGGCCGACCTGCGGCACCTCAGCGAGCAATTCCTGCAAGGGGCTCATAGGCCGATCCCGATGTCGAACAGTAGGCTGCGCCCGAGGTTGTGCCGTAGAAAATCCGGCGCATCCGGGTGAGCGAACAGCACGCGGGCGAAGCGCGGGCCAACCAGCGACAGCGAGCGCCAGCCCTGGCGCAGATATTCGGTGGGCGGCGGGAAGTGGCTGTTGCAGTCGAGCACAGCGCGCTTGAGACTGACGAAGGCGACCAGATCGAGTTCGCCGAGGTCGATGCCACGCTCGCGATAGTTATGCGCCTTCTTGCGTAAGGTCGGCGCCAGACGCGCCTGCATCTCGCTGGCTGCAATGCGTTTGGGGCGCGCTTCGCGCCTGACCAGTTGGCTGAGGGAAAAGGCGCTGCGGCGACGTTCCAGCTCGGCGCGCCATTCGTCATTGAGGCGCCGACCTTCATCGAGCACGAAGAACACTTCGAAATTGGCATCGCGAAACAGCACGTCCGGTGGCTCCTGGCCACTGGGTGTAAAGTCGTCGCTGTGATGGCGTACGTTCAAGGCCTGCAGCAGGCGCTGACAAACCCAGCGCTCACGCTCCCATTTCTTCGCGTTGGAGAGGAAGGCATTGGCCTGTTCGGCCTGGTGCGTGAGTAAGCGCAGGTAATCTGAATCGTCCATGACCAAAGCTTAGCCGTAGCGCTTACCCGCATGCCAGTGCTGCAACTTCAGTCGTTCCAGTGAGCGTGGAAATCCAGCAGGGTTTCGTTGGCTGTTGTCGATCAATGGCAGGGCAACTGCTCTGCCGGCAAAATCAAATCCGAGTACCGGTGTAGACTGCCGGGCATGGCGATGAATGAAGGAGAGGGTGTGCGCGCATGATCGCTTCCAACCTGCTGGCGTTCTCCACCTTGTTGGTCGGCTGGCTGGTCTGCGGGCTAGCTCTGCTCTGGGCGGTGGCGCGGGCGCCCTGGGTCGAACTGTTCAGTGATCTACGCCGCCAGCATCTGCTGTTCGGCACCATGCTCGCGCTGTTCCTGCTTTGGCTGGTGCGCCGCGATTTCGACTCCGGGCTTTCCTATCACTTCATCGGCATGACCGCCGTGACCCTGCTACTCGACTGGCCACTTGCCGTGCTGGCGGGCCTGGCGGCGCAGCTTGGCCTGCTGGCTATCGGCCGTATGGATCTGGCCTCGCTCGGCATCAACGGCGTGTTGTTGGTGCTGATCCCTATTCTGATCACCGAGCTGTGCGCGTTACGTGTGGAGCGCGCGCAGCCGCGCAACCTGTTCGTCTACATCTTCTTCTGTGGGTTCTTCCCGGCGGCATTGGCGACCCTGATGACCTTGCTCGGCGGTCTCGCGCTGTTGTGGATGGACGGGCTGTTCCCCATGCCGCCCTGGCTGGACGACTTTGCCGGCTACCTGTGGCTGGTGGCGTTCCCCGAAGCCTTCATCAACGGCACCATCGTCACCGCGCTGGTGGTGTTCTACCCGGACTGGCTGGAAACCTTCAACCGCAGCCGTTACCTGCAGGCGCCCTGGAAGGAGAGCGATCGCGGCGAGTGAATGACGCCGTATTGGCCGATTGAATGGCGGCGAGCGGATTGATCCCCGTCAATATCCGAAACAGGCCTGCCGCCATGCTGTGAGAAACACCTCCGAGGGACTCGATATGAGTGTTCACAGCTGGGCAAGAAACGTTGTTCAGGACGATTTGCATGACGCCGAAGTGCATGGTCATGAGCCTATCGTGGCATTGCGTGCGCTGCTGTCGGAGGTCGTACAGCGGAGCAGGGCGCTGCGTGATCCCCAGGAGCTGGCGCATGAACTGCAGTTTCTCGCCAACAACCTCGACGATGACCGCGACTACGCCTTTATGCGCCCCTGATGTGCGCAAGACGCTACTGTAGGAGCGGCTTCAGCCGCGATTGCTTGTCAATGTGGCCGCGTCGGCAGATCGCCGCTGAACATCTCGTCTTCCAGGTCATTGCCGGGAATCGCATGCTCCTCAGCGGCCCAGGCGCCCAGGTCGATCAGCTTGCAGCGTTCACAGCAGAACGGACGATAGATGCTCTCGGTTTTCCACTCGACGGGCGCACCGCAGGTGGGACATTGAACGATCGTGGTCATGGTTGGCCTCCGCGCAGGGTCAGATAGAAGTTGTGCAGGCGCTCGACCTCCGCGTCCAGCCAAACCCTGTCTCGATCATTGACCAGTACGTCGTGGGCATGGCGCAGGCGCTCTTCGCGGCTGGCCTGAGCCTGCATGATGGCGCGAACCTGTTCTTCCGAACTCTGGTCGCGTGCGATGGTGCGCTGTACCTGCAACTCGGCCGGCGTGTCGACGACCAATATGCGTTGGGTCATCTGCCGCTGGCCGGACTCGACCAGTAGTGGCGACACCAGAATGGCATAGGACGATTCTGCGCGCGCCAGCACCTGAACGATCTCCTGACCGATCAGCGGGTGCAACAGTCCTTCCAGCCAGCGGCGCTGCTCGGGTGCGGCAAATATCAGCTTACGCAGCGCGGCGCGGTCCAGCTCGCCATTGGCTTGCAGTACGCCCTCGCCGAAATGCTCGACGATCCTGGTCAGCGCCGGACGACCCGGTTCGACCACCCAGCGCGCCGCATGATCGGCGTCCACCACGTGCACGCCGCGCTCGATAAAGCCTTGCGCCACCGCGCTCTTGCCGCTACCAATGCCGCCAGTCAGGCCGAGTATCCAGGGTTTCATAACGCCAATGTGGCCTCTTTACTGCTCAAGGCCGCGATTGTAGGGGGGATTGCCCGATGATGCGAACCGCGTGTGTCGCGATCCGTCATCCCCGCGAAGGCGGGGACCCAGCCTGTGGAGCCAGTATAACTCCTGGGCTCCCGCCTTCGCGGGAGTGACGAGTGTCGCTGGGTTAGCTCAAAAACCGGCGAACTTCAGATAACTGCCGGTAATCACATCACCCCACAGCAGGGCGATCCACCCGGCAATCGCCAGATAAGGGCCAAAGGGAATCGGCGTGCCGGAATCGCTGCCGCGCATGCGCAGCATGATGACCCCGAGCACCGCCCCGACCAGCGACGACAGCAGAATGGTCAGCGGCAGAATCTGCCAGCCACCCCAGGCGCCGAGCATCGCCAGCAGCTTGAAATCACCGTAACCCATGCCTTCCTTGCCGGTGATCAGCTTGAACAGCCAGTACACCGACCACAGGCTGAGATAACCGGCAATCGCCCCCCACAGTGCATCTTCCAGGCTGGTGAAAAGCCCGAAGTAATTGACGATCAAGCCCAGCCACAGCAGAGGCAGCACCAGCACGTCGGGCAGAATCTGGTGATCAGCATCGATCAGGCTCATCGCCAGCAGCCCCCAGGCCAGCACCAGCATCGCCCCGGCCTGCCAGGTGAAACCGAAATGCCAGGCGACGTAAGCGGAAAGCAGCCCGCAGGTCAGTTCGACAATGGGGTAACGCTTGCTGATCGGGGTCTTGCAGTTCGAACACTTGCCGCGCAGAAACAGATAGCTGATGACTGGGATGTTCTCCCAGGGCTTTATCTCATGGCCACAATCAGGGCACGAAGAGTTGGGTAGAACAAGATTGAAGGTTCCTGTGGGAGGGGCTGATGGCAACTCCAGTATCTCCCGGGCTTGGGCTTGCCAATCGCGCTGCAGCATCAGCGGTAGGCGATAAACCACGACATTGAGGAAGCTGCCGATCAGTAGACCGAAAATCGCACAGACAAAAACAAAGGCCGACAGATTGTCGGCCAGAAATTCGAACACCATTGCTTAGCCGACCACCGAGCCGAGTTGGAAGATTGGGAGATACATGGCGATGATCAGGCCGCCGACCAATACCCCAAGCACGGACATGATCAGTGGCTCCATCAGCGTGGTGAGGTTATCAACCGCGTTGTCCACTTCTTCTTCATAGTAACTGGCGGTTTTATCCAGCATTTCATCCAGAGAACCGGCCTCTTCACCGATGGCGGTCATCTGTACGGCCATGGTTGGGAAAATGCCGGTGTTGCGCATGGAGAAGTTGAGCTGCGTGCCTGATGAAACATCGTTCTTGATTCGGTTGACCGCATTGCGAAACACCACGTTGCCGGTCGCGCCCGCCACAGAGTCCAGCGCGTCAACCAGTGGTACGCCAGCAGCAAACGTGGTTGCCAGGGTTCGAGCAAAGCGCGCGACTACAGCCTTGTACAGAATGGGGCCAACGATGGGGGCTTTGAGCAGCGCTCGGTCTAGCGAGTCGCGGAACTTCTCCGAGCGTTTGTATGCCTGGCCGAAGCTGTAGATCGAGATAAAGATCGCGAACAGTACCAGGAACCACCACTCCTGCAGCCATCTGGAAAGGTTGACCACCACCATCGTAAAGGCAGGGAGCTGTGCGCCAAAGCCTTCGAATACGCTCTCGAACTGCGGTACGACCTTGATCAACAGAATCGCCGTGACGATCACTGCCACCACGACTACCGCAATAGGGTAGGTCATGGCCTTCTTGATCTTGGCTTTCAGCGCTTCGGTTTTTTCCTTATAGGTGGCGACCCTGTCGAGCAAGGTTTCCAGGGCACCGGACTGTTCGCCGGAGTCGACCAGGTTGCAGTACAAGTCATCGAAATACATCGGCTTTTTACGTAGCGAGGTGGCGAAGCTATTGCCCGCAGCTACTTCCTGCTTGATCTCGTCGATCAGCTTGCGCATGTTCGGGTTGTCGAAGCCTTCGGCGATGATGTCGAACGACTGCAGCAGTGGCACGCCAGCTTTCATCATGGTGGCCATCTGGCGGGTGAACAAGGCGATATCCATCGGCTTGATCTTCTTGCCCGCGCTGAAAAGGGAAACTGCCTTTTTACGCACCTTGAGCGGGTTGATGCCCTGCTTGCGCAGTTGGGCCTTGACCAGTGCGGGAGATTGGCCGGAGATCTCTCCTTTGATCTTGCCGCCTTTTCTGTCGGTACCTTCCCAGGCGAATACGCTGGTTTTCAGTGCTTTTTCCGCCATGGATTAGTCCTTGGTCACACGGTTGACTTCTTCCAGGCTGGTGATGCCCTGCATCGCCTTGAACAGCCCGGAAGTTCGGAGGTCATTGAAGCCGTCGGCTTTCGCCTGCGCGGCGATTTCGATGGAGTTGCCTTCCTCCATGATAATGCGTTGCAGGGAGGGCGTGATTTTAACTACTTCATAAATCCCCACCCTTCCTTTATAGCCGCCTTTGCAATTGTCACAGCCATTGGGGGCGAACAGCTTGAAGCTGCCAATCTTGCTTTCAGGGAAGCCTTCTTTAAGCAAGGCCTCGCGCGGCAGTGTTACTTCCTTCTTGCAACTGCAAAGTTTACGCGCCAGGCGCTGGGCGATGATCAGGTTCACCGAGGTGGCGATGTTGAATGCCGGCACGCCCATGTTGCGCAGGCGGGTCAGGGTTTCCGCGGCGCTGTTGGTGTGCAGGGTGGACATCACCATATGCCCGGTCTGCGCGGCCTTGATGGCGATTTCGGCCGTTTCCAGGTCGCGAATCTCACCGACCATGATCACATCCGGGTCCTGGCGCAGGAAGGCGCGCAGGGCCTGGGCGAAATCCATGCCGTGTTTCGGGTTGACGTTGACCTGATTGATGCCTTCCAGGTTGATTTCCACCGGGTCTTCCGCGGTGGAAATATTGATGTCCGTGGTGTTGAGAATATTCAGGCCGGTATAAAGCGATACCGTCTTGCCCGAGCCGGTTGGGCCGGTCACCAGAATCATGCCTTGCGGCTGCTTCAGAGCTGTCATGTACAGCTCTTTCTGTTCTTCTTCATAGCCCAGCGCATCGATGCCCATCTGCGCGCTGGTGGGGTCGAGAATCCGCATCACGATCTTCTCGCCCCAGAGGGTGGGCAGGGTGTTGACGCGAAAGTCGATGGCTTTGGTTTTGGAGACCTTCATCTTGATCCGGCCGTCCTGCGGCTTGCGCCGCTCGGAGATATCCAGTTGCGCCATGACCTTGAGGCGAGCGGAAAGTCGGCTGGCCAGCTGGATGGGCGGGCGGGCTACTTCATGCAGCATGCCGTCGGTACGAAAGCGGACGCGGTAGGCTTTTTCGTAGGGCTCGAAGTGCAGGTCGGACGAGCCACCCTTGATGGCGTCCAGCAGCATCTTGTTGATGAAGCGCACCACTGGCGCATCGTCAGAGTCGTTACCGGCGCCAGCATCGTCCGCTTCGTCACTGACGGCTTCGACATCAAGCCCGTCCAGATCGACGTCGGCCAGCTCTTCCATACCGCTGGTGCCGGCGTCGAAGAACTTGTCCAGGGCGTCGCCCAGCTTGTCGTCCTCCACCAGCAGGGCGTCGGTGCTCAGCCCGGTGCTGAACTGCACGTCGGTGATGGCCTGGTGGTTGGTGGGGTCGGAGAGGGCGATAAACAGCTTGTTGCCGCGGCGGTACAGCGGCAGCACGCGGTGCTGGCGGCACAGCTTCTCGCTGATCAACTCGCGCGGCTGGCTGTCCTTGTCGATGGCCGCCAGGTCGAAGTAGGGCACGCCGAACTGCTCGGAGGCGATCTCGGCCAGGGCGCGGCTGGTGGCCAGCTTGTTCTGCACCAGGTAGGACACCAGGGGGATCCTGTTGCGCAGCGCCTGGGCAAAGGCCTGGCTGGCGGCGCGCTCGTCGAGCAGGTTGGCATTGACCAGTTGGCGGGCGAGGCCGGTCAGTTGGGCGGTGTCGCTCATGATAAGGCTGCTTGGTCGGTGAAGTGATGCTGCCTATATAGCCCATATTCGCCGATGGCCCAAGCTTGGTTATTAAGGGTGACAAAAAGCGTCATATCCTGCCGGTGCGTGTTTGTGGTGGATATGCCGTTGCGGGTGCTTGCCGCTGATTAGGCGGGGTTTGGGGTTTTGGCACGTCGTCTGCATTGAACGGTTCAGGTCGCTGACCTTAACCACAATAGGAGTTCGTCCATGAAGTCTCTGAAGAAGCAAAAGGGTTTTACCCTGATCGAGCTGATGATCGTAGTCGCCATCATCGGTATTCTGGCTGCTATCGCCATTCCGCAGTTCAATGAATATCGCGCCAAGTCCAACGATACCGTCTCTAATGCGGATACTAAAAATACTCTGACCGTTATGGCTGCTGCTCAGCTCTAAGGAGAAATTAAATGAAAAAGTTTTTTGCTGGCGCCCTGGTTGTGTCTGGTTTTTTTGTGGGCTCTGCCTTTGCGGCCGAAACTATCGTATCTGGCAACACTGTTGGTGCGGGTGAGTGCGAGCTTCTGGCGGAGCCAGTAGTTGTGACGCTTTCTAATAATGTGCATGGTGCATATAATTGTACTCGTAATAATAATTCAATTACTGTTGCTACTTGTCATTTTGCTGGTAGTCGCAAGGTTGGGCCGGAGCGTTGTGCGGTTATTGGGGTTAACAAGGATGGTGATCCTGTTTACAATGACAATAGTTGCTCTGGTACCGGGCCAGAAGATGTTTTTAATGTGACTAACAAGGGTAAGGCGTATGTGGGGTCTACCACGGGTGGTAGTATCGCAGCGTCGAGTCTTGATGATTTTTGTAGCGATGAAACAGTGACTGCAGTTTTGCCAGAGTAAATCGGTTTTATCGCGAGCCTCGGTCTGGGCTCGCGATAAATTTAACTTATGCTTGTGTGCTGTTAGGCTGCATTGGTATGAAGTGTGAGCGCGGATTTACTTTGATCGAATTGATGGTGGTTGTTGCTATTATTGCGATCTTGTCGGCCATTGCCTTGCCGCAATTCAATGAATATCGTGCGCAAAGCTCGGACTCTACCGCAAAAGCCGATGCGAGGAATGCGATCGCGGTTTTTGCTGTGCATATGTTGCGTTAGTTATAGGGCGTACTAGAATATAGGCGTCGTTGCTGGCGTATCCCCTTTTGACAGGAAAATCATGTCCTGGTCCTCTCTTCTCATTCCTTGCCGTTTGGCGTTTCGTGCACGCTATGCTTGGCTGGTCATTGGTTGCGTTGTTGCTTTACTTATGGCCGCGTCCCTTTCGGCGTTGTTCAGTGGGCGTCAGCCGTCTACTGTGGCGCTAGATGTTGGTATATCTGTTATGCGGTTGTCCTTGCCTCTGCTTTTGATCCTTTTAATGCAGGAGTTGGTTTCTCGCGAGTTTGATCGGCGTTATTTTCTGAGTTCACTGAGCTATCCGGTTTCTAGGCTCAGTTTTCTGTTGGAGCGATTCTTTGCAGTCGTCGGCATGGTGTTGGTTGCGCAGTTTTTGATGGCAGTGTCACTGGCGGTGCTAGTTGTCCTTGTTGGTAAGGGGTATGTGCAAAGTAGTCCGGTCAACCTCGGGCTTCCTTATGTTGTAACAATGGGTTTTATGTCTCTGGATCTTCTGGTGCTTTGTGCCGTTGCCTTGCTGCTTGCTGTTGTTGCCTCGACGCCGAGTTTTGTGCTGGTGGGTACATTTGGCTTTATGCTGATAGCACGCTCCTATTCGGCAATTATCGAGCTGTTACTGCGTGAAACCTATGTAGTGGACAATCCGGATGGCTATCGTGCCGGCCTCGGAATGCTGGGCTATCTCTTGCCCGATTTGGGTAGGTTGGATGTGCGTATGGTCGCTTTGTATGGGTACTGGGATTTTATACCCGGCGACTGGTGTGTGTTGCTGGTGAGTAGCCTGATTTACATATGTGTGCTGCTTTGCTTGTCTGTCTGGTTGTTGGAAAGGAAGCTGTTTTCTTGAACGTGTCACGCCGTTTGTGGGCGTTGTTTTCATGCCTATTTTTTGTGGCTGCATTTATTTTGCTGGGGGCTTGGCGTGCCGAGCAACCGATGCACTTGCGGGCGCAAATAGTATCGGGTCGGGTGGTTCCAAATGCGCCGATATTGGTGGTTCTCTATGCTGGGGATCGATATCTGGCGGCAAGTTTGGAAGCGATCAGATTGTCTTCTACGGGCATCAACTACAGTGGTGTCGATGCCGATTACTTAATTCGATCGCAGCGTGTAGTCGCTGAGCTTAACTCGTGTCATGAGGATAATTATTACTTGGCAAATGGGCTGCTAACTTGGGGTGGGGCCGTACAGGAAGGTAATCATGTACTCAAGGCCGCAATGGCCTGTCGCTTCTGGGATTATGTGCCGGCATTTTTTTATGGCGTTAATCTGGCCTTTTTTCAGCGGCAGTATTCCGACGCTTCGGCGGTGATGGTACTTGCCGCGGAGCGCTCGCAGGAAAATTCGGCTACCCTGCGCAGATTGGCGATATCGCTCAGAGCGGAGGGGTTCGCCGATGAAGCACTGGCATTGTCCTATCTGACTCAGCAGCGTGATAGCACGAAGGAACCATCCCTGCGCGAGATGCTTGATAAGCGCGTGGTGCGCTTGCAGGGGTTGATTGATCTGCGTGCGGCACAGCGTCGCTACGAGTCGATTAACGGTCCTTTATCCGATTTACAGCAGTTGGTTTTCTCCGGGCTGCTGGCTGAGCTACCTCAAGACCCCCTGAATTTGGGGTATGAGTTGCGCGATGGGTTAGTCGAAATGAAGAAGTTGAAAATCGCCGGTATGGAGAATCAGCCTTGAGTGCGGCGCTGGAGTTCAAAGGCGTCAGCCAGACGTTCCGGGTCAAGGGCAGGGAAGTCCGCGCGCTGCGCGATGTGAGTTTTGCCTTGGCCGAAGGCGAGGTGTTCGGTTTCGTCGGCCCCAATGGCGCCGGCAAGTCCACCACCATCAAGGTGATGCTGGATATCATCAACGACTACCAGGGCGCGGTCAGCATCTACGGCGTGGATGCGCATCGCGCCGAGGCGCGTCAGCCGCTGGCCTATGTGCCCGAGGCGCCGGCGCTCTACGAGCAGTTCACCCCGCTGGAAATCCTGCGCATGGGCCTGTCCATGTATGGCATCAAGCGGGCGGATGCCGATGCCTGGTGCATGCACTGGCTGGAGCGCTTCTCCGTGGATATGAACGCCAAGCGGCGTATCCGCGAGTTGTCCAAGGGCAATGTGCAGCGCGTGGCGCTGGCACATGCCATGGTGGTGCAGCCCAGGCTGCTGGTGCTGGACGAACCGCTGTCCGGGCTCGATCCGGTGGGGCGCAAGGATGTGGTGGATATCCTTACCGAGTTCAAGCAGCAGGGTGGGGCGATCTTCTTTACTTCCCATGTGCTGCATGACGTGGAGCGCATTGCCGACCGCTTTGGCTTTATCAACAAGGGCGAGTTGCTGACCGTGCGCTCGCCGCGCGAGCTGGCTGCCGAGCGCGCTGACGATATGCTGGTGCGCTATCACGCGGCGCAGCCGATTGGTCAGCCGTTGCGCGTGCTGCGCGAGGGTGAGTTCGAGTGTGAGGTGCTGCAGGCTGACCTGCCGGCTTTCATCGCTCAGTTGAACCAGGTCGGCGGCCATCTGTTGACGGTCAAGCCGGCGGTGTCGCTGGAGACGGTGTTCTTCAATATTCTCGACAGCGCCGCTGGAAAGACTCCGGCCTGAAGTAGGATGCGCTGCGCGCACCGACCTTGTCGTTTTCTGCTGCTCTCCTTGCGGGCGTCTTGCCTCGGGAGGGAAGGCTTTTGACCGTGCAGTGGCGACGATTCGCTACGGCGCGCGCCTCTTACAGAGTGTGATCGCTCGTGGTCTTCGGTGTGCATGGCAGACCCTGCAGCGTTGTGGTTGATTATCGTGTTGTGCAGCCTCATTCGACGTGTCTGGGATACACTTCCAGGCGTGTATAGGGAGGCCAGCCATGAATAGAGAAACCTTGATTGGGTTGCTGCGTTCGCGTCTGGACGGGGTGTTGGCTATCTACGCCTTTGGTAGCCGTGTGCAAGGTACGGCGGACAGTCGTAGCGACCTTGATCTCGCAGTGTTGGTGCGAGGGTATGCCGACCCATTACTGCTCTGGGAGCTTGCCGGAGAGGCCGCCGATATCGCCGGTTGCCCAGTTGATCTCCTGGATATGCGCAAGGCTTCTACGGTCATGCAGCAGCAGGTGTTGCAGCGGGGTGAGCGCTGGTGGGCAGTCGATGGCGTTGAGGCCGGTTTGTTCGAGTGCGCGGTGTTGAGTGAGAAGCTCGAGCTGGATCGGGCCAGGGCTCCCCTGTTACAGGAAATCGCGAGAGACGGGCGGATTTATGGTCGATGATGTCTTGCTGAACAAGGCTGCCAGCATCGAGCGTTGCGTGCGTCGAGCTCGCGAGGAGTACGGGCGTGACCCGGCGAGTTTTGCTGAAGATTACACCCGTCAGGATGCCGCAATCTTGAATATCCAGCGGGCCTGTGAGGCGGCGCTCGATATGGGCCAGCACCTGATCAGGCGCGAACGTCTGGGGGTGCCCCAGAGCGCGCGTGATGTGTTCGCTTTGCTGGCTGACGGAGGTTGGATCGAACGTGATCTGGCTGAGGCACTCAAGCGTATGGTCGGTTACCGCAATATCGCCGTGCATGAGTATCAAGCGCTGCAATTGCCTATAACCGTCGCTGTCATCACGCGACACCTGGGCGAATTTCTCGACTATTCCCAGAGCATTTTGTTGAAGGATGCTCAGCAAGATTAAAGCGCGGTTTGACCTGTAGGAGCCCCGCCCCGGGGCGAATGGTGTGTAGTGCGGTGCGATTTCGCTGAGACATCGATTCGCCGCGAGGCGCGGCGCCTACAGTGAGTTGGCGGCTTATAGGGCCAGGCGCATCGACAGATCCACCGCCTTCACATCCTTGGTCAACGTCCCCAGCGAGATGTAGTCCACGCCGGTCTCTGCGATCACGCGCAAGGTGCTGTCATTGATGCCGCCCGAGGCTTCGAGTTTGGCGCGGCCGGCGGTGAGTTGTACGGCTTCGCGCATGTCTTCCAGTGACAGTTCGTCGAGCATGACGATATCGGCGCCGGCCTGCAGCGCTTCGCGCAGTTCTTCCAGGCTTTCCACTTCGACTTCCACCGGTTTGCCCGGGGCGATCTGGTGGGCGGCGTTGATGGCCTGGGCGATGCCGCCGCAGGCGGCGATGTGGTTTTCCTTTATAAGGAAGGCGTCGTACAAACCGATGCGATGGTTATGGCAGCCGCCGCAGGTCACTGCGTACTTCTGCGCCAGGCGCAGACCCGGTAGGGTCTTGCGGGTGTCCAGCAGTTTTACCTGGGTGCCTTCTACCAGGTCGGCATAGTGGCGGCAGCGGGTGGCGACGGCAGACAGGGTCTGCAGGAAGTTCAGTGCGCTGCGCTCGCCGCTGAGCAGGGCGCGGGCCGGGCCTTCGAGGCGGAACAGGGTCTGGTCGGCGCTGACCTTGTCGCCATCCTTTACCTGCCAATGCACCGCGACACGCGGGTCGAGTTGGCGAAATACCGCATCGACCCAGGCCGTGCCGCAGATAACTGCCTCTTCGCGGGTGATGATCCGGGCGCTGGCCAGGCGCTCGGCCGGAATCAGCTGGGCCGTGATGTCGCCGTTGCCAATGTCTTCGGCCAGGGCGCGGCGGGCGTTGGCTTCGATTTCACTGCTGAGGTCGGCGAGGATCAGGTTGGGCATGGTCGGCTCCGGTGTAGTCGAGCCGCGATTATAGAGGCAGGTGGTTGCAGGGCAATGCTCCATCGCGGCGCTGGGCCTTTTGTCGTTCTGCAGAATTGATCAGGCACTTTTGTATGTTGCCGCTGCTCTTAATGACGAGGGCACCCCCTTGGCCCGACTATCGGTGCAGCGCCTAAGGCCTGTCAGGGTTAGGCTGTGGAGGTGCGAGTGTGGTGTATTGGCCGTCGTCCGAAGATGGCGTGTGGCTATCTGTGATCTGGGTCATGTCTGTGGGAAAAATTGGCTTGGTATGGCGCGCAGCCTCCCTATAATGGCTTTACTTTTTTCATTATTGACGCCAGGCCTTTGACGTTAAGGACGACGCTCGGTTGACGCTGTGCAGACCAGGAAGCCCGGATTCGGGCTGTCTGCGGGAGACTAGAATGAAGACCGACGCGAATGTGGTGCCGCTGACCAAGGCCACCGCTGAGCAATCGCCAACTTCGCCGGTAGGAAGACTGCCCGTGGCGCTGATTCAGGTGCGTGACAAAGCGGCGCAACAGCTCAAGCAGAACCTGCAGAGCTTGTTCGACAATGCTGACGATACCCTCTTCGAGATGGCGGATCGGGCGACCAGCAATGCCGAGCAGAATGCTTTCTTCGAGGCCATGCGCGACCTGCGGCTCAAGCGCAAGAATATCGAGCGCGGCTTTCTGCAGAAGGTGTTCGAGTCTTTCGCCAATCTCAACCAGTACGAAATTGGCAAACCTCAGCCCACGCTGGATGCCGTGTCGTTCGATAGCCTGAGCCTGGTGCAGAACGACGAGCTGGAAGAGACGGTGGCGCTGGATGCCATGGTGGCCAAGGTCATGAGCCGTGATGCCATGGCGCTGGGCCATCTCACCACACGCCTCAATGCGGTGATCAGCAAGAAGCTGGACGACAAGAGCAACCCGCTCGGCCCGACCCTGCTCAGTGAGTACTTCCTCGACGCCTGCAGCGGGCTAGGTGTGGAGATCAAGGTCAAGCTGATCATCCTCAAACTGTTCGAAAAGTACGTGCTGGGCAGTTGCGATGTTCTGTATGCCGAGGCCAATCAGGCGCTGGTCAATGCGGGTGTGCTGCCGGAGTTGAAGTCCGCGCAGCCGCGCCGTCAGCAGCGCCCTGTGGCTTCTGCATATAGCCAGTCTTCGGGCGAGGAGGGCATGCCGTTGCTCGAAGGCGCCGATCAGGGCGTGCAGGAAGTGTTCGGTGCGCTGCAGGATCTGCTCTCGCAAGTACGCGGCACATCGATGCCACGCCGCGCTCAGACAGCCGATGCACTGCCGATCACCAGCAACGACCTGATGCGCCTGCTATCGCACATGCAGCAGCGTGCTCCGGCACAGGTCAACGTCGAAGATTTCGATCTCCGTGACCAGCTCGAACGATTGCTCGAACGTGCCAGCGCCAAGAGTGGCAAGGCGCGAGTGGTGGGTGAGGTCGATGAAGATGTGATTAATCTGGTGTCGATGCTGTTCGAGTTCATTCTCGACGATCGCACCCTGCCGGATTCGCTCAAGGCACTGATTGGCCGTCTGCAGATCCCGATGCTCAAGGTTGCGGTGCTGGACAAGACCTTCTTCAGCCGTGGCAGCCATCCGGCTCGCCGCTTGCTCAACGAGATCGCCTCTGCCGCGTTGGGTTGGGTCGATCAGGACGATGCCCAGCGTGACAGCCTCTATCAGAAGATCGAACAGGTGGTTCAGTGTCTGCTGAACGACTTCGTCGACGATCCGGCGATTTTCTCCGAGTTGCTCGCCGAGTTCATGGCGTTCACGGGCGATGAGCGCCGTCGCAGTGAACTGCTCGAACAGCGTACCCGCGATGCCGAGGAAGGCAGTGCCAAGGCCGAGTTGGCCCGTCGCCAAGTCGAGCAGGCACTGAATGAGCGTTTGCTCGGCAAGACCCTGCCGGAAGTGGTGGTGCGGCTGCTGCAGGAAGCCTGGAGCAAGGTGCTGATGCTCACTTGCCTCAAGCATGGCGTGGAGTCGGAGGAATGGCAGGCTGCGCTGCAGACCATGGATGACCTGGTCTGGAGCGTCGCCCCGCATGAAGATCCAGAGGCGCGTCTGCGTTTGCTGGAGCTGGTGCCCGGCTTGCTCAAGGCACTGCGCGAAGGCATGGCCAGTGCGGCGTTCGATCCGTTCTCTACCAGCGAATTCTTCAGCCAATTGGAAGTGCTGCACGTGCAGGCCTTCCAGCGCTTCAAGCGCGCAGCCCCTGAAGCCGAAACGGCCGTACCTGAGGATGTCGCGCACACCGATCTGAGCGAAGCGGGCGTCGAGTTGCCACTGCTGGAGCTGCCGGCGGCCGAAGAAGAGGTCGAGGATGCCCCGGCGATGGTCGAGGTGGTCGAAGAGATCATTCTGCTTGCGCCCGGTCAGACCCGTCCGCAGGAGCCGGACGTGGTGCTCCCGGACGACGACGAAGCGCTACTGCAGGTAGACAGCCTGCGTGTGGGTAGCTGGGTGGAAATTCAGGAAGATGAAGAGCACAAGCTGCGCTGCAAGCTGGCAGCCATCATCAAGCCCACCGGCAAGTACGTGTTCGTCAATCGCACCGGCATGAAGGTGCTGGAGAAGACGCGCAACGCGCTGGCGGTGGAGTTCCGCCGCAACGCTGTGCGCCTGCTCGACGATGCGTTGCTGTTCGACCGCGCCCTGGAGTCGGTCATCGGTAACTTGCGCAAGCTGAAGCACAGCTGATTTGTTGCCAGGAGCGTTCGCCCCTGGCAACGGCTTGATTTGTAGGAGCCCCGCCCCGGGGCGAAGCTTTTTGATCCTGCGGCGTGCTCGATATCGATTCGCCGCGAGGCGCGACTCCTACAGTCGTGATCCTCGATTTTCCCGCCTTTGCACATCCTGTTGCGGCCTCGCGCTTGGCCGCCGTAGCCACCTGCTCTAGAGTGGTGGCTCGTTCAGGAGCCTTCCATGCAGCTCGACCCCTCAACCGGCTGGTTTCAGGGCATCCCTCACTGCCCATCGCCGAATTTCAATGTTCGCCCCAGTGGCGAAATTTCCCTGTTGGTGGTGCACAACATCAGCCTGCCACCCGGGCAGTTCGGTACTGGCAAGGTGCAAGCGTTCTTTCAGAACCGCTTGCCGGTGGACGAACATCCTTTCTTCGCCGAAATTGCGTCCTTGCAGGTTTCCGCCCATTTCTTCATCGAGCGTGATGGCGGGCTGACGCAGTTCGTCTCCTGTCTGGATCGTGCCTGGCACGCCGGGGTTTCCTGGTTCGAGGGGCGCGACAACTGCAACGATTTTTCGCTGGGTGTGGAGCTGGAGGGGACGGATGATCTGCCTTATACCGATGCTCAATACGCCAGGTTGGCCGAGCTGACGCGGCAGTTGCTGGACGCTTACCCGGCGTTGTCGACGCAGCGCATCCGCGGCCACAACGATATCGCGCCTGGGCGCAAGACTGATCCGGGGGCAGCGTTCGACTGGGCGCGTCTGCACGCCGAATTGAAGGAGAGGTAGCAATGAGTTTTCTGGTGATTCTGCTGGTGCTGTGGGTCGAGAAGTTTTCCGCCTGGCGCCTGCGCATCCAGCAGGACGGCCCCTGGTTGGCGCAACTGCAGCGCCTGCAACAAGGCGGCCTGCAGCAGGCTCCGTGGCTGTGCCTGGCCGTTCTGGTGCTGTTGCCGGTGTTGGCGTTGGGCCTGGTGCTGCTGATCCTCAAACCGTTGGCTTACGGCTGGCTGGCTTTACCGGTGCATTTGCTGGTGCTGATTTACAGCCTGGGGCGGGGTGATCTGCTCGCAGCGCTGGGGCCGTTTCGCGACGCTTGGCGGCGCGGTGACGGTCAGGCCGCTTACCACGTGGCCGAACGTGACCTTTCGTTGCAGCCGGAGGAGGGCACCGAGCTGCTGCAACAGGTGCAGGGGCATCTGCTATGGCAGGCCTATCAAAGCTTCTTTGCGGTGATCTTCTGGTATCTGCTGTTGGGCCCCATGGCCGCGCTGGCCTATCGCCTGTTGGCGATGAGTGCAGAGCATGCGCAGCAACCGGCTCTGCGTGAGCGCGCCGTACAACTGCGCCACGCTTTCGATTGGCTGCCGGCGCGGGTGCTGGCTTCCAGTTTCGCCCTGGTCGGCAATTTTGTCGCCGTCAGCCGCGCCTTGCTGCATGAGCTGCTGAGCTGGGACATTTCTGCCGCGCAACTGGTGGTCAAGGCTGGGCGAGCCGCTGGTGAGATGCCGCCGCCAGTGATGGGTGAGGAGGGTGTCGATACCCTGGATCAGCTGTGGCAACTGCTGATTCGTGCTGCGGTGGTCTGGTACGCCGGTTACGCGGTTTGGGTGTTATTCATTTAGGGGGAACGCTGAAATAGCCGTGATTGCTGCGCAGGCGTTAATCCAGAACCTGCGTAGTCCCTGGGCTCCCGCCTTCGCGGGAGTGACGATAAATGGCTTTTCAGAACATCCTTAGAGATCGTATCCAAGCGATTTACAGGGCGGGGGCAACCTGCTGTCACGCACAGTGGCGGGTTGCTCCCGCCCTTTGTCCTTATGTAATTCCAGTGACGAACTACGCTTACTCTTGAGAGGGAGTGAAGGGCGCTGCGCGCGTTTAACCTTAAGTTACAGAGACGCGTGTCGATAAGGCGTATAAGGAGGCGGTAGTCGACCCTGTTTGGTGATTTTCGTCACATTTGTCTGCCTGTCTTTGCCGCATAGCTCGGCGAACCCAGGTCGGTCGACACAGGGCGCCGTGATCAGCCCGTAAGAGGCTCGGCGGCGATCCAAGCAATACCTATAACAATAATGGCAACTGGAGACGTCTAGTGAAGACCGTGTTGTATCCGGCCATCGCGCTGATGAATCGCCTCAGCTTCGGTATGAAGTTCAGCCTGATCAGCGTTCTATTCTTCCTGCCCATGCTCGTCACCAACTTCTACCTGGTGCGCGACTCCTATCGACAGTTCGTTGGTACCCAGACCGCCCTGGAAAGCCTCGAGCTACTTGGCAGCAGCTTGCAGCTGCGGCGTGATCTTGAAAGCCTCAATGATCTGGTCCAGATCAACTCGATGATTGGTCAGTCCGGTCAGGCGGGGGATCTGGAGGGGCGTATAGATCAACTGCAGCAGTCGCTCAGTACCGGCCTGCAAGGACTGCAGCCAGTGACCAGCGATGCCGAGCAGGAAGCGGAGTTCATCGCCAAGCGCGACGAATTGCTGGCCGAGCTGAAGAGCGCAGAGGCCGAGACTTCTTTGCAGAGCAAGACGGTCATCGTCGAGAAGCTGCTGGGCTCTTCCCAAGTCTTCATCAAGCTGGTGGCCAGCCAGGCGGGACTAAGCCAGGACCCGCAGCGTCAGGTACGGCAGATTACCGAGCTGATCACCAACGTCACCCCGCAGATCACCAATGTGCTCAGCCAAGGCCGCGCCATCGGCGCCTATTCCCTGGGGCAGGGTTTTCTCAATTCCGCGGCCAGTACCCAGTTCGATGACCTGCTGCTGCAGTTGGAGAAGTTGCATGCCGAGTACGGCCTGAATCTGCAGGAGGCACTGGCCGGTAACGTCGTGGCGCAGAACGGGCTGGGCAGCCTGGCCGAAGCCAGTCGCCAGAGTCTGAAGGACAGCGGCGTACTGTTCGAGGATCAGGTGATCATCGCCGACAGCCTGGATACGCCCTGGGCGCAGTTCTACGATCAGGTCAGCCAGGAAATGGCCAAGACCTACGCCTTCAACGACGGCCTGCTGGCCTTCCTCGATAACCAGCTAAGCGAGCGTCTGACCGAGAACCGTGCGCAGATGGTGTTGTTGGTCGTGGCTCTGGTAGTGGTGTTTCTGCTGATCGTCTATCTCTACAGCGGTTTCTACGTTTCCACGCGGGCGACCCTGAAGAATCTGGGCCGGGTAATGGACAAGGTGGCCGCCGGTGACATGACGGTCAACTTCCAGGCACAGAGTAGTGATGAGCTCGGCGAGCTGGGCCAGGTCTTCAACCAGACTGTGCAGCGTATTCATGATCTTATCGAGCGGGTTGGCCATACCGTGGGTGAGGTCGGTGGGCAGGCCGACCGGGTCGAACTGGTCTCGGGCGAGAGCAATCAGGCGGTGGCCGGTCAGCGTGCACAGATCGAGCAGGTGGCAACGGCGATGAACCAGATGTCTGCCACTGCTCAGGAGGTGGCGCGTAGTGCCGCCGCTGCGGTGGGTAGCGCGCAGAGCGTGAATCAGGAGACGGTCAGTGGCCGGGCATTGGTCGAGCAGCAGGTCGGTGCGATCCAGCGTCTTGCCGGAGAAATCGACCAGTCGGTGGCGGTAATCAACCAGCTGGCCAGTGACAGCGCCGCGATCAGCCAGGTACTCGACGTAATCAAGGGCATCGCCGAGCAGACCAACCTGCTGGCGCTCAACGCCGCCATCGAGGCGGCGCGGGCCGGCGAGCAGGGGCGTGGTTTCGCTGTGGTGGCTGATGAGGTGCGCAACCTGGCCAAGCGTACGCAGCAGTCCACCGAAGAGATCGAAGCGATGATCGCCAAGCTGCAAGGTGGCGTGGGGGCGGCGGTGAAGGCGATGAACGCCAGTCACCAGATGGCCGATGGCACGGTCAGTCAGTCGGCCAAGGTGCAGCAGGCCTTGGAGAACATCCTCGGCGCGGTGGGCATGATCGTCGATCAGAACCAGCAGATCGCCGCGGCGGCCGAGCAGCAGACGGCGGTGGCGCACGACATCGACCAGAATATCGTCGAGATCAACTATGCGGGGGAGCGTACCGCTGCCGGCGCCAGCCAGACCGAGCAGGCCAGCCGCGAGCTGAGCGAGCTGGTTACGCGTCTCAAGCAGTTGATCGGCGCGTTTCGCGTCTGATCGCTCCTCCCACAGGCTTCCCTTGGCCATTGCTCTGACCCTGTAGGAGCGGCGCCCCGCCGCGAGCTTGGGCGACTCTCTCCAGTCGCCTTTTCTGCGCAGAGCCTGTCCTCGAAGTGTTCCAGGTCGGAGGACGGGAATCCAGAGTCTCTGTAGCTCCTGGGCTCCCGCCTTCGCGGGAGTGACGGTGAAGGTTGTTCCAGAACAACCGGAAGCACAGATGGCACGGAGCGGCTCCCCGCCGCGAATATGGGCGACACGGTCTGGAAACATTCGCCCCGGGGCGGGGCTCCTACAGATGGTCATGTAGGATGATTTGCCTGAGGTCTATGCCCAGCCGAACAACTCATCCGCATTACGGCTGCTGGCCGCGGCCAGTTCCTCTGCCGTCATATCGCGCAACGCAGCCAGCTCGGCACAGATTTCAGCCAGATATTCCGGGCTGTTGCGCTGGTTGGGGTGCATGGCCGGGGCCATGTCCGGCGAGTCGGTTTCCAGCACGATGGCCTCCAGTGGCAGCTGCGCCACCACCTTGCGCAGTCGATTGGCTTGCGGCCAGGTAGCGGCGCCACCAAGACCGAGGCGGAAACCCAGCTTGATGTACTCGCGCGCCTCCTCGTAGCTACCGGCGAAGGCGTGGATGATGCCGCCGCGCGCCAGACGAAAGCGCTTGAGGGTGGCGATGGTCGCGGCATGGGCGCGGCGCACGTGCAGCAGCGCCGGCAGTTCGAAGTCGGCAGCAAGTTGTAGCTGCGCTTCGAACAGCGCCTGCTGGCGCTGTCGATCCAACTGTTCCAGATAATAGTCCAGACCGAACTCACCGACGGCGCACAATTTGTGGTGCCCAGCCAGTTTGCTCAGCCAGTCGCGCAGCTCAAGGAGATCCTGCGGACGATGTTCGTCCAGATAGACCGGATGCAGGCCGAAAGCTGCGTACAGGCTTTCATCTTCTTCGACCAGTTGCCATAGCCGCTGCCAGTTGGCCCGGTAGACGCCGAGCACCACCAGGCGCTGCACGCCCAGTGCGCGGCTGCGTGTAAGCACTTCGTCGCGATCTGCGTCGAAGTCGGGGAAGTCGAGGTGGGTGTGGGTGTCGATCAGGCGCATCGGTCAGCTCACCAGCGGGCGTTCAGAATCGGCTATTTTCCCCTTTCACGCCAGGGCAAGGGAGCGTTGGCGAATCTTTTCAGTCGTATGGATATGGACGAGTTTCACTCGGGCAGTGAAATAAGGAGGTCGCTGGGTGCGCCATTTACGCAAGTTTGTAGGCGCATTGTTCGCCGTTTTCCTGTTGTTGCTGGCGGCGTTGATGCTGTTTCTGGTGCTGTTCGATTGGAATCGGGCGCGGCCGCTGATCAATGAACAGGTTTCTGCGGCCCTGAATCGACCGTTCGCCATCGAGGGCGATCTGCGCGTGGTCTGGCAGCGTGAAGCCGGTCAGCAGGGTTTGAGCGCCTGGCTACCCTGGCCCCATTTTGCTGCCGAGCAGTTGCGCCTGGGCAACCCGGACTGGGCGCAGGGCGATACCTTCGTCAGTCTCGACAGCGTGCGTTTGCGCCTGTCGCCCCTGCCGCTGCTGTGGAAAACGGTGAGCATTCCCAGTATCGAACTCGGCGCGCCGGTCGCCGATCTGCAGCGCCTGGCCGATGGCCGGGCGAACTGGGTGTTCGATCTGGGCAAGGAGGAGGCGGACGACAGCAAGCAGCCCAGCCCCTGGACGTTGGATATCGGCACGATTGGCTTCGACAAGGGGCAGGTGAAGGTCGACGACAAGGTCAGCAATACCCGCCTGGAGGCGATTATCCAGCCGCTGGGCGAACCGATCCCATTCGCCGATATCGTCGGCAAGAGCGCGGCCGAGCGTCTGGCCGAGAACAATGGCAATGCCCAGGATTACGCATTCGCCTGGCAGACCAAGGGCAGTTTCCGTGGCCAGCCGTTGACCGGCAGCGGCAAGGTCGGTGGCCTGCTGGCGCTGCATGACGCGTCGCAGCCGTTCCCGTTGCAGGCCGATCTGCGCATTGGCGCGACCCGTATCGTGCTGGCCGGCAGCCTGACCGATCCGCAGAACCTGGGGGCTCTGGATCTGCGCTTGCGTCTGTCCGGCGCCAGCCTCGGTCAGCTGTATCCGCTGACCGGCGTGACCTTGCCGGATACCCCGCCATACAGCACCGACGGTCGCTTGCAGGCCGACCTGCACGATGCCGACGGGGCGATCTTTCGCTACCTCGGCTTCAACGGCCAGATCGGTGACAGCGATATCCGTGGCGACCTGACGTTTGTGGCCCGCGAGCCACGGCCGAAACTGTCCGGCCAGCTGACCTCCAACCAACTGCTGTTCAGTGACCTGGCGCCGCTGATCGGCGCTGACTCCAGTGCGGACAAGCGCGAACGTGGCGAACGGGACGTGCAGCCGGCGAACAAGGCGCTACCCGTTTCCGAGTTTCGTACCGACCGCTGGCGCGCGATGGACGCCGATGTGCGTTTCGTCGGCAAGCGCATCGTGCACAGTGAGCAATTACCGATCACCGATCTCGACACCCATGTGGTGCTCAATGACGGCATGCTGAGTCTGGAGCCACTGCGTTTCGGCATGGCCGGCGGTGTGCTCGACTTGCAGATCCGCCTCAATGGTGCGACCACCCCGTTGCAGGGGCAGATGCGTCTGCGCGCGCGTGATCTCAAGCTTAAGCAGCTTTTCCCCACCTTCGCGCCGATGCAGACCAGCCTCGGTGAGCTCAACGGCGATGCGCGCATCAGCGGCCGTGGCAACTCGGTGGCCGCTTTGCTCGGCAGCGCAGATGGCGAGTTGAAGATGCTGATCAACGATGGCGCGGTGAGTCGCGGGCTGATGGAAATCGCCGGGCTGAACGTTGGTAACTACCTGGTCGGCAGGCTGTTCGGCGACGAGGATGTGAAGATCCACTGTGCGGCAGCGGATCTCGGCATCAAGCAGGGGCTGATGAGCACGCGGCTGTTCGTCATCGACACCGACAATGCGGTGATCAAGGTCGACGGCAGTGCCAACTTCGCCAACGAGCGGCTGAACTTCACCATCACGCCCGCGACCAAGGGCTTTCGTATCTTTTCCCTGCGCTCGCCGCTGTATGTGCGCGGCACGTTCAAGGAGCCGTCACCAGGCGTACAGGCCACGCCGCTGGCGCTGCGTGGTGTTGGCCTGGTAGCGCTGGGCGTTGCGGTGGCGCCGGCGGCTGGGCTGCTGGCGCTGGTGGCACCCAGCGCTGGCGACGAGCCGAGCCAGTGCGCGCCGCTGCTGCAGAAAATTCAGGGTGGCCAGTGATCCGCTCAGCGCGTAGGGCGGGTGCAACCCGCCTCGGCCTCGAGGGCCAATATTCAGGCTCGGGCCTTGAAGCTGCGGCCGATGGCCTCGATGCCGGGCTGATAGTCATTGTGTTCCACCGCCCGCAGTGTCCAGGCCAGCACGCGCTCGGCGATGCGTTCGTGCTGCTGGCTCATGGCATTGACTCGCAGCGGCAGAAAATCCAGCAACTGGGTATCGCCGAAGGTGGCCAGACGCACTGAAGGCCATTGCTCGCTGCTCTGTTCACGTAGCGCATCGAACACCCCTTCGAGCAGCACGTAGGCGGTGGTCAGCAGCGCATCCGGCGAGCCGACTTCCTCCAGCAGCGTTTGCATCTGTCGGTAGCCGCAGGCGCGGCTGAATAACTCGCCTTGGTAGACGCTGATGCGCCCGTCGAAACCTTTCAATGCCGAACGGAAGCCGCGTTCGCGCGCCTGGCTGATGACCAGTTCTGCGCGCGCGCCGAGCAGGGCGATATGCCGGGGTCTAGGCGTCAGCAGGCTTTCGGTCAGGGTGCGCCCGGCTTGTTCGTCATCGCTGACCACCGAGCGAATGTGAGTGGGCGACAGCGCGCGGTCCACGGCCACGACCGGCAGGCCGGCGGCGACGATGGCCGGATACAGCGGATCGTCCGCAGGCAGGCAGCTGGCGACGATCAGCGCCTCGCAGCGGCGTGAGCGGAACAGCTCGAGCAACTGCCGCTCGCTGCTCGGGTCATCGTCGGAACTGGCGATCAGCAACTGATAGCCGGCGGCGCGCGCCTTCTGTTCGAGCAGCTTGGCCAGGCGCGCATAACTGGGGTTTTCCAGGTCCGGCAGGATGAAACCCAGGCAGCGGCTTTGCCCGCGGCGCAGGCTGGCGGCCTGCTGGTCCGGGCGATAGCCATGCTCCTCGACCACGGCCAAGACCCTGGCCACGGTCGCAGGGCTGATGCGCCGACGTTCGGCCTGACCGTTGATCACGTAGCTGGCGGTGGTCACCGAGACCTGTGCCAGGCGGGCGATGTCGCTGAGTTTCACGGGCGCAGCACCATGCAGGGAAAGGATTTCGAGCGTGCGAGCGCGGCGAGTCTACACCGACTCGACGACGACTGGGCTTCAAGGATTACCCATTATCGGATAAGGTGCCAGCGTTTGATGAAACGTTTCAGTAGTGCGATTCATCAGCTAGTCTTGAAGGTGTTTGGGTGGCGTAAGTGAGCGCCGAGTCCGTGAACACCCTTCTCAATCAGAACAAGAATCCAAGCCGGAGACCACCATGCTCGAACTCGATGCCAGCCAAATCCAGATGGGCCGGGCGGCGGCGAACAAGGGCGAAGCCCTGGCCATGCTCGGCGATGCGCTGGCCAGTGCCGGCCTGGCCACTGCGGCTTACCTCGAAGGCCTGCAGGCGCGCGAAGCCCAGGGTTCGACCTTTCTCGGCCAGGGCATCGCCATCCCCCATGGCACGCCGCAGACCCGCGATCAGGTGCTGCGCACCGGCGTCAGCCTGATCCAGTTCCCCGCGGGCGTGGACTGGGGCAACGGCCAGCAGGTGTACCTGGCCATCGCCATTGCCGCCCAATCCGACGAACACCTGCACTTGCTGCAACTGCTGACCCGCGCCCTGGGCGAGGGCGATCTGAGCCAGGCGCTGCGTGAAGCCCGCGAGCCGGCGCAGATACTCGAACTGCTGCAGGGCGCACCGCAGGCGCTGGCACTGGACGGTCAACTGGTGGCGCTGGCGCAGCCCGCCGAAGACTTCGACGAATTGCTCTGGCAGGGCGCGCGCCTGTTGCGCCAGGCTGGCTGCGCACGCAGTGGCTTCGCCCTCGGGCTGGCGCGTGGCGAGCCGCTGCCGCTGGGCGATGGCCTGTGGTGGCTGCACAGCGAGACCAGCGTCGAGCGGCCCGGGCTGGCCTTCGTCACCCCGGCACAGCCGCTGACCTTTCGCGGTGAGGCGTTGCGCGGCCTGTTCTGCCTGGCCAGCCAGGGCGAGGCGCATCGTCAGGCGCTGGAGCGTCTGTGCGATGTGCTGATCGGTGGCCGCGCGGCGGCGTTCAGTGAAGCCAGCGACAGCCGTCAGGTGATCGAGGCGTTGGGTGGTGAAGTGCCGCCGGACTGGCCCAGCCTCAGCGTGCCGCTGCTCAATGCCCATGGTCTGCACGCGCGTCCGGCCAAGGCGCTGAGCGAGCTGGCGCAGGGTTTTGCCGGAGATATCCGCGTGCGCTTGCTCGGTGACGCGGGCGCCGGTGTTTCGGCCAAGAGCCTCAGCCGCCTGCTGGCGCTGGGCGCGCGGCGTGGTCAGATGCTCGAATTCAGCGCCGAACCGGCGATTGCCGACTGCGCGCTGCCGGCCATTCGCGCCGCACTGGAAAGTGGTTTGGGCGAAACGGTCGAGCCGCTGAGCGAAGCGCTGCCTGAGGTCGCGGCGCAGCTGGAACCGGTTGAGGCCGTCGCCCCTGTCGCCGGAAGCCGTTTGCTGGCAGTCGGCGCTTCGCCCGGTATCGCCATCGGCCCGGCATTGGTGCGCACGCCGCCGACCTTTGATTTCGCCGAACAGGGCCAGGGCGTGGAGCAGGAACGCGGGCGACTGGATTCAGCTCTGGCGGCTGTCTCTGCGCAGATTCAGCGCCTGGTCGATGGCGCCGGCGTGGCGAGCATTCGGGAAATCTTCAGTGCCCACCTGGCCATGCTCGCTGACCCGGCGCTGCGCGAGGACGTCGACGCCCGCCTGGCCAAGGGCGCGAGCGCCGAAGCGGCCTGGCAGGTCGAGGTCGAGGCCGCGGCCAAGCGTCAGGAGGCGCTGCATGACCCGCTGCTGGCCGAACGAGCGGCTGACCTGCGTGATATCGGCAACCGTGTGCTGGCGCATCTGTGTGGCGTAGAGCTGCCCAGCGAGCCGAACGAGCCGTACATCCTGGTGATGGCTGAAGTCGTGCCGTCGGACGTCGCTGGCCTCGACCGCCAGCGCGTGGCTGGCATCCTGACCGCTCGTGGTGGCGCCACCGCGCACAGCGCGATCATTGCTCGCGCCCTGGGGATTCCCGCTGTGGTCGGTGCCGGCGATGGCGTGCTGGCGCTGGCGCAAGGCACGCCGATGCTGCTCGATGGCGACAGCGGCCTGCTGCGCATCGCCCCTGATGCAGCTGAGCGCGACCAGGCGCTGCATGATCGTGAGACGGCGCAGCAGCGGCGCGAGCAGGCGCATGCCGCGCGCTTCAACGATGCGCAGACGCGCGATGGCGTGCGTGTGGAAGTGGCGGCCAATATCGGTGCCAGCGGCGAAACCGCCGACGCCGTGGAGCTGGGCGCGGAGGCGGTGGGCCTACTGCGCACCGAGCTGGTATTCATGGAGCATGCCCAGGCGCCGGATCACGCCGCGCAGGAGCGCGAGTACCGGCGCGTGCTCGATGCCCTCGCCGGGCGCCCGCTGGTGGTGCGTACGCTGGATGTCGGCGGCGACAAGCCGCTGCCGTACTGGCCGATGCCGGCTGAGGAGAACCCTTTCCTTGGCGTGCGTGGCATTCGCCTGAGCCTGCAGCGTCCGGAGATTCTCGAAACCCAGCTGCGCGCCTTGCTCGCCTCGGCCGATGGCCGACCGCTGCGGATCATGTTCCCCATGGTCGGTTCGGTGGAGGAGTGGCGTGCGGCGCGCGACATGGTGCAGCGCCTGCGCGAAGAGATCGAGGTGCGCGACCTGCAGGTCGGCATCATGATCGAAGTGCCCTCGGCCGCGCTGTTGGCGCCGGTGCTGGCGCGCGAGGTGGACTTTTTCAGCATCGGCACCAATGACCTGACCCAGTACTGCCTGGCCGTCGACCGCGGCCATCCGCAGCTGTCGGCACAGGCCGATGGCCTGCACCCGGCGGTGCTGCGCCTGATCGAGATGACCGTGACCGCAGCCCATGCTCAAGGCAAGTGGGTCGGTGTCTGTGGTGAGCTGGCCAGCGACCGCCTGGCCGTGCCGCTATTGGTCGGTCTGGGCGTGGACGAGCTGAGCGTGACGCCGCGCTCGATTGCCCTGGTCAAGGCCCGTGTGCGCGAGTTGGACAGCCGCCAGGCGCGAACCCTGGCTGACCGCGCCCTGACCCTGGACAGTGCCAGCGCCGTGCGTGCGCTGGTGGCGGAGATGCACTGATGGCCCGAATTCTGACCCTGACCTTGAACCCGGCGCTGGACCTGACCCTGCGTCTAGACCGCCTGCAGCCCGGCGCGATCAACCGCTGCCATGAGCTGCGCAGTCACGCCGCCGGCAAGGGCCTGAACGTCGCCCAGGTGCTGGCCGACCTTGGCCACAGCCTGAGCGTCGGCGGCTTTCTCGGCCGCGCCAATGCCGCGCCGTTCGAGAGCCTGATGCACAAGCGCGGGTTTCACGACCTGTTCGTCCGTGTGCCGGGCGAGACGCGCAGCAATATCAAGCTGGCCGAAGCCGACGGCTGTATCACTGACCTCAACGGCCCTGGCCCACAGGTCGAGGCTGAGCATCTGCAACGCCTTGAGGCCGAGCTGGAGCCGCTGCTGGCCGGGTATGACGCCGTGGTAGTGGCCGGCAGCCTGCCGCGTGGTGTGACGCCTGAGTGGTTCGCCGGCCTGCTGCGGCGGATCAAGGCCAGCGGCGTGCCGCTGGCGGTCGATAGCAGTGGCGCGGCCCTGCAAGCGGCCCTGGGCGTCGCCCCCTGGCTGATCAAACCCAACGAAGAAGAACTGGCCGACGTGTGCGGCAGTGACCTGTCTGCCGCCGTGCAGACACTGCGTGCGCAGGGTATCGAGCATGTGCTGCTGTCACGTGGTGCGGACGGCGTCGACTGGCACGGCCCGTACATTGCCCTGCGCGCCGTACCGCCGCGTGTCGAGGTCGCCAGCACGGTCGGTGCCGGTGACTCGCTGCTGGCGACCAGCCTGCACGGCCTGCTCGAAGGCTGGCCGGCCGAGCGTACGTTGCGCCTGGCCACGGCGGTGGCGGCGCAAGCGGTCACCCAGATCGGCTTCGGTATCCATGATCGCGAGCAACTGGCCCGCTTCGAAGCGGCCGTGCAATTGCACTCCATAGAAGAATAAGAGGCACCCACCATGAATCTGCTGATCGTCACCGCCTGCCCCAATGGCCAGGTCACCAGCGTGCTGTGTTCGCGCCTGCTGCAGGCCGCTGCCGAGCGCCTGGGCTGGCAAACCCGTGTCGAGGTGCATGACACGCGCGCGATTGGCTCGCCGTTGAGCGAGGCCGAGATCGCCGCTGCCGACTGGGTGCTGGTGGTCAAGACCGGTGAGCTGCCGCTGAGCCGCTTTGCCGGCAAACGCTTGCTGCAGGCCACGCCGGCCGAGGCGCTGGCCGACCCGCAGCGTTTCCTGCAGGACGCCGCCGAGCGCGCCCAGCCCCATGCTGACAGCACCGAGGCGGTGCCCAGCGGCCGTCGCCGCCTGGTCGCGGTCACCGCTTGCCCGACCGGGGTGGCGCACACCTTTATGGCTGCCGAAGCGCTACAGCAGGCGGCGCTGCGTATGGGCCTGGACCTGCAGGTGGAAACCCGTGGTTCAGTCGGTGCGCGCAACCTGCTCGATGATGCCGTCATTGCGTCTGCCGATGCTGTGCTGCTGGCCACCGATATCGAAGTGGATACCAGCCGCTTTGCCGGCAAAAAGGTTTATCGCTGTGGCACCGGGGTGGCGCTAAAGCAGCCGCAGCAGACGCTGGAAAAGGCCTTGAGCGAGGCGCGACCGTTGAGCGAAGCCGCGCCTGCCGAAGGCAATGCTGCCAGCGGCGAGAAATCTGGCCCTTACAAGCACTTGCTCACCGGTGTTTCCTACATGCTGCCGATGGTGGTGGCGGGCGGCCTGCTGATCGCCCTGTCGTTCGTCTTCGGCATCAAGGCGTATGAGCAGGAGGGCACATTCGCCGCCGCGCTGATGCAGATCGGTGGCGACGCCGCATTTAAGCTGATGGTGCCGGTGCTGGCCGGCTATATCGCCTATTCCATTGCCGACCGTCCGGGGTTGGCGCCAGGGATGATCGGTGGGTTGCTCGCCAGCTCGCTGGGCGCCGGTTTTATCGGCGGTATCGTCGCTGGCTTTATCGCCGGCTATTCAGCTAAAGCCATTGCCCGCTGGGTGCGCTTGCCGGACAGCCTGGAGGCGCTCAAGCCGATTCTGATCATCCCGCTGCTGGCCAGCCTGATCACCGGCCTGGTGATGATCTACATCGTCGGCAGTCCTGTGGCTGATGTGTTGCGGTCGCTCACCCAGTTCCTCGATAGCATGGGCAGCACCAATGCCATCCTCCTTGGCGCATTGCTCGGCGGCATGATGTGCGTGGATCTCGGCGGGCCGATCAACAAGGCGGCCTATGCTTTCTCGGTCGGTCTGCTGGCGTCGAGCAGCTATGCGCCGATGGCTGCGACCATGGCCGGCGGCATGGTGCCGCCGATCGCCATGGCTATCGCCACCGTGCTGGCACGGCGAAAGTTCGCCCAGAGCGAGCGCCAGGCGGGCAAGGCGGCAGGGGTGCTGGGGCTGTGCTTCATCTCCGAGGGCGCGATTCCCTTCGCCGCGAAGGACCCGCTAAGGGTGATCCCGGCCAGCATTGCCGGTGGTGCGCTGACCGGCGCACTGTCGATGTACTTCGGCTGCAAGCTGATGGCGCCGCACGGCGGGCTGTTCGTGCTGCTGATTCCCAACGCCATCAACCATGCTCTGTTGTACCTGCTGGCCATCGTCGCCGGCAGCCTGCTCACCGGCGTGCTGTATGCGCTGATCAAGCAGTCCGAGGCGCAGCCGCTGGCGATTGGAGCGCAATAAACGCAGGCTCCGTTGCTTCGGTTACACTGAGTTGAACGGCGCCCGGGAAGTAGCAGTCTGTTGAATGGTCCGTGCGCCGATGCGCAGCGACGGATCTCGCTGACTTCGTGGCGCAGTCGCCCTCATAAAGAAAGGATCTTTCGTCGATGACCCAAGCTCTCGCGCATCGCTGGCGCTTCTTCCGTGCCGGTGGCTTCGATCAGGTGCAACTTGAAACCCCGGCGGATCTCGCCGCCCTGCGCGGCCTGGACCAGAAACTCTGGGCCAGCCTGGCCTGTCCGGTGAACAACCTGGAACTGGACCGGCGCATGCTGCAATACATCGACCTGAACCAGGACGGTCGTATCCGTGCTCCGGAAATTCTCGATGTGGTGGATTGGACGCTGGCACGCCTGCGTGATCCGGCCGTGCTGTTCCAAGAGGGACCGCTGCAGTTGTCGTCGCTCACCGACGACGCCGTAGGCACACGCCTGGGGTTGGCGGCTCGGCGCCTGCTGGGCGTGCTTGGACGGCCGGATGCCGAGAGTCTGACGCCGGCCGATACTGCCGATCTGGCGAAGTTGTTCCCGCCCCATCAATCCAATGGTGACGGCCTGGTGCCGGCGACTCTGACCGAGGATGCCGAGCTCAAGGTCGCCATTACTGACATCATCGCCTGCCTGGGCGCGCAGACCGACCGTAGTGGTGAGCCCGCCATCGGCGCCGAGCAGATCACCGCTTTCTTCGACCAGGCGCGCCAGTTGCATGCCTGGCACGCACGTGCTGCCGAACAGGGGCTGGATGCATTCGGTGAAGGCACGGTGGCGGCGGTCGAAGCGCTGAGCGCCGTGCGCGCCAAGATCGACGATTACTTCACCCGCGTGGCCATGGCCGAGTTCGATCCGCGTGCCGCCGCCTTGATGAATGCCAAGGAAGAGGAGCTGGTGCGTTTGGCATCGCTGTCGCTGGCAGATGCTGGCGAGGTCGCGGGTCTGCCCCTGGCAACGGTGCAGCACGGTGACGAGCTGCCGCTGAGCAAGGGGCTCAACCCGGCCTGGCAGCATGCCGTCGATGAATTCCGCCAACGTGTGGTGGTGCCGGTGTATGGCGAGCAGGACAGCCTGTCGCGCGAGCAGTGGCAGCATCTGGTCGCATTGTGCGGCAACTACCTGGCCTGGCGCGCCGAGACGCCGAAAGTGGCAATTGCCGAGGTGCTCGAACGCGGCCGTATTCTCGAGCTGGTGGAGCAGGGTGCCGAAGCGCGCCTGCTGGCGCTGGTGGAAGAGGACAAGACCGTGGCCGAAGCGGCCGATGGGCTGGTCGAACTGGATAAGCTGATTCGTCTGCGTCATGGCTTGGTCAAACTGCTGCGTAACTTCGTTTCTTTCCAGGCGTTCTATTCGCGTCACGAGAAGGCCGTTTTCCAGGCCGGGGTTCTGTATATCGACGGCAAGAGTTGCGAGTTGGTGGTGGAGGTCGAGAATGTCGAAGCCCACGCCAAGGTGGCAGCGGCCAGTGATTGCTTCCTGCTCTACTGCGCTTGCACCCGTCGCGGTGAGCCGGTGCGCGGCAAGGAAAGCCTGAATATCGTGGTGGCGGTGACTGCCGGCAGCGAGGGTGATTTGCAGGCGGGGCGCCACGGACTGTTCTACGACCGCGACGGTAACGACTGGGATGCCACGGTGGTCAAGGTGGTACAGCACGCGATCAGTATTCGCGAGGCGTTCTGGTCACCGTATCGGCGCATTTCCAAGCTGGTTTCCGATCAAGTGCAGAAGCTTGCGGCCAGCCGCGACGCCGACATGGTCAGCAAGACCGCCGCCAAGGTCGGTGAAACCGGTGCAGCGCCAGCCGCCACGCCTACCCCGGCGTTCGACATCGCCAAGTTCGCCGGTATCTTCGCGGCCATCGGCCTGGCGGTCGGTGCCCTGGGCACGGCGCTGGCGGCAGTGGTCACGGGGATTCTGTCGCTGGTCTGGTGGCAGATTCCATTGCTGTTTATCTGTGTGCTGCTGGCCATCTCCGGGCCGGCCATGCTGCTGGCCTGGTTCAAGCTGCGCCGCCGCAGTCTGGGGCCGATTCTCGATGGTAACGGCTGGGCGGTGAATGCTCAGGCACGCATCAGCATTCCCTTCGGCACCGCGCTCACGCAAATGGCGACAATACCCAAGGGTAGCGACCGCGCATTGCGCGATCCTTATGCCAACAAGCCGGTAGTGTGGCCCTGGCTCATCGCGCTGTTGCTCGTGCTGGGTGTGGGGTATTACGCCTGGAGCAATGGGGTGTTCAGCCCGGAGCCACAGGTGCCGGCTGAGGCAGTGGCGCCTGTTCAGGACGCTGCGCAGTAGGTGCTTGTCTCCCCTCTCCCGCTTGCGGGAGAGGGGCCGGGGGAGAGGGGACGTCAACTGATAAGCGTAGGGTGGGTGCAACCCGCCGGCTCGATAATTGGCGGGTTGCACCCGCCCTACGTTCCCTCTCAACCCGCCAACAGCTCTGTCACCCAGCGGGGCAATTGCTCGGTGGCCGGGCCGTAGCGTTTTTCCGCGAACAGCGAATGGCCCTGGCTGGGCTCCAGGTTGATCTCCAAGGTGTGCGCGCCGGCACGACGCGCCTGCTCGACGAACCCCGCCGCCGGGTAGACATGGCCAGAGGTGCCGATGCTGACGAACAGCTCGCACTGCTCCAGCGCGTCGTAGATGCGCTCCATGTGATAGGGCATCTCGCCGAACCAGACGATATCCGGGCGCAAGGTGCCGACCAGGCCGCAGCAGGTGCATGACTGCGTGACCGGCATGTCGTCCAGCAGCGGAAAACGCTGCTGGCTATTGCTGCACAGCATCGACTGCAACTCACCGTGCATGTGCAGCAAGCGTTTGGAGCCGGCGCGTTCGTGCAGGTTGTCGACGTTCTGCGTGACCAGCAGAAATTCGCCCTGCCAGGCAGCCTCCAGTTCCGCCAGGGCCAGGTGCCCGGCATTCGGTGCGATGACCGGATCGCGCAACTGCGCGCGGCGCATGTCATAGAAGCGCTGTACCAGTGCCGGATCGCGGGCAAAGCCTTCGGGCGTGGCCACCTCTTCGATGCGGTGGTCTTCCCAGAGGCCGTCAGTGGCGCGGAAGGTGCGGATGCCGCTCTCGGCGGAGATACCGGCGCCGGTGAGAATGACGATATTGGGATGGGGCATGGCGGCTCCGAAGCAGGTGCGTTGCTGCAACTCTAAGCCAATTCCGAATACCGTAGGGCGCGCCGTGCGCACCTGGGCAAAGGTGTCGGTGCGCGCGGCACACCCTACATGTTAGTCAGTCGGCAGTGGCGGGTTGCATCCGCCCTACGCGGCTATTGGCGCAACCGGATCTGCTCCGCTTGTCCTGCACAGCTAAAGATGGCCACCTGTTGATCAATTAGCAGCCGGCTCTTCTACACTCTGTAGAGCGTTGGGTGGCGACATGTCCAGCATACGGCTTTGCAAGTGCAGCCTTACTCGCAGAATCGCTGAACTCTCTCCCTCACTTCGCATCCACAAAGCACGGCCCCGATCTCCGGGGGCAGCGTTTCGGGGAGCGAGCAATGACAGGCAACAACAAGGCGCAGCTCCTGCGCATCAAGCTTACGGTTTGGGCGACAGTCGTTCTGGGCGCGCTGCTGGCGCTCGGTGGCGCTTATCTGCTGTGGCTGGGCGGTTCCTGGTACTACCTGCTGGCTGGCCTCGGCCTGTTGTTGGTGGGCGTGCTGATTCATCGCCGTCAGCGCGCGGCGCTGTGGCTGTATGCCCTGGTGCTGCTGGCGAGCCTGGCCTGGACGGTCTTCGAGGTGGGTTTCGATTGGTGGCAGATAGCGCCGCGCATCGACCTGTGGTGCGTGCTCGGCCTGTGGCTACTGCTGCCCTGGATCAACCGGCATATCGCGCCTGGGCAGCCCTGGCGTGACGGTGCCAGCGTGATGCTGGGTATCGGCCTGCTGCTGGGAGCGAGCATGGCTGGTTATTCATTGACGCAGGACTACCATCGACTGCCCGGCCGCTTCGACGAGCCGCGCATGGCCGCTGCAGGTGCGTCGACAGCCAGTCGTTCGGCCAGCGAATGGACTGCCTACGGCGGCTCGTCGCGTGGCGAGCGCTATGCCAGTGCCGAGCAGATCACCACGGCCAACGTCGGGCGGCTGAAGAAAGCCTGGGAGTTCCACACGGGGGATCTGCCCGGTGAGGGCGACCCCGGCGAGATTACCAATCAGGTGACGCCGCTCAAGGTCGGTGACAACCTGTTCATCTGCACGCCGCACAGCATCGCCATCGCGGTGGATGCCGACACCGGCGAGGAGCGCTGGCGCTTCGACCCGGCCATCAACCGTCAGGCCGAGTACTACCAGCACATGACCTGTCGTGGTCTGGCTTACCACGATGCGACAGCCTATCGCGGCCCGCTGATTGCCGCCCGAGATGGCGCGGCGCCGGAGCCTTCACCAGCGGCAACGGCGCGCTGCACCCAGCGACTGTTCCTGCCTACTAACGATGCCACGCTGTACGCGCTTGATGTGCATGACGGCAAGCCGTGCGAGGACTTTGGCGAGGCCGGCATGGTCGACCTCAAGGTTGGCCTGGGCGATGACACGCTGGGTGTCTACCTGCCTACCTCGCCGCCGGTGGTCACCGAGAAACTGGTCATCGTCGGCGGCTCGGTGACCGACAACGGCTCGGTGGATTCGCCGGGTGGGGTGATCCGTGCCTACGACGTACGCACCGGTGCGCTGGTGTGGAACTTCGACCCCGGGCGTCCCGATGCCACTGAGCCGCTGCCAGCCGGTGAGACCTACGTGCGCAGCACGCCAAACTCCTGGACCATCGCCACGGCGGACGAGGCACTGGGCCTGGTGTACATCCCCATGGGCAACCAGACGCCGGATCAGTGGGGCGTGCAACGCAGCGCCGAGGCCGAACGTTTCACCGCGGCGCTGGTGGCGCTGGACCTGGAAACCGGCAAGGTGCGTTGGGAATTTCGCACCGTGCATCATGACCTCTGGGATCGCGACCTGCCGTCTCAGCCCACGCTGGTGGATATCGAAGGCGCTGATGGGCCGGTGCCGGCGATCATCCAGCCGACCAAGCGCGGCGATCTCTATGTGCTTGACCGGCGCAGCGGTGAGCCCATCGTGCCGGTCAGCGAGCATGCCGTGCCGCAGGGTACGGTGGAGGGCGACTTCACCGCGCCGACCCAGCCGGCATCAAAACTCAGCTATGCCCCTGACGAGCCGCTGAGCGAACGCGACATGTGGGGCGGTACGCCCTTCGACCAGTTGATGTGCCGCATTCAGTTCCATCGTCTGCGTTACGAGGGCGACTTCACTCCGCCATCGGAGCAGGGATCGTTGATCTACCCGGGCAACGTCGGCGTGTTCAACTGGCCATCGGTGGCGGTCGATCCGCAGCGGCAGATTCTCTTCGGCGCGCCTAATTACCTGGCGTTCGTGTCGCGTCTGGTCAAACGCGAGGAGGCGCAGGATGTTCGTTATGGCAGTGGCGAAACCGGTCTGCAACCCAATCGTGGCGCGCCTTACATGGTCAGCCTGAAGCCGTTTCTTTCGGTCCTCGGCCTGCCTTGCCAGGCGCCGCCATGGGGCACTGTCACGGCGGTCGACCTGCGCAGCATGGACAAGGTCTGGCAGCGCAAGAATGGCACCAGCCGCGACAGTGCCCCCTTGGGCATTCCCCTGACCGTCGGCGTGCCGAACCTCGGCGGGCCATTGGTCACTGCTGGTGGTCTGGGCTTTCTCAGTGGCACGCTGGACTACTACCTGCGCGCCTACGACATGCGCACCGGCGAGGAGTTATGGAAGGACAGGCTGCCGGCCGGCGGCCAGGCCACGCCTATCAGCTACGTGTCGGAGAAGACCGGCAATCAATATGTGGTGGTAATGGCCGGCGGGCACGGCTCGTTCGGTACGCGCCTGGGTGATTCTCTGGTGGCCTGGACGCTGGAGGAGGATGAGTAGATAGCACAAGGCCCGCAGAGCGGGCCTTGTTCGATGGGTTAGTGATGCTCGCGCGTCGCGCGGAATTTCACTTCCTGCCAGCGTTCTTCCATCAGGCTCAGGTTGACTCGGGTCGGCGCCAGGTAGGTGAGGTGACCGCCGCCATCGATGGCGAGGTTCTCGTAGGCCTTGTCCTTGAATTCCTTGAGCTTCTTCTCGTCGCTGCATTCGATCCAGCGCGCCGACCAGACGTTGATAGCCTCGTAGGCGCACTCGACCTTGTATTCCTCTTTCAGGCGGCTGGCGACCACGTCGAACTGCAGCACACCGACGGCGCCGAGCACGATGTCGTTGTTGCGTTCGGGGAAGAACACCTGGGTGGCGCCTTCCTCGGCCAGTTCCTGCAGGCCCTGGCGCAGCTGCTTGGATTTCAGCGGATCTTTCAGGCGCACGCGACGGAACAGTTCCGGGGCGAAGTGCGGGATGCCGGTGAAGCCCAGGTTCTCGCCTTCGGTGAAGGTGTCACCAATCTGGATGGTGCCGTGGTTGTGCAGACCGATGATGTCGCCGGCGTAGGCTTCTTCCAGGTGCTCACGCTCGCTGGAGAAGAAGGTCAGCGCGTCGCCAACGCGCACGTCCTTGCCCAGGCGCGCGTGGCGCATCTTCATGCCCTGGGTGTACTTGCCCGAGCAGATACGCATGAAGGCAATCCTGTCCCTATGCTTCGGGTCCATGTTCGCCTGGATCTTGAACACGAAGCCGGAGAATTTCTCCTCGGTCGGCTCCACATTGCGCTCGTTGGCGGCGCGCGGCAGCGGACGCGGCGCCCAGTCGACCACGGCGTCGAGCACATGGTCGACACCGAAGTTGCCCAGTGCAGTGCCGAAGAATACCGGGGTCATCGCGCCCTTGAGGAAGGCGTCGGGCTCGAACTCGTGACAGGCGCCCTGCACCAGTTCCAGCTCTTCGACGAAGCGCTCGTACATGTCGCCGAGGTGGTTGCGGGCTTCGTCCGAATCCAGATTCTGGATGATCTTGGCTTCGGTGCGCTCGTGACCATGGCCCGGGGTGTAAACCACGATGTAGTCGCCGCTCAGGTGGTAAACGCCCTTGAAATCCTTGTAGCAGCCAATCGGCCAGGTGATGGGCGCCGCCTTGATCTTCAGCACCGCCTCAATCTCGTCGAGCAGCTCGATGGGGTCGCGGATGTCGCGGTCGAGCTTGTTGATGAAGCTGACGATGGGCGTGTCGCGCAGGCGGCAGACGTCCATCAGGGCGATGGTACGTGGCTCGACGCCCTTACCGCCGTCGAGCACCATCAGCGCGCTGTCCACTGCGGTCAGGGTGCGGTAGGTGTCCTCGGAGAAGTCTTCGTGGCCGGGGGTGTCGAGCAGGTTGATGATGTGCTCGCGGTAGGGGAACTGCATCACCGAGGTGGTGATGGAGATGCCGCGCTGCTTCTCCATCTCCATCCAGTCGGAGGTGGCATGGCGGTCGGATTTACGCGACTTCACGGTGCCGGCCACTTCGATGGCCTTGCCCATCAGCAGCAGCTTCTCGGTGATGGTGGTCTTACCGGCGTCCGGGTGGGAAATGATGGCGAAGGTACGGCGCTTGGCGACTTCGGCGGCCTGGGTGGTCATGAATATGTGCCTGGATGGAGTCGTTGAGGGTGCCTTGGCACCCGTAAAGCGCGGGATTATACCGATAACTGCCGGCTCTGGCGGAGAGCGGCCATCGGTTTTCAGGCCGTTCGGTAAGTGCTGCGGCCGGGCCTTGTTGCCGATGCGTAAATATCGCGCAAAGTAATGGTTATGAAAATTATTCCCATATAGAGTAGCCGCCCGTCGCAGTGGGTGAGGGTGGCTCCGTCGTGTTCAAGAAAATCATCTTCCAGTTGCACTGGTTCTTCGGTATCAGCGCCGGCCTGGTGCTGGCCGTCATGGGTATCACCGGCGCCCTTTATAGTTTCGAGGGCGAGATAACCCGGGCGCTTAACGCCGACCGCTGGCAGATCCAGCCCAGCGCACAGGGGCATCTCACGCCAGGCGAGTTGGCTGCGAAGATCGAGGCCTCTACCTCTGATCGTGTAACTGCGTTGTGGGTCGACGGTCGCCATGACGGGCCTGGCACGGCTTTTCTTATGCCACCGCCGGGCGAGCGGCGCGGGCCACGCATCGTCTTCGACCCCTATACCGGCGAGGTGCTTGCCGAGCCCATGGGGCAGGACTTCTTCCGGTTGATGCTGATGCTGCACCGCTTTCTGTCGATGGGCGAGGTGGGCAAGCAGATCACCGCTGCCAGTACGGTGGCGCTGATTTTCTTCTGCTTGTCCGGCCTCTATCTGCGTTGGCCGCGCCAGGCCTTGAGCTGGCGTACCTGGTTGACGCTGGACTGGAAGAAGAAGGGGCGTAGCTTCAACTGGGATCTGCACGCTGTCGCCGGCACCTGGGCGCTGCTGTTTTATCTCTGCGCCGGGCTCACCGGTTTGTATTGGTCTTATGACTGGTATCGCGAGGGGCTGACGCGCCTGCTTTCCGACACACCGCCCGAACAGCGTGGCGAGCGTGGCCGTGGCGGTCGCCAGGCGCCCAATGGCCCTGCCCCCGAAGTCGACTACGACGCCGTCTGGCAGAGCATCCAGCAAGCCGCCGGGCCCAAGCTGGTGGCCTGGAACCTGCGCCTGCCGCCAGTGGCGGGGCAGCCGGCGACGGTTTTCTACATGCTCGATGGCGCCGAGCATGTGCGCGCCTTCAACCAGTTGCAGCTCGACCCGCAAAGCGGCGCAGTTAGCCAGCATGAGCGCTACACCGAGAAGAGCTTCAAGGCGCAACTGCTGGCCAGCGTCTACGCCCTGCATGTGGGCGAGTACTTCGGCATGCCCGGGCGCATCCTGATGATGCTGGCCACGGCGGCCATGCCGCTGTTTTTCATCACCGGCTGGCTGCTGTACCTGGACCGCCGACGCAAAAAGCGCGCGGCCCAGGCGGCGCGCGGTACGCTGAAAACGGATAACTCGGCTGAAGGCTGGCTGGTGGGGTTTGCCAGCCAGAGCGGCTTCGCCGAGCAACTGGCCTGGCAGAGCGCCGGGCAGTTGCAGGCCGCCGGTATCCCGGTGCGGGTCGAGCCGCTGTCGCGCCTCGACGCTGACAGCCTGAGCCGCACGCAGAAGGCGCTGTTCGTGGTCAGCACCTTTGGTGATGGCGAGGCGCCGGATGCCGCGCAAGGCTTCGAGCGCAAGGTGCTGGGTGGTTCGCTGCCGCTGGGACAGTTGAGCTATGCGGTGCTGGCGCTGGGGGATCGGCAGTACGAGCATTTCTGCGGATTCGCCCGGCGCATCAACGACTGGCTGGGGTTGCAGGGTGCGCATCGCCTGTTCGACAGCGTTGAGGTCGACGGCGACGACCAGGCCGCGCTGCAGCACTGGCAGCAGCAACTGAGCGAGCTTACCGGCGCTGCGCCGATTCGCTTCGAGGAGATGCCGTGGCAGAACTGGCCGTTGGTCGAGCGACGTCTGCTCAATCCTGGCAGTCAGGGTGCTGCGGTGTTCTTCATCGGCCTCACACCGCCTGCACAGAGCACCTGGCAAGCCGGCGACATCCTGCAGATTCGCCCGCGCCATGCGCCGAGTGTGGTGGAGTCCTGGCTGCAGCATTCCGGCTTCGAGGGCTTCGAGCCCGTCACGCTCGCGGGGCAATCGACCAGCCTGCGCGAAGCATTCGCTGAGCGGCAGTTGCCAGACAGCTTCGCCCATCTGGTGGGGCTGCATGCCCAGGCACTGGTCGATGCGCTGGTGCCGTTGGGCACGCGGGAATATTCCATCGCCTCGGTGGCGGCCGATGGTGTGCTGCAACTGATCGTGCGCCAGGCCGTGCAGGCCGATGGCCGCCTGGGGCTTGGGTCTGGCTGGTTGACCGAGCACCTGCCCGAGGGCGGTCAGGTGCTGGCGCGGGTACGACGCAATAGCGGCTTCCACCTGCCTGAGGATGACCGTCCGTTAATCCTGATTGGCAATGGCACCGGCCTGGCCGGCCTGCGTTCGCTGTTGCGCGCACGCACCCTGGCAGGGCAGGCACGCAACTGGCTGCTGTTCGGCGAGCGTAACCGCGCCTGCGACTTCTTCTGTGGCGACGAGCTGCAGGCAGCGCTGGCGGCAGGCGAGCTGCAGCATCTGGATCTGGTGTTCTCCCGCGACCAGGCCGACAAGCGCTACGTGCAGGATCTGCTGCGCGAGCAGGGCGAGCGCCTGCATGCCTGGCTGGCCGAGGGCGCGGCGATTTATGTGTGCGGCAGCCTGCAGGGTATGGCCGGTGGTGTCGACAGGGTATTGCGCGAGCTGCTGGGCGATGAAGCGCTACAGGCATTGCTCGAGGAAGGGCGTTATCGCCGTGACGTGTACTGAGTGGACGAGCGGGCGGTGCAAACCGCTCGCTCAAAGGTGCTGCAATGGCACTGAAACATGGCTGCGCCAAACTGGCTGAAAGCCCCGCCTGTTCAGCATTTCAGGGCGTTTTGTGTGATATCCGGAACGAGCTGAAATTAGGCAGAATTTCCGGTTGATCTGCGGGGCGCATGGTCTTAAAGTCCGCGCCCGAACGTCCATGCTGGAAACGATCCATCCGGCTCAAGTACTGACGACGAGAGGTTGCCGGCCGGCGCATGGTCGGTACCGGTGATGCTCGGCGACATGCCTTGGGAAGTAGGCGAACCAAAGTGGGGAAACTGTCAGACGTTCAGGCACGCGCGTTGCGCGGCCACCCCCTACACGTAGCGGAACCTGTGAGGCGTTTCGCTGCCCGAATCCATGTGTTCCCGGTTTAGCCATTGGAGTTCCCGCATGTCGATCAAGGTCGAAGACTATTACGCACCCGCCACTTTCCAGCGCATGAAGGCATTCGCCGATCAGCACGAAACCCCGTTCGTGGTGATCGACCGGCAGATCATCGCCGATGCCTACGATCAGCTGGGTACCTGCTTCCCCTTCGCCAAGGTCTACTACGCGGTCAAGGCCAACCCGGCCGTCGAGATCATCGAGCTGCTGCGTGACAAGGGCTCGAGCTTCGATATCGCCTCGATCTACGAGCTGGACAAGGTCATGGCCACCGGCGTCGGCCCCGAGCGCATCAGCTACGGCAACACCATCAAGAAGGCGCGCGACATTCGCTACTTCTATGAAAAAGGCGTGCGCCTGTTCGCCACCGATTCCGAAGCCGACCTGCGCAACATCGCCAAGGCCGCGCCGGGTTCGAAGATCTACGTGCGCATTCTTACCGAAGGCTCCACCAGCGCCGACTGGCCGCTGAGCCGCAAGTTCGGTTGCCAGCCGGACATGGCCCTGGACCTGCTGATCCTGGCCAAGCAACTGGGCCTGGTGCCGTACGGCATTTCCTTCCACGTCGGTTCGCAGCAGCGCGACATCGATGTGTGGGACGCCGCCATCGCCAAGGTCAAGGTGATCTTCGAGCGCCTCAAGGAAGAGGACGGCATCACCCTGCAGATGATCAACATGGGTGGCGGCTTCCCGGCCAACTACATCCAGCGCACCAATGATCTGGAAACCTACGCAGCGGAAATCACCCGCTTCCTCAAGGAAGATTTCGGCGATGATCTGCCGGAAATCATCCTCGAGCCGGGCCGCTCGCTGATCGCCAACGCCGGTGTGCTGGTCTCGGAAGTGGTGCTGGTGGCGCGCAAGTCGCGTACCGCCGTCGAGCGCTGGGTGTATGCCGACGTCGGCAAGTTCAGTGGCTTGATCGAAACCATGGACGAGTCGATCAAATTCCCGATCTGGACCGAGAAGAAGGGTGAGATGGAAGAAGTGGTGATCGCCGGCCCGACCTGCGACAGCGCCGACATCATGTACGAGCACTACAAGTACGGCCTGCCGCTCAACCTCTCCAGTGGTGACCGCCTGTACTGGCTGTCCACCGGTGCCTACACCACCAGCTACAGCGCCGTGGAGTTCAATGGCTTCCCGCCGCTGAAGTCCTACTACCTGTAAGCGCTACTCCCTCCAAGAACCCGCCTTTCGGCGGGTTTTTGCGTTTTTGGCCGGCCATTTACCTGGCTGGGCCTGTCGTTGCGCGGGGCGTGTGAAACGTTGAGGTCTTTGTCGTGCGCTGGGTGGCATGCCTGCTGTCTTTACGGCAGCCCGCGTCGGCCTGTGGCACAAGAGGCTGTCTCCGTTTAGTTCGTGCCTGTGTAGCGGGGGGGGGGGGATGAGCGTCAAGGAAATGTAAAAATCTAAATCTAGTTGTATTGCTATTGTATATAAGAGTTATTAGCATTCGCGCACTTTGTTAAGTATTTGTTACTTCCTGTTGCACTGCCGCTTGCAAGGCCAGGACGTAGCCTTTCCAACCTGGGGACAACAATGACAATCCGTAGTCGTAAGCATCATCACGTCAATCATCTTGCCGCACTTGTCGCGGCAACCCTGCCAGCCCTGGCAGTTGCACAGACCGCTGACAGCGAAAAGGGCGTGGACCTGCCCGAGATGGTGGTGACGTCCAAGGCCGAAATCCCCTACAAGGCCGACAAGAGCGCCAATACCAAGCTGACCCAGCCGCTGCTGGATACACCCAAGACCGTGCAGGTGATCAAGAAGGAGATGCTCCGCGAACAAGGCGCAGGCAGCCTGATGGAGGCGCTGCGCAATACCCCCGGCATCACCCTGCAGCTCGGCGAAAACGGCAATACCTCTGCGGGCGACACCTTCATGATGCGCGGCTTCTCCACCCAGCAATCGACCTTCGTCGACGGTGTGCGTGACCTCGGCGCGGTCAGCCGCGATGTGTTCAACCTGGATCAGGTTGAGGTGGTCAAGGGGGCAGCCGGCTCCGATATTGGTCGTGGTGCATCCTCGGGTTACATCAATCTGATCTCCAAGCTGCCGACCCTGACTGACGAGACCTTCGCCACCCTCGGCTACGGCACCGCCGACAAGAGCAACCTCACCGCCGACATCAATCGTCAGTTGGGTGACAACTCGGCGCTGCGCCTGAACCTGATGCGTCGCGCTGGCGACGTCGATGGCCGCGACTATGTGGACAACAGCAGCTATGGCGTTGCCCCGGCGATCGCATTCGGCCTGGATACGGCGACCCGCGTCTACCTCTACTCGCAGCATGTGCGCCAGGACAACACGCCAGACGGCGGCATCCCGACCATCGGCATGAGCGGCTTCTACAACGCCAATGCGGCGCTTAACGCTGCTGGCAAGGTCGACACGGAAAACTACTACGGGGCCAAGGGTGACTATGAGCGCATCGACGGCGACATGTTCACCCTCAAGGTCGAACACGACGTCAATGACGCCCTGACCCTACGCAACCTGTCGCGTTGGGGACGCAGCAATAACGACCGCATCCTCACCGGCATCAACGCGCTCAATGCCAATGGTTCGACCAATCCGGCAAACTGGACCGTTTCCCGCAGTCGTCAGGTGGTCGACCAGGAAAACCAGATCCTCGCCAACCAGAGCAGCCTGAACGCTCAGTTCGATACCTTCGGCCTGCGCAACGAGTTAGCGGCTGGCCTTGAGCTGATGAGCGAGAAGCAGCTCAACCGCAGCTATGCCACTGCCGCCCAGACCATCGATGGCGTGGCCTACCCGGCAGTGCCGCTGCCGCCAGCCAACCTGTATGACCCGAACGCGCACGATGCTCTGGGTGACCCCTACAAGACCGGCGCCTATACCGATGGTGAAACCAAGACCGCCGCGCTTTACGTTTTCGATACCCTGCACCTGAACGAGCAGTGGGCGCTCAATGGCGGTGTGCGTTTCGAGCACTTCCGCACCGAGACCGACAGCGTCGCCATCACCTCCGGCGCACGTGTGCCGGGCAGTGGCTACGAGTCGGGCGACCTGACCAGTTGGAACACCGGCGTGGTATTCAAGCCCTTGCCCAACGGCAGCATTTACCTGTCCTACGCCAACTCGATGACTCCGCCGGGGAGCAACAACTTCGCTCTGGTGGCGGACTCCGCGACTTCTTCGTCCAACGAACAGGTTGGTCTGGACCCGCAGGAAACCCGACACATCGAGCTCGGCACCAAATGGGATCTGCTGGATGAGCGCCTGGCGCTGACCCTGGCGGCCTACCGCACGGAGAACGAGAACCAGGTCAGCTACGACTCCTTCGCTGCCCGCTACTTCCAGGAAGGCAAGACCCGCGTCGACGGCGTCGAGCTTGGCGTGGTCGGCCAGCTGACCAACTTCTGGCAGGTTTCCGCCGGCGTGGCTCACATGAACACCAAGCAGCTCAATCAGGCCAGCTTCAGTGCCACCAACGGCGTCAGCAATAACACTGGCGTGCGCTGGTCACCGGATCTGACTGCGACACTGTGGACTTCCTACACCCTGGGCGATCTGACCCTGGGCGGTGGCGCGCGCTACGTGTCCGAGCAGGACCGGGTGATCGTTTCCGGTGTCGACATGAGCACGCAGAACATGCCGGTCATCCCGTCGTACTGGGTGGCCGATGCCATGGCAGCCTACCGTCTGAACAAGAACGTCAACCTGCGTCTGAACCTGTATAACCTGTTCGACAAGGAGTACATCGAGTCGCTGAACAACAGTGGTGCCCGTGCTCGTCTCGGCACGCCGCGTTCGGCGATGTTCACCACCGAACTGTCCTTCTGATCCGACCCCGTGTCGCAAGAAGCCTGCGCCATGCGCGGGCTTCTTGCGTTCAACGCAGGAGACTGCCCCGATGTTGCTGCATATCCCGCAGGTTCTGAGCAAGCAGGAGGTCGCCGCCCTGCGCGCCGAGCTGGCGGCCCATGATTGGGTCGACGGCGCGCGTTCGTCCGGCGCCCAGGCTGCGGCGCTCAAGAGCAACCTGCAGTTCCCGGCAGAGTCACCAGCTTTCGCCGCGCTCTCGCAAAGCATCGCTGGCGCCTTGCAGCGTCACCCGCTGTTCGTCTCGGCGGTGTTGCCACGGCACATGCTGCCGCCGATGTTCAACCGTTACAGCGGTGGCGGGCGCTACGGCAACCATGTCGACAACGCCCTGCAGCGTGACCGTTTCAGTGGTTTGCAGGTGCGCACCGACGTTTCCACCACGGTGTTTCTCAGCGAGCCGGATGAGTACGAAGGCGGCGAGCTGATCATCGAGGACACCTACGGCGAGCATGAGGTGAAGCTGGCGGCTGGCGATGCCATCCTCTACCCGGCCACCAGCCTGCACCGCGTCGAGCCTGTGACCAGCGGCACACGTATCGCCTCGTTCCTGTGGACGCAGAGCTGGGTACGCGATGCCTGGCAGCGCAAGCTGCTGTTCGAGCTGGACATGAACATCCTCAAGCTGCGCGCGCAACTGGGTGACAGCCAGGAGGTGCTTGGCCTGACCAGCACCTACCACAACTTGCTGCGTCAATGGAGCGAGTGAGCATGAGCCTTCCGGCGCCGCTGAGTGAAATTCCTGCTGACCTCGTTTCTGCCCGCGACTATGAGCGCTATGCCCTCGAGCGGCTCGATGGCAATGCCCTGGCCTATCTGCAGGGCGGCGCTGGCGACGAGCTGACCTGCCAGGCCAATCTGCAGGCATGGCAGGAGTGGGCCTTGCTGCCGCGCATGTTGCGTGATCTGCGTGGTGGCCACACCCGTTGCCAGTTGCTTGGCGATGCACTGCAGCATCCCATCGTGCTGGCGCCGATTGCTTATCAGCATCTGTTTCACGCCGAGGGTGAACGCGCCAGCGCGCTGGCTGCTGGTGTCATGGGCGGCGCGGCGGTGCTCAGCTCCTTCGCCTCCACGCGATTGGAGGAGGTGGCCGAGGTGGCGCAGGGGCCGCTGTGGTTTCAGCTCTACTGGCAGGGCAGCGGCCCGGCGACCTTGGCCCTGGCGCAGCGCGCCGAAGCGGCCGGCTATCGCGCCTTGGTGCTGACGGTGGATGCGCCGGTGTCCGGCGTACGCAACCGCGAACAGCGTGCGGGCTTTCGCTTGCCGCCGGATATCTCTGCGGTGAATCTCGAACAGGCGGTGCAGCTGCCGGCGTTGCCCGAGGGCGGCAGCGCGGTGTTCGATGGGCTGATGGCGGTGGCGCCGGGTTGGCAGGATGTCGCCTGGCTGTGTCAACGCAGCTGCCTGCCGGTGCTGCTCAAGGGCATCCTGCACGCTGACGATGCGCGTTTGGCCGTGGAGGCAGGGGCTGCCGGGGTGATCGTCTCCAACCATGGTGGCCGGGTGCTGGATTCGCAGTGGCCGGCGATTCGCTCGCTGGCGTCGATTCGCGCCGAGCTAGGCGCAGATGTGCCGGTCTTGGTCGATGGCGGCATACGTCGTGGCAGTGATGTGTTCAAGGCTCTGGCGCTGGGCGCCGACGCGGTGCTGATCGGCCGGCCTTACATCCATGCCTTGGCTACCGCCGGAGCGCTGGGTGTGGCGCACCTGCTCAGGCTGTTGCGTGAAGAACTGGAGGTGACCATGGCGCTATGCGGTTGCCGTGATCTTGCCAGCATCGCCCCCGAGATGCTGCAGCGTGCCTGAGGCGCTGCATGTGTCTTGATCGCAAAAGCTTCGCCCCGGGGCGGGGCTCCTACATGAATTGCGCAGACATCGCGTCGCTCTGTAGCAGCCGCGCCGCGCGGCGAAGCGGTTAGTAAAGGTCGCGCCGGTAACGTCCGGCTTCGCGCAATGCCGTCACCTGCTGCTGGCCGAGCAAGCCGCGCAGCAGCGCGTCGACTTCCTCACCCATACCCTTGAGGCTGCCGCACAGCAACAGGCTGGCGCCACGCTCGATCCAGGTGCGCAGCTCATCAGCAGCGTCGCGCAGCAGGTGTTGTACGTAGACCGGTTGCGCCTGATCGCGGGAGAACGCCAGGTCGAGGCGGCTAATGTGGCCGCTGCGCTGCCAGGTGCGTAGCTCGTCGGTGAAGAACAGATCGCAGGCGGCGTTGCGTTCGCCGAACAGCAACCAGTGGCCATGCTGGCCCAGCCGCTCACGCTCACGCAGGTGGGCGCGCAGGCCGGCCAGGCCGGTGCCGTTGCCTATCAGGATCAGCGGGCCGCTGGTTGCCGGCAGGTGAAAGCTCGGGTTGCTGCGAATACGCAGTTCGACAGCCCCGCCGATGGGGGCGTATCGGCACAGCCAGCCGGAACCCAGGCCGGGCTGACCTTTGGCGTCCTGCTGCAGGCGGACCAACAGTTCCAGCGCGCCGTCGTCAGGCAGCGAGGCGATGGAGTAGTCGCGATGCGTCAGCAGGGGCAGCGCCTGCAGCACGGTCTCGGCATCCAGGCCGTGCAGGCTTTGCAGGTCATCCGGCCATTGCCGACGGGCCAGTTGTGAGCTCAGGGATTGGCCGTCGCCAAGGCGTAGCTGGCCATCGAGCTGGAGCGCGCGCAGCAACGCTTCGACTCGCTCGGGCGGCTGGCAGGGGGCGACTTCGGCGATATCACCGGCTTGCCAGGCCGGCATGTCGTCTGTTGGCTGCAAGCGCAGGTGGAACGCGGGGCGCCCCTGGCTGGCGGGGTTCAGACATTGACGTGCGAGCAGTTGCCAGGGCTGGTAATCGGCTGCCTGCCAATCGGCGAAGTACTGCCCGCCAGCCAGCAGGCCGAGTTGCTGCTGCCATTGGCGCAGCACGGCCGGGTCGCCACGGTCGGCTTCCAGGCGGTCGAACAGGGGATTCGCGCCGAGGCGTTGCAGGCGCTGATCCAGTTGCCTGGCAAAACCACAGAAATGCTGATATTGGCGATCCCCCAGGCCGAGCAGGGCGAAGTTGAGCCTGCTCAGGTCTGGCTGGGCCTGGTCGAGCTCACGCAGCCAGCGAGCCGCGTGGTCCGGCGCTTCGCCTTCGCCGTAGGTGCTGGCTATCAGTAGCAGGCGGCTGCTGGAGGTCAGGCGTTCTGCGCGCAGGGTATCGCATGGCAGTGCCTGTGCATTGATGCCGCTGCTGCGCAGCTGTTCGGCACTCATTTCGGCCAGTGCCTGCGCCTGGCCGCTCTGGCTGGCGTAGGCAACGAATAAGGGCTCGCCTGTCTCGCTGGTGGTCGCGGCGCAGGCAGAGCGGGGACGCCAGCTTCGCACGCAGATCCCCAGCCAGGCGAGCACGGCTAGCGCGGCGCTGATGTGCCGTGGCGGCTGCAGCCAGAGCAGCAGGATGGCCAGGCTCAGGCAGGTAAGGGCGGGCCAGTAGCGCTGTAAGAAGGGGGCGAGTGGAGATGTCATGCAGATCCATAGCCTGGATGTCATCCAGGATGGTCGTGGTGCACATTCTCTGCGGCAGCTGCCTGATCGCAGTGGCTGCCGCAGGTGCAGCGTGCTGATCGACTCAGGGCGCGAGCACTTCCAGGGTTGCGCTGTAGCTGGCGCGGCGGCGGGTGGCTGGCGCCTGTGCCTGATCGCTTTCCAGCTCGGCTTCCAGCCAGTACATGCCGGCCTCGGGCCAGGTGATGCTGATACGGCCCTGGGCGTCGCTCTTCAACTCGATCTCGCCGAGCTGGTCGCGGTAGCGGTTGCCGCCGGGGATCACGCTCACTGCCACATCAGCGGCAGGCTTGCCGTCGAGCAGCAGGATGAACTCGGCCGCTTCACCCGCGAACAGGTCATTGGGGTGGGTCACCGGCTGCAGCTCCAGACCCTTGCCGGTGGTGGCCAGCACGGTGTCGGTGGTTTTGCCGGAGGTGACGAAGACTTCCATGCGGCTGGAGGTCTGGCTGACCTGCAAATCTTCGGCGGCCGCCGGGATTTCCTTGGCCAGGGCATCAGCGCTGCCCATCCAGCGCCGCTGCTGGCCGTTCTCCTTGTAGGAGGCGAACAGGCCGTGGTTGGCGATGCTCAGCTTGTAGGTGCCCTTCTGCGAGAGGGGCAGATCGAAGCTGCTGCGATAGCGACCGATATGGCCATTTTTCGGTTGCAGCAGGCTGCCGTCCGGTGCCTGGATCTGCAATTGCGCGGCCGGGCGCGGACGCATGCCAGGCGGCCCACCGGCAGGCGTCTGGTCCACTGCGCCGACACCGGCGATACGCATCGGAAAGTGCTCGAAGTAGAACAGATCATTGGAGACAGCGGCGTCGACGGTGATCCACGGTGCTTCACCGGACAGTACGGTGGCCGAGGGCAGCATCCAGGCGCGGTGAGCCTGAGCGGAGAAAGGCAGGCACAGGGCCAGGGTCAGTGCGGCCCATTTGCAGGTCGTGTTCATGATGATTTCCTTTATGGGGTGAGTTCGAGGGTAATGGCGCCCAGCTCGTGCTGGCCCTGGACGCTGGCCTGGCTGCGCTGCTGTGGCGGCCAGGTGAACGGCACACGTAGCAGTTCGCGGCCACCGACTTCGCGTGCAGCCTCTACGACCAGTTGGTATTTACCCGCCGCCAGGTTCTGCAACTGCGGGCTGTCGCTGGCGAAGCTCAGGCTGTGCTTGCCCACGGCGTGGGTGGCGCCGCTGATGCCATCGACCGGCATGTCCAGGTTGCGCCCGCTACGGCGCCACCACTGGCGCAGGTCCTTGAGCCATTTCTCGCCCTCGGCATCCTTCATCTTCATGTCGTACCACACCGCCAGATCGGCGGCATGACGGTTGCCCGCATCCTCCAGCCAGACGGCCACATAGGGGCGGTGATATTCGGCGACCTGCAGGCGCGGGATCTCGACCTCGACGGTCATCTGCGCCGCCAGCAGTGGGGCGCTGAGCAGGCTGGTAAAGGCGAACAACAAGGGTCTGGACATGGCCACCTCGTCAATGGATGAAAACAAGCGCCAGCAGCAGCGGCAGCAACAGGCCCAGACCAGTGAGTGGCCAGGTCGAGGGGCGGCTACCGGCATGGCGGTGCAGGAGCAACAGGCCGGTGAGGCTGAACATCACGCAGACTGCGGCGAAGATATCGATGAACCAGCTCCAGGCCGTGCCGGTATGGCGGCCCTTGTGCAGGTCGTTGAAGTAGGCGATCCAGCCTCGGTCGGTGGCTTCGTATTCCAGTGCGCCGGAACTCAGATCGAGGCTTAGCCAGGCGTCGCCGCCCGGGCGCGGCAGGGCGATATACAGCTCGCCATCCGACCATTCGGCGCTGCGTCCGTCGAGGCGCACATCCAGGCTCTGCTCCAGCCATTGACGCAAGGCCAGCGGCAAACCCTGATTGGGCGTTTGCTGCAGCAACTGCGCCTGCAATTCGGCGGGCAGTTGCGCCTGCTTCTGTTGTACCTGCGGGCGTGCTTCGATCTGCCCGGCGTGGTTGAGGGTGATGCCGGTGATAGCGAACAGCAGCATGCCAGCCAGGCATAGCGCGGAACTGATCCAGTGCCATTGGCGCAGGGTGCCGAGCCAGGGGAGTCGGGGCATGTGCAGCGTGCTCGAAGGAGGGAGGCGGCGGATTCTAGAGGGGAAATTCTTGCGGGTGGTTCTTATTTACACAGTCTATACGTTCGTTTGCCGATGCCGTTCACCAGAGAAGCCGCCGCTCCGGATGGAGCGGCGGCATTGTGATCAGAAGTCGATCACGGCAGACAGCCAGAGACGGCGGCCTTCTTCCACAGTGCCCGTGGTGGACTGGCCGGTTTGCATGTAGTCGGTGCCGTAGGCCGTGCTATCGACCGCTCCGCTGTTTGCATAGGTGGTATATGCCTTGCCTTTGACGAAGTCCTTGTCCAGCAGGTTGTAGATCGCTGCATTGAGCGTGACGTTTTCCGAGGCTTTGTACGAGCCACCCAGATGGAACAGGGTATAGGCCTTGGTGTTCTTGCCTAGGGTGTCGTAGATCGACTGATTGGTGGAGTAGCTGCCGTTGGCATTGGCCAGGTTTTCGTACTTCGAGGTAAAGCGAGCGCGTTCGCCCCGGTACTCGCTCTTCAGCCAAAGGTTGAGGCGGTCAGTGGTCTGCCAGGCGAGCTTGGCATTGGCCAGATGTTCGGGAGTATTGGTCAGCGGTTGGCCCTTGTTGTCGCCGCTTTTCTGTTCGCTATCGGTATAGGTGTAGTTAGCCGACAGCGTCCAGGCCGGCGCGAAGTTCCAGCTGGCAGCAAGTTCCAGACCCTGGGTTACGGCTTCGTCGATATTGATCTGCTGCGAGCAGGTGCCAGCCGGGAGTCCGCCACTTGCTATGTTGCCGCTGCACAGCGGATCTGCAACCGGATCACCGCTGGCGATCTTGTCCTTGAACTTGTTGTGGAACAGTGTGGCGTTGGCATTGAAGCCGGACAGACTGTCGAAGTAGACGCCAAACTCGCTGCTGGTGGTTGTCTCAGGCTTCAGGTCTGGGTTGCCGATGGTCACGACCCGTCCCTGGCTGGTGACACCGTTTATGCCGCCATGCAGGTCGTTCAGATCCGGAGTCTTGTAGCCACGGCTGATACCACCTTTGAGTGTCCAGCTGTCCGTGGTATTCCATACCAGATAGGCACGCGGGCTGACATGGCCGCCGAAGGCTTCATGGTCGTCATAGCGCGCGCCCAACGTCAGGGCCAGATCATCACGCAAGCGCCATTCATCTTCGGCGAAGACTGCCCAGGTTTTCTGTTCGAAATCATCTAGGGCGATGCCGTCGGTCATTTCGGCTTTCCACCACTGACCGCCGAGGGTGGCAATGTGCGACTCACCTATTGGGGCTACGAGTTTGCTGTCGAAAACCAGGTTGGTTGTCTCCAGATCACGATCATCACCAATTAGCGTGCCTGGGATGCCGGAGCTATTGCCGATAATGTCACCTGGAATGGTACGACCGATGGTTTCGGTGCGATTGTGCATCAGGCTGGAGTCCAGGGTCCCGAAGCCCAGGCGCGCGGTGTGGGTCAGGGCGATCTGCTCGCGTTCGAATCGTAGCTCGTCGGCATAGCCATTGGCGGAGGTAGCGCTGGCAGTACAGTCGCGGTTCTGGCCGTCGAGGCTGCCGAGCTGGCATTCGTCGTTGTTGTACTTCTGGCGGCCGCGTTCAATATCCAGGCCGAAATCGTGATTCTCATGAGGAGTTAGAGTCAGGCGTGCTCCCAGATTGTTGGTACGGCCATCGACTGGAGAGGGGCCACGCTTGCTGACATCTACGCCGTTACCGTAGCTCAGGTCGGACTCCTCACGATTGAACAGGCTGCCCCGTACCTGCAGGCCGAGCAGGTCGTCGATCAGCGGGCCGCTCGCGTAGATGCTGGTGTTACGGGTATCACCGAAGTCGCGATTTTCCTGGTAGGTGTAATCCTGGGTCAAAGAGCCGGACCATTCCTTGCCGACTTTGCGGGTGATGATGTTGATCACCCCGCCCATGGCGTCGGAACCATACAGAGTCGACATCGGCCCGCGAATCACTTCGATACGCTCGATGGCGGACATCGGTGGCATGAAGCTGGTGGACGTCTCACCGAAGCCATTGGGCGTGACGTTACCGGCAGCGTTCTGACGGCGGCCGTCGATCAGGATCAGGGTGTACTGGCTGGGCATGCCGCGGATGCTGATATTCAGGCCGCCGGTCTTACCGGTGCCCTGGCCAATGTCGATACCTTCCACATCGCCTAGTGCCTGGGCCAGGTTGTTGTAGCGCTTCTGCTGCAACTCCTCGCGGCTGATCACGCTGATGCTGGCGGGGGCTTCGGTGATCTTCTGCTCGAAGCCGGAGGCGCTGACGACCACGTCGCCTAGGGCGATGGGCTCGTTGGCCTGGGCGCCGAAGCTGGCGGCCAAGGCAATGGCGCTGGCTAAGGCGGTACGGGAATTAAGGGCGGACATCGATCGACTCCTGGCAGTAAGAGGGTGCAGTCGTAATGCGTGCAAACGGTCGGGATGATAGTGATTTGCATATAAGGTTCAATTGCGGATGATATCGATGGGCATGGCATCCGGCTGGAGAGGCCGTGGCGATTGGCCTGCAGGCAGATGTAAATTTTGTAAATACGATTAATTCTCGAGTTTTGAGTGCGCTTTGCGCTGGCTTTCCTGGCGTTCTAAGCTGCCGGCATGAACCCTATTCTCCTGAACTGCGACATGGGCGAGGGCTTCGGCGCCTGGCGTATGGGCGATGATGAACTGGCCATGCCGCTGATCGATCAGGCCAACCTGGCGTGCGGCTTCCATGCAGGCGATCCGCTGATCATGGCGCGCTGTGTCGAGCTGGCCGTGGCGCATGACGTGAGTATTGGTGCGTATCCTTCCTATCCGGACCTGCAAGGCTTTGGTCGGCGTCACCTGCAGTGCTAGCCGGAGGAGGTCTGCGCACTGGTGCTGTATCAGGTGGGGGGGCACTGGATGCCTTTTGCCGAGCGCGCGGTTGCCAGCTGGCCTATGTCAAACCGCATGGCGCGCTGTACAACGATCTGGTGCGTTGCTGATGGCGGTGCTGGATGCCTGTGTCAGCTATCGCAAGGGCCTGCCGCTGATGGTGTTGGCGCTGGCTGACAATGACCGGGAGCTGCGTCTGGCTGACGAGGCCGATGTGCCGCTGATGTTCGAGGCGTTCGCCGACCGCGCCTACCTGTCAGATGGGCAGCTGGCACCACGCCGCCTCAGCGGCGCGGTGCACCATGATCCCGAGCGAATCCTTGGCCAGGCGCTGGCTATTGCCAGCGGCGAGCCGTTTGCCGATATCGATGGCAAGCCGCTGCGGTTGCGGGCCGACAGCCTCTGCGTGCATGGCGACAACCCCGAGTCCCTGGCGGTGTTGCGCCGTTTGCGCGCTCGGCTGGATGCGCTTTGAGGGATCAGATGGGCTGCCAGTCCAGGGTCAATTCTTCCTGCCAGGCAAAACGTTCGAAGTGACTGCCGACGACGCCTTCCAGGCGTTGCAGGTCTTCGCTGCTGGCGCTTTCCACCTGTAGGCGCAGGCCCTGGTTTTCCGCTTTCAGGGTCGCCAGGCCAGCGCCGAACTCGATGCGCCCCTGTTGTTCATCGAAGCTGACCGGGATCTTGTGTGCGAAGTGCTTGCACAGCCGGCTGATATAGCGTGCCGGGGTGTCGGTTGCGACGAAGGCACTGCTGCTGAATGGAGTCATGGACATTCCTCTGGGTTATTGGCGTTCGGAGCGGCCGCCCGCGTGAGCGCTCGGTTCAGTACGCCACGGTGAAACGCTGGCGGATATGCTGCGGTCGCTCGGTTTCATCGATCAGCGCCACGGCGAGGTCGGCAACCGAAATGCTGCCCGGCTCATCGCCATTCATCAGCAACTCGTCGCGGGCCAGACGAAATTTGCCTGTGCGCGGCCCCGGAACGAGCAGGGCGGCGGGCGAGAGAAAGGTCCACTCCAGCTGTGCTTCCTCGTGCAGCATATTCAGCGCCTGGCGTGCGCCCTCGGCGCCTTCCTTGTACTCGGCAGGAAAGTCCGGGGTGTCGATCAATTGCACGCCAGGGGCGACATAAAGGCTGCCCGCACCGCCGACAACCAGCAGGCGTTTGATGCCAGCCTGCTTGCTCGCCGCGATGATCGAGCGGCTGCCGGCTATGAACTGTTCACGAATCTCTGTCACGCCCCAGCCCGGGTTGAAGGCGCTGATCACCGCGTCATGTCCACGCAACTGCTCGGCCAGCGCTGTGCTGTCGTGAACGTCCGCCTCAATGGCGCTCAGCTGCGGATGTGCGCTCAGCTTTTGCGGGTGGCGTACCAGAGCGGTGATCTGATGGCCGCGGTTCAATGCTTCTTGCAGCAGCGGTGCGCCCACATAACCAGTGGCGCCGATCAGAGCGATCTTCATGAAGTAATCCTTGGTAGGTGATGGTTGATACATGATCGCCGCTGGATAAAGCCTGGAAAAAGTGGCCTGATGTACTTGGATAGTTAAGCGAGGCTTCATAATGGAGCAGCTCAAACGCATGGCGTTGTTCGCCACGGTGGTGCAAAAGGGCTCGATGGTGGCAGCTGCCCAAGTCATGGGCATGACGGCTTCGGCGGTCAGTCAGCAGATGCGCCGGCTGGAGGAGGCCACTGGCGTCACGCTGCTGCACCGCACCACACGCAAGCTGACCCTGACCGAGGCCGGCGCGCAGTTCTATGAAAGCTGCCGGCAGATAGTCGAACTGGCCGAGCGAGCCGAGCAGCGCCTGGCCGAGCAGCGTGATGCGCCGGTGGGCGAGTTGCGTGTCGCCGCGCCGGTCGGGTTTTCCGGGCCGTTGCTGAGCGAAGCGCTGGCGCCGTTGCTCAGTGCCCATCCGGGGTTGAGCCTGAGCCTGTTCTTTCACGATGAACAGATCGACCTGATCGAATCACGTATCGACCTGGCCATCCGTGTCGGCCGCCAGGAGGACTCCAGTCTGGTGGCTCGTTACGTGACCGACTGGCGCATGATCCTGTGCGCAGCTCCAGCCTACCTGGCCCGCGTTGGTTTACCCGTCGAACCGTCGCAGTTGCTCAAGCTCGACTGGATCAGTCTGCATCTGGAGCGTAGCCAGCACCTGACCTTGCATGGCCCCGGTGGAGCACAGCAGCGCCTGCGGCTGGAGACGCGCATCAGCTGCAACAACATCCTGGCCGCGCGCCAGTTCACCCTCGCGGGTATGGGCATGTCGTTGCAGCCTGAGCCGGAAATCCGTGAACTACTGGCTCGCGGCGAGCTGTTGCCGCTGCTGCCGGATTGGAAACTGGAACCCATCGGCCTGCATATCGTCACCCCTCGACGCGACGCTCAGCCGGCCAAAGTGCGCTACGCCATCGAGGCGCTCAGGCGTCATCTGGTCAGTGCCTGAACAGTGGGAGTCGGCATCTGCCCCGCGCTGTGAGAGGATGGCCCCTGAAAGTCCGCCTCTGGCCAAAAAGGACCCGTGATCCACACCGATGAAGACGCCCAAACGTATTGAACCCCTGGTCGAAGACGGCCTGGTGGACGAGGTGCTGCGACCGCTCATGAGCGGCAAGGAAGCAGCGGTTTATGTGGTGCGCTGCGGCGACGAGCTGCGCTGCGCCAAGGTCTACAAGGAAGCCAACAAACGTAGCTTTCGCCAGGCTTCCGAGTATCAGGAAGGCCGCAAGGTGCGTGGCAGCCGTCAGGCGCGGGCCATGGCCAAGGGCAGCAAATATGGTCGTAAGGAGCAGGAAAGCGCATGGCAGAACGCCGAAGTCGCCGCGTTGTTCCGTTTGGCCAATGCCGGCGTGAGGGTGCCCAAGCCTTACGATTTTCTCGACGGCGTACTGCTGATGGAACTGGTGGGCGACGGCGAGGGCGACGTGGCACCACGGCTCAATGACGTCGACCTGCACCCGGATGATGCGCGTGAATTTCACGCCTTCATGATCCAGGAGATCGTCAAGATGCTCTGCGCCGGCCTGGTGCACGGCGACTTGTCGGAATTCAACGTGCTGCTCGGCCCTGAGGGCCCGGTGATCATCGATCTGCCGCAGGCCGTGGACGCCGCCGCCAACAACCACGCCTTCAGCATGCTCGAGCGCGACGTGCGCAACATGGCTGAGTACTTCGGCCAGTTCGCTCCCGAGCTGAGATACACCAAGTACGCCAAGGAAATGTGGGCGCTCTACGAGGCCGGCAAACTGCTGCCCGATACGCAGCTGACCGGCGAATTCGCCGAGCCCGAGGACGCTGCCGATATCGACGCGGTGATGCGCGAGATCAAGGCCGCCCTGGCCGAGGAAGCGAAGAAGCAGGCCCTGCTCAACGCCGAAGACGAACCCAAGGACGCCGAACCGATACCGCCCTGGATGCGCTGATAAAGCTTTTGCCGGGCTCTGCTCCGTAGGGTGCGCCGTGCGCACATCCTCACGCTGCGCCCGGTGCCATGGGAGGGGCTTTAGAACCGGCAGCGCCACTGACGTAGGGCGGGTGCAACCCGCCGTTGTCGGTCTGGCGGGTTTCACCCGCCCTACGGCTGACGGTGCGACGAACATCCCGCCGCGCCGCAACTCACTCCTTCCTCCAGCCCCTGCAGAATCGGACAATCCGGCCGGCTATCGCCCTGGCAACTGTTTGCCAGATCCACCAGCGTATCGCGCAAGGCGCTCATCTCGGCAATCTTGCGTTCCAGTTCGGCGATATGGCCCTCGGCCAATGCCTTCACATCGGCACTGGCGCGCTGCTTGTCCTGCCAAAGGGCCAGCAGCTTGCCCACCTCCTCCAGCGAAAACCCCAGATCCCGTGCCCGCTTGATGAATGCCAGGCGGTGCAGGTCGCTGCTGCTGTACTGCCGATAGCCGCTCTCCGAGCGCCCGGCATGGGGCAGCAGGTCGATGGACTCGTAGTAGCGAATCATCTTTGCACTGAGGCCGGTGTGCTTGGCGGCTTGGCCGATGTTCATGCTCGCGGTCTCCAGCGATTGAGCAGCAACGCGTTGCTCACCACGCTGACGCTGGACAGGGCCATGGCGGCGCCAGCGAACATCGGGTTGAGCAGGCCGGCGGCGGCCAGCGGGATGCCGATCAGGTTGTAGATGAAGGCCCAGAAGAGGTTCTGGCGGATCTTGGCGTAGGTGCGCCGGCTGATTTCCAGCGCGGCCGGCACCAGACGCGGGTCGCCGCGCATCAGGGTGATGCCCGCGGCATGCATGGCTGCATCGGTGCCGCCGCCCATGGCGATACCGACATCTGCCGCGGCCAGCGCCGGTGCGTCGTTGATGCCGTCACCGACCATCGCCACGGTGCCGTGTTGGCGCAGTTCGCCGATCAGCCGCGCCTTGTCCGCCGGCAGCACCTGGGCATGAGGTTGGTCGATGCCCAGCACGCTGGCCACAGCAGCGACACTGCCCTGGTTATCGCCGCTGATCAGGTGACTGGTGATGCCCTGTTCGCGCAGTTCGGCGATGGCGTCGGCCGCACCTTCCTTGAGTTGATCACCGAAGGCCAGCAGGCCAAGCAGGCGTGGCGTGCTGCCGGTTTCGATCAGCCAGGACAGCGTGCGGCCCTCGGCCTCCCAGGTGCGGGCGGATTCGGCCAGTGCTCCAGCCTGCAAATGGTTCTCCTCCAGCAGGCGGCTGCTGCCCAGTTGCAGGCTGCGGCCCTCGACACTGCCAGCGATTCCACGACCGGTCAGCGCGCGGCTGTCGCTGAGTGCTGGCAGGGCGATGTGCTGTTCGGCGCAGCGCTGCAAGACGGCCTTGGCCAGCGGATGTTCGCTGCCCTGTTGCAGGCTACCGGCCAGGCGCAGCAGTTCGGCTTCATTGGCTTCGCCCAGGCCGATATGGACGATGCGTGGCTTGCCTTCGGTGAGGGTGCCGGTCTTGTCGAAGGCGATGTGCTGCACGGCATGCGCCACCTCCAGCGCTTCGGCGTCCTTGATCAGGATGCCGTGGCGCGCGGCGACGCCGGTGCCGGCCATGATCGCGGCCGGCGTGGCCAGGCCCAGCGCGCAGGGACAGGCGATCACCAGCACGGCGACGGCATTGAGCAGGGCGCTTTCCAGTGGCGCGCCGAATGCCAGCCAGCCGAGCAGCGTGGCCAGGGCGATCAGCAGCACGGTTGGGACGAAGATCTGACTGACCTTGTCCACCAGCTTCTGGATCGGCGCCTTCGCTGCCTGGGCGTCTTCTACCAGACGGATTATCCGCGACAGCACGGTCTCTGCACCCAGGGCGGTGGTCTCCACCAGCAGGCGGCCATCGCCGTTGATGGCGCCAGCGGTGACCTTGTCGCCCGGCTGCTTGGCCACCGGCAGGCTTTCACCGCTGATCAGCGCCTCGTCCGCATGGCTGTGGCCCTCCAGGACCTGGCCGTCGACCGGGAAGCGCTCGCCCGGCTTGACCAGGATATGGTCGCCCAGCGCCAGTGCATCAATGCTGACGCGTTCCTCGTGGCCATCCACAAGGCGCACCGCGTGCTCCGGGCGCAGTGCCTGCAACGCGCGAATGGCGCTGGCGGTCTGGCGTTTGGCACGGCTCTCAAGGTACTTACCGAGCAGGATCAGGCTGATGATCACTGCCGAGGCTTCGAAGTACAGGTGCGGCATTTGCCCGGCCGGCGTCACGGCCCATTGATACAGGCTCAGGCCATAGCCGGCGCTGGTGCCGATCGCCACCAGTTGGTCCATGTTGCCGGCGCGAGCCTTCAGCGCCTGCCAGGCCGCGCGATAGAAGCGCGCGCCGAAGATGAACTGCACCGGCGTGGCCAGCAGGAACTGCACCCAGGCTGGCAGCATCCAGTGCAGGCCGAACGGCTCGACGAGCATCGGCAGCACCAGCGGCAGAGTCAGGACGATGGCTGCCAGCAAGGTCAGACGTTCACGGCGTAGTCGGTGCTGGGCATCATCCGTCGTGGCGTGATCATCGAGCAGGGTGGCTTTGTAACCGGCGGCAGCTACCGCCTTCAGCGCCTGTTGCGGGTCGAAACCAGCGAGCACCTGCAGGCGCGCCTTCTCATCGGCAAGATTGGCGGCGACCTGGCTGACACCCGGCAGCTTGTTCAGGGCGCGCTCGATACGACCGACGCAGCTGGCGCAGGTCATGCCCTCGATGTCCAACTCCAGTGGCTGGCTGGGCACACTGTAACCGGCGCCCTCGATGGCGGTGATCAGTTGCGGCAGGCTGCCGGCCGGCGCGTCGATACGCGCCTGCTCATTGGCCAGGTTGACGCTGGCGCTGCTCACCTCCGGCAATTTGCGTAACGCGCGCTCGACACGGCCGGCGCAACTGGCGCAGGTCATGCCTCGGATCGGCAGGTCGAAAGTGGTCATGGTTCGGCTCCCTGTAGCTTTATGGCTACAGGATCAACCTTGACCCCATGGCAAGGTCAAGCCTTCAGTTCAGTGTTGGCGCGGCATGCAGTCGCAGGCCATCGCTGCCCATGGCGATGCGGTAGCGGCGCACCTCGCCCGATTGCAGTTCCAGCGACTGACCGGCGAGCTGGTTGATACCGTCCTGACATGAACCGGTGCCGGTCAGGCCGAGGCGCAGCGAGACCTTGCCTGGCGGCAGGTTGAAGGACACCGACTGGCCCTGGTGCAAGCGTGCGGCCATCTGGTCATGCAGGTACAGCGCAACCTCGCAGGTGGTGGCCACTTCCAGGCGTTCGCGCGAGACGATCAGCACCGCATAACCTTCGCCCTGGCTGGTCGAGGGCAGCGGGGCCAGCGGTTCGGCCTGGGCCGGAGGCGTCAGCAGCAGGGCAAGGGCGGAGCAGAGCAGGCGCATGGTGATGACCCTCGTACGGGAACGCGGCAAATGACATGACGCAAGGGCTTGACCTTGCCATTGTGGCAAGGTCGAGACTACTCCCATCGACCAGCAGGCCGTTGAAAACGTAGGCGAGGTAGCCAATGCAAGGCAAAAATAGGCGAAAAAGCGGAGTTTACGAGCCGTAAATGAGCATTTTGAGCCTGTTTTTAACGCTGCAGTGGCAACGTAGGTAGTTTTCAATAGCCTGCTATAGGTTCAAGGAGTCAGTCATGCAACAGTTCAAAGTTAGCGGAATGTCCTGCGGTCATTGCGTGCGCGTCGTCACCCAGGCAATCCAGGCGCTGGACCAGGCGGCCAGCGTCGAAGTCGATCTGGCCGCTGGGCTGGTACGAGTGCAGGGCAATCTGGACGCTGCGCAGATCCAGGCCGCCATCCGTGAAGAAGGTTACGAGGTTGCGCCCGCCTAGAACTCGGATCGGCTATGGCCACTGCCGCAGCAGGCCGCGAAAGCAGCTGTCGATCATCGCTGGCGTGTCGGTCTGGGCGTCGAACAGATTGGGATCGCGCAGCCAATCGCTGAACAGGCCGACGATTAGCGCGTGCAGCGTGCGCGAGGCCAGGCGTGGGGTGATGCCGGGGTGCAGGTGCGGTTGCACCTCTGGCAGGGCGAACTGTTGTTCGCACAGGGCGATGAACTGATTGACGAAGGCTTCGTGGCGCTCTTCGGCTTCGCGTAAATCCTCGGTGAACTCGCAGCGGCGCAGCAGCACGGTGAGGATGCGCCGGCGTTGCTCATCCAGCACCAGATTGGCCATGGCTTCTATGCACAGGTCGCGCAGTAACTGCAGCGACGCCAGGCCGTCGACTGCGGCCAACTGTTCGGCCAGTGGCTCCAATGGCAGGCGTACCTGATTGAGCATTTCGTGGAACAGGTGCGCCTTGTTCTGGAAATGCCAATAAACCGCGCCGCGCGTGACCCCAGCATGCCGGGCGATATGCTCGAGGCTGGTATGGGCGACCCCGCGCTCGAGGAACAACTGTTCCGCAGCGGCGAGGATGGCGCAGCGGGTTTTCTCCGCATCTTCTTTGGTTCTACGCATGGCGATCCGGTTAATTGGAACTAGGCTCAGATTGTGCCGAGTTTACCGATTTTGCCCCGCCTGCTGGTGGCGGGCTTGGTTGTCCTGCTTCTGCCCTGTGTCTAGCCAAGGAGAGGAATGCCTCATGCCCTTCGTTCGTCTGGTCGGAGTCTGTCTGCCCTTCAGCCTGGTCCTGCTGGCCGCGAGCGTCGAGGCCGCCGAGGCGCCACCGACGGCGGTGACGGTCGAGCAGGTCAAGGCCGGCGAACTACCTATCGTGCTGGAGTATCCGGCGCGAACCGCTGGTTACCGCGAAGTGCAGGTTCGAGCCCAGGTCGGCGGCATTCTGCAGGAGCGCACCTACCAGGAGGGTAGTCGGGTGCAGAAGGATCAGGTGCTGTTTCGCATCGATTCGCGCCCCTACGAGGCGGCTCTGGCCCGTGCCAAGGGCGCGCTGGCGCAGGAGCAGGCGCGTTTCCGGCAGACCGATCGTGACCTCAAACGCATCCGCGAATTGCAGAAGAAGGGCTTCGCCAGCGAGAGTGAACTGGACAACGCCATCTCCAACTTCGAACAGAGCAAGGCCAATATCGAGGCGGCCCAGGCCGAGGTGCAGTCGCGCCAGATTGACCTCGACTACACCACGGTCAAGGCGCCGATCACCGGCATCACCAGCAAGGAAAGCGTTTCCGAAGGCAGCCTGATCGTCGCCGGTGATCCCAGTGCCAGCCTGCTGACGCAGATCACCCAGCTCGACCCGATCTTCGTCAACTTCGCTTACCCGGATGCCGAGGCCGAGCGTCTGCGCCGTGAAGTGTCCGAAGGCAGCCTGGCGCTGCCGGCCAGCGGCAAACTCAGCGTGGAAGTGCATTTTGGTGATGGCTCGGCCTATCCGACAGCGGGCGAAGTGGACTTCACCGACAGCCTGATCGATCGCGGTACCGGCACCGTCAGCGCCCGTGGCGTGGTGCCGAACCCCGATCAGAAGCTGTTGCCCGGGCAGTTCGTGCGTGTGCAGGTCAAGGGGCTGACCCGTCCCAACGCCATCACCGTACCGGAGCGCGCCGTCGCTCAGGGCCCGCGCGGGACCTTCGTCTACGTAGTGGACGAGCAAGGCCTCGCGCGCATGCGTCAGGTCACCACCGGTGATACGGCCAGCGGGCGCTGGGTGATTCTGGCTGGCGTCAGCGATGGTGAACGGGTGATCGTCGACGGCCTGGCCAAGGTGCGACCGGACAGCCCGGTCAAAGTCGAGGAGGCGAAGGCAGCCACGCCAGCCAGCCCGGCGCAGGAGTAACGGCCATGATCTCGCGCTTTTTCATCGACCGCCCGGTATTTGCCACCGTCATTTCCATCGTCATCGTGCTCGCCGGCTTGGCGGCGATGCGCGCGCTGCCCATTGCTCAGTACCCGGAAATCCTGCCGCCGCAGGTATCGGTCAGCGCCGCTTACCCCGGTGCTAGCTCGCAGGTCATCGCCGAAACCGTGGCGGCACCGCTGGAGCAGGAGATCAACGGTGTCGAGAACATGATCTACCAGCTGTCCAACTCCTCCAGCAGTGGGGCGATGAGCTTGACGGTGTACTTCGCGGTCGGCACCGACCCGGACCAGGCCACCATCAACGTCAACAACAAGGTGCAAGCAGCGTTGGCCAAGCTGCCGGAAGAAGTGCGCCGCCAGGGTGTGAAGGTGGAGAAGAAGTCTTCCGACATCCTCCAGGTGATCACCCTCTATTCGCCGGATGGTTCGCGCGACCCGATCTTCATCAGCAACTACGCGCTGATCAACGTCATCGACGAACTCAAGCGTCTCAAGGGCGTTGGTGATGCCAGCCAGTTCGGTTCCAAGGACTACTCCATGCGCATCTGGCTGCGCCCGGACAAGCTGGCGCAGTACAACCTGACGCCCACCGACGTGGTCAATGCCATTCGCGAGCAGAACTCGCAGTTCGCCGCCGGTAGCTTCGGCCAGCAGCCGCTGAAGGAGCCACAGGACTTCACCTACACCGTCACCACGCAAGGGCGTTTCACCGACCCGAAGGAGTTCGAGAGCGTCATCCTGCGTACCGACGATACCGGTGCCAGCCTGCTGCTCAAGGATGTGGCGCGGGTCGAGCTGGGCGCCCAGGACTACTCGCTGGTCACTACCCTCAATGGCCAGCAGAACGCCGCTTTCGGCATCTACCTGCAGCCCGGCGCCAACGCCCTGGACACCGCCGAAGCGGTCGAACGCACCATGCAGCGTCTGGCCAAGCGCTTCCCCGAGGGCATCGCCTACAAGATCCCCTACGACACCACCAAGTTCGTTCAGGTCTCGATCACTGAGGTGATCCACACTTTCTTCGAGGCGCTGGTGCTGGTGGTGTTGGTGGTGTTCATCTTCCTGCAGAACTGGCGCGCCACGCTGATTCCGGTGCTGGCGATTCCGGTATCGCTGGTCGGCACCTTTGCCGGCATGTACCTGCTGGGCTTCTCCATCAACCTGCTGACGTTGTTCGGTATGGTGCTGGCCATCGGCATCGTGGTGGACGATGCCATCGTGGTGATCGAGAACGTCGAGCGGGTGATGCGCACGCAGGGGCTGAATGCGCGAGATGCCTCGATCAAGGCGATGGAAGAGGTGACCGGGCCGATTATTGCCATCGTTCTGGTGCTGTGCGCGGTGTTCGTGCCGGTGGGCTTTCTCGGCGGCCTGGCGGGGCAGATGTACAAGCAGTTCGCGATCACCATCGCAGTGTCGGTGGTGATTTCCGGCATCGTCGCCCTGACGCTTTCCCCCGCGCTTTGCGCGCTGTTGCTCAAGCCAGGCCATCACGAACCGGCGGCGCCTTTTCGCGCCTTCAACCGCTTCTTCGACAAGGCCACCGCAGGCTACGGCGCCGGCGTGCGTTTCTTCCTCAAGCGTTCGCTGGTCGGCCTGCTGCTGTTCGGCGGCATGATCGCGCTGATCATGCTGCTGTTCTCACGGGTGCCCGGCTCGCTGGTGCCCGATGAGGATCAGGGCTACGTGATCAACGCCTACTACCTGCCGCCGGCCGCTTCGCTCAATCGCACCGAGGCGCTGAGCGGGGCGGTGAGCCAGCAGTTGATTGAGCATCCGGCAGTGGCGGATGTGGTGACTTTCGCCGGTTTCGACGTGCTCACCTTCGGCGTGCGCAGCAACGCCGGGGTGTCCTTCGTGCCGCTCAAGGACTGGAGTGAGCGCACCACGGACGAGCTCGATGCACGCAATCTGACGCGCGAGTTCATGGGCATGGGCGCTGCGCAGAAGGATGGCCTGGTGTTGTCGTTCAATCCACCACCGATCACCGGCATGAGCACCACCGGTGGCTTCGAGTCCTTCATTCAGGACCGCTCCGGCGGCAGCGTCGAGCAGCTCGGCGAGAAGGTCCAGGCCTTCGTCGCAGCCGCCAGCAAGCGGCCGGAGCTGGCCGGCATTCAGAGCACCTTCAGCGCCAACGTGCCGCAGTACTACATCGACCTGGATCGCACCAAGACGCGGGCGCTGGGCGTCAGCGTCAGCGATGTGTTCACCGCGATGCAGGCGACCTTCGGCAGTTACTACGTCAACGACTTCACGCTCTACGGGCGTACCTGGCAGGTCAGTCTGCAGTCCGAGTCGGAGTTCCGCCGCAAGCCGGAAGACCTCGGCCAGGTCTACGTGCGTTCCAGCAGTGGCGATCTGGTGCCGCTGTCGACCTTGCTGCGGGTGCGGCGCATCCTCGGGCCGGATTCCTACGACCGTTTCAACGTCTATCCCTCGGCCAAGGTGCTTGGTGGCCCGGCGCCAGGCTACAGCTCCGGGCAGGCACTGGCGGCGATGCAGGAAGTGGCCGATGAGGTATTGGGCGAGGACTACAGCCTCGGCTGGATCGGCTCCGCGTATCAAGAGCTGGCGACTCAGGGTTCGGGCACTCAGGCCTTCGTCTTCGGCCTGATTCTGGTGTTCCTGATTCTCGCCGCGCAGTACGAGCGCTGGACGCTGCCGTTGGCAGTGGTCACCGCCGTGCCGTTCGCCGTGTTCGGCGCGATTCTCGCGGTGTGGCTGCGCGGCATTCAGAACGACGTGTACTTCCAGGTCGGTCTGGTTACCCTGATCGGTCTGGCGGCGAAGAACGCTATCCTCATCGTCGAGTTCGCCGTGTTGCTGCGTGCCGAGGGCAAGAGCATCTTTGAATCGGCGCTGGAGGCGGCCAAGCTGCGTTTCCGTCCCATCGTGATGACTTCGCTGGCGTTCATTCTCGGCTGCGTACCGCTGGCCATCAGCTCCGGCGCCGGCTCGGCCAGTCGTCACTCCATCGGCACCGGGGTGATCGGCGGCATGCTCGCGGCAACCCTGCTGGCCACGTTCGTTATCCCGATGTTCTATCTGCTGGTGGAAACGGCAGCGCAACGGGTGAGCCGGCGCGGCAAGGCCAGGGAGGAAGAACAACCGCATTGAGTCATCCGGGCCGTCCCTCGGCGGCCCACGCTTTCGCAAGCTGCCCGGTCGATGAGATGATTAGCCGGCTAATAATTCTCCGGATCATTCATGAACCTGCGAACCCTCCTGATTCTGGGCGCGCTCAGCGCTTTCGGCCCCCTGGCCATCGATTTCTACCTGCCTAGTTTCCCTACCCTGGCGCAGCAGTTCGGCACCGACGTCGAGCATATTCAGCTGTCGCTGGCGGCTTATTTTGTTGGCATCGCCATCGGCCAACTGTTCTACGGGCCGCTGGCGGATCGTTTCGGGCGCCGAATGCCGCTACTGGTCGGGGTGACCCTGTTCACCTTGGCATCGCTGACCTGCGCCCTGGCTCCCAGTCTGGAATGGCTGGTGGCCGCGCGCTTCGTGCAGGCCCTCGGCGGTTGCGCCGGCATGGTCATCACCCGCGCGGTAGTGCGCGATCTGTGCGACCCACTGGCCTCGGCCAAGGTGTTCTCGCAACTGGTGCTGGTGATGGGGCTGGCGCCGATTCTCGCGCCCCTGGGCGGCGGACTACTGCTCAATACCCTGGGCTGGCCGTCGATCTTCCACAGCCTGGCAATCTTTGCCGGGTTGTGCCTGCTGGCCGTGCTGTTGTGGTTGCCGGAGACGCGTCCGCAGCATCTGCCACCGGCCCCGCTGAATGGTGCCTTCGGCCAATACCGCGCGCTGTTGGGCAATGCACCGTTCATGGGTTACAGCCTGGCCGGCGGTGTGGCGATGGCGGGCATGTTCGCCTACATCGCCGGCTCGCCCTTCGTGTTCATCGAGTTGTACGGTGTGCCGCCGGAGCACTATGGCTGGCTGTTCGGCAGCAACGCAGCGGGCTTCGTGATCATGGCGCAGGTCAATGCGCGTCTGGTGCGCAGTGGTGGCCCGGCGCTGTGGCTGCGGCGCATGGTGCTGGTGTACCTGGCCAGTGGCCTGTGTCTGCTGGTGCTGGCGTTGTGGCAACCGGCGCAGCTGTGGCCGCTGATGATTCCGCTGTTCATTTGCGTGGCCAGCCTCGGCTGCGTGTTGCCCAATGCCACGGCTTGCGCCATGGCTGGGCAGGGCCGTCATGCCGGCAGCGCATCCGGGTTGCTGGGCAGCATGCAGTTCAGTGTGGCGGCCAGCGCTTCGGCTTTGGTGGCCTTCCTGCATGATGGTTCGGCCATGCCCATGGCGCTGGTGATCGCCCTGTGCGGCGCTGCCGCCTGCGGCTTTGCCTGGTGGAGCAAGCGCTTCGTGGTGTAAGCCGGCGTGTTACAGGCGCGCCGCCTTGAAGGTTTCGCAACGCCCTGGCTGACCGCTTTCAAAACCGCTGCTGAACCAGCGCACGCGCTGCTCTGAGGTGCCATGGGTGAAGGCGTCCGGCACCACTTGGCCGCGCGCTTGTTTTTGCAGGCGGTCATCGCCGATGGCGCTGGCGGCGTTCAGCGCTTCTTCAAGGTCACCCGCCTCCAGCCAGTCATGCCGGCGTTGCGCGTGATGCGCCCAGACCCCGGCCAGGCAGTCGGCCTGCAGTTCCTGGCGCACCAGCAGGCCGCCATCACCCTCGACGCGTTCGCCACGTTGGCGCGCCGCATTGACCTTGGCCGAGACGCCGAGCAGCGTCTGCACGTGGTGGCCGACCTCATGGGCGATCACGTAGGCCTGGGCGAAGTCGCCGGCAGCGGAGAAACGCTGCTCCATCTCGCGGAAAAACGCCATGTCAAGATACACGCGCTGATCGCCAGGGCAGTAGAAGGGGCCGACCGCCGAACTGGCGAAACCACAGGCGGAATTGACGCCGCCGGAGAACAGTACCAATTGCGGGTCGCGATACTGCTGGCCGGCCTGCTGGAACAGTTCGCGCCAAGTGTCTTCGGTGTCGCCAAGAATGGCGCGGACGAACTCGCTCTGTTGGTCGTTGGCCGGTGGTGCGCTCTGTGTCTGCGCGACCTGAGGCTGGGTAGCCTGGCCGGCGATCTGGCCAAGAATCTGCAGCGGGTCCTGGCCCATCAGCAGGCCGACGATGACGATCACCGCCACGCCACCGAGGCTCAGGCCACCACCGAGGCGCCGGCCGGAGCGGCCGCGCGCATCCACCACGTTGTCACTGCGTCTACCGCGTTGCCAGCGCATGGCTGCACTCCCTGGTTGGTTATCGCAGCAGTGTAGCTGCGTCCGTGCCGGCTCAGTTGGCGGGATAGTCGCTCAGCAGCTGATCGTTGCGTTGGTTATCCAGGCCGATGACCTGATAGGCGTCGACACGACCACCGTACTCCATGCCTGGCGAGCCCATGGGCATGCCGGGTACGGCAGCGCCGATCAGATCGGGACGTTGACGCAGCTTGAGAATGTCGGCCGCCGGCACATGGCCTTCGACGAACTTGCCGTCGATCACGCCGGTGTGACAGGACGCCAGGCGCGGCGGAACGCCAAGTCGCTGTTTGACCGCACTCATGTCGGCCTCGACATGGTCATTGACGGTGAAACCATTGTCCTGCAGATGGCTGATCCACGCCTTGCAGCAGCCACAATTGGCATCGCGGTGCACATCGATGGTCAGGGGCTCGCTGGCGTGAGCCAGGCTGGTGAACAGGCAGAGGGCGAGCAGGGAACGACGCATGGCAAGGCTCCAGATAATCGAGCGCTTAGCATAGCGCCGGCATCACGCCCGCCCAAGCCATTGCGACTATGCGTCGCGACTGGCGACAGTCGATCACTGTCCGGTACTCGCCGATGCTGTTTGCCCGAATCATCTTGCTGATCCAGATCGCTGCCCTGCTCGTGCTGGGGCTGGCCTACTTCATTCGGCCCGAGGAAATGGCCAGCTTCAGCGGCGCGTTGCTGATGGGAAGCGCCGCCGTGACTGAAGTGCGTGCCTATTACGGCGGCCTGCAACTGGGGCTGGCGGCTTACCTGGCGATGGCTCTGCTGCGCCAGGATCTGCTGCGGCCGGCGCTGATTCTGCTGGTGCTGCTGTACAGCGTGCTGGCGTTGGCACGCGCAGCCGGGCTTTGGCTGGACGGTAGTTCGCAGCAGACCTTCAACCTCTACGCATTGCTGCTCGAAGTGGCATCGACCGGGTTGGCCTGGTGGGCGTTGCGCGGTTTGTCTCGCTGAGTCGGGCCAAGGGCGAAAACTACTCAGCGCCGCTCCAGCAGCACACCCGCTTCCATGTGGTGGGTGTAGGGGAACTGGTCGAACAGCGCGCTGCGCGTCACCTTGTGGGTGTCGCTCAACTGGGCGATGTTGGCGGCCAGGGTCTCCGGGTTGCAGGAGATGTACAGGATGCGCTCGAAGCGGCGGGTCAGCTCGCAGGTGTCCGGGTCCATACCGGCGCGCGGGGGGTCGACGAACACACTGCCGAACTCATAGCTCCTGAGATCGATACCGGCCAGACGGCGGAACGGGCGCACCTCGTTCAGCGCCTGGGTCAGCTCCTCGGCGGACAGGCGCACCAGCTCGACGTTGTTCACGCCGTTGTCAGCCAGGTTGGCCAGGGCGGCGTTCACCGAGGTCTTGCTGATCTCGGTCGCCAGAACCTTGCGCACGCGGGTGGCCAGCGGCAGGGTGAAGTTGCCGTTGCCGCAGTACAGCTCCAGCAGGTCGTCGTCGCGCTGGCCTAGGGCATCATGGGCCCAGTTCAGCATCTTTTCGCAGACCTTGCCGTTGGGCTGGGTGAAGGCGCCTTCCGGTTGGCGATAGCGAAAGCTGCGCCCGGCTACGGTCAGTTCTTCTTCCACATAGTCGCGACCGATCACCAGGCGCTGACCGCGGGAGCGGCCGACCAGGCTGACGTTCAGCTCGGTGGCCAGCTTTTCCGCCTCAGCTTGCCAGACGTCGTCCAGCGGGCGGTGGTAGGCCAGGGTGATCAGTGCATCACCGGCCAGGGTGGTGAGGAACTCGACCTGGAACAGCTTGAACGACAGCGCTTCGCTGGCCTGCCAGGCAGCGCGCAGGCGCGGCATCAATTCGTTGATGCGCAGGCTGGCAATGGGGAAGTCGTCGAGCAGGATCGGCGTGTGCTTGTCGCCTGGCGCGAACATCGCGTAGTGGCGCTGGCCGTCTTCACGCCACAGGCGAAATTCGGCGCGCATGCGGTAGTGCTCGCGCGGCGAATCGAACACCGCAGGCTCCGGCGCGCCGAAGGGCGCCAGCAGTTCGACCAGGCGGGCCTTCTTCTCGGCGAGTTGGGCGTCGTAGGTGGCAGGGTCGAATGCGGGGCGGCTCATCGGTCACTCATGGGGCAGGAAAACGGGGCGCCATTGTAGCGACTCCGTTGCCGATGTGCCGTTGTCGTCGATCATTGGTGGCGCTGGACGCGGAGCGTCCCGAGGAGGCGTTCCCACGTGGAGCGTGGGAACGATCATGACGAGGCCGATGGTAGGCTGAAGCGGAACGTCGTCCGGCCCACCCTACGCAGGTTGTCCGGGTGCGGCGTAGGGCGTACTCGCGAAGCAGTACGCCGTTATCGGCTGATCAGGCGAAGTAGGCCAGCTTGACCACGAACAGGGCCGAGAGCACCCACATCGCCGGGTTCAGTTCGCGCCAGCGGCCGGCCAGTACCTTGACCGCGGTCCAGGCGATGAAACCGAACGCGATGCCGTTGGCGATGGAGAAGGTCAGCGGCATGGCCAGGGCGGCGATTACCACCGGGGCGGCGACAGTCAGGTCGTCCCAGTCGATCTGCGCCAGGCTGCTCATCATCAGTACGGCGACGAACAGCAGCGCAGGCGCGGTGGCATAGGCCGGAACGGCGCCAGCCAGCGGGGCGAAGAACAGGGCCAGGAGGAACAGCGCGGCGACCACGCAGGCAGTCAGGCCGGTACGTCCACCGGCACTGATGCCTGCGGCAGATTCGATGTAGCTGGTAGTGGTGCTGGTGCCCAGCGCGGCGCCGGCCATGGTCGCGGTGCTGTCGGCCATCAGGGCACGGCCGAGGCGTGGCATCTTGCCGTCCTTGTCCAGCAGGTCGGCTTTTTGCGCCACGCCGACCAGGGTGCCAGAGGTGTCGAACAGGTCGACGAAGAGGAAGGCGAAGATCACGCTGATCAAACCGATATCCAGCGCGCCGGCTATGTCCAGCTGCAGCAGGGTCGGCATCAGCGACGGTGGCATCGACATCACGCCTTGCAGCTCGGACAGGCCGAGGGCAATGGACAGGCCGGTGACCAGCAGGATGCCGATCATCACTGCGCCGGTGACCTTGCGATAGGCCAGTGCGGCGATGACGAAGAAGCCCAGGCAGGCCAGCAGTGCGCCGCCGTTGCTCATATCGCCGAGGCCGACCAGGGTGGCTGGATGATCGACCACGATGCCCGCGTTCTTCAGTGCGATGATCGCCAGGAACAGGCCGATACCGGCGGCGATACCTGCGCGTAGCGCCAGCGGGATGCTGTTGATGATCCACTCGCGGATCTTGAAGATCGACAGCAGGAAGAAGATTGCGCCGGAGAGGAACACCGCGCCCAGAGCGGTCTGCCAGCTGTAGCCCATGGTCATCACCACGGTATAGGTGAAGAAGGCGTTGAGGCCCATGCCGGGCGCCAGGGCGATCGGGTAGTTGGCCAGCAGGCCCATGATCAGCGAGCCGATGGCGCCAGCCAGACAGGTGGCGACGAATACTGCACCGTGGTCCATGCCGGTCTTGGCGAGCATTTCCGGGTTGACGAAGAGGATGTAGGCCATGGTCAGGAAGGTGGTGATCCCGGCCAGTACCTCGGTGCGCACCGTGGTGTTGTGGGCTTTGAGTTGGAACAGTCTTTCCAGCATGGTGGCTCCCCGAGGCGCAACCGCGCCTGAATTGGTCTGCACAAAGCAAAGCACATCCGTCCATGCAGGCCGGAAAATTGCTCGATTTCGCAAAAGCCGCGCATCATAACAGCAAGGTTTTGCCGGGTGAATTCAAGGTCTGTCGTGTCCTTTTATGACCAGGTGGACAGTTTCATTTTCTGTCTGAAGGAGTAGTGAGATGAGCAAGCGAGCACTGATTACAGTCGCTGATGGTGTCGAAGATCTCGAATGCGTGACCCTGATCGATGTGCTGCGCCGCGCCGATGTCGAGGTACTGGTGGCGAGTATCGAAGAGCGCAGGATGATCACCTGCGCCCGCGGTACCCGGCTGACCGCTGATGCCATGCTGGTGGACGTGCTGGCGCAGGATTTCGATCTGATCGTCCTGCCTGGTGGCATGCCTGGCGCGCAGCGTCTGGCTGACTTCGAACCACTGGCCGAGCGCGTACGCTAGCAGGCCAAGGCGGGCGAGCTGTTCGCCGCGATCTGCGCCGCGCCGGCGTTGGCCCTGCAGCAGTACGGGGTGCTCAGGCAGCGAAGGTTGACCTGCTATCCGGCGTTCAGTGATCGACTGAGTGGCTGCACCTTCGTCGATGAGGCTGTGGTGGTCGATGGCAACTGCATCACCAGCCAGGGCCCGGGAACGGCACTGGCGTTCGCCCTGACCCTGGTGGAGCAACTGGTCGGGCGTGGCACGCGCAGCGACGTGGCCAAGGCGATGCTGGCCTAGAGACCGATGGCGCCCCCTACGGGTGTCAGCATGCAGCGAAGCAAAGCGTAGGGTGCGCCGTGCGCACCGACAGCGCTACGACTGTTCCTGCTCCAGCAACCGCCGTTTGCGCTGCAACCCCCAGCGATAGCCGCTGAGGCTGCCATCGCTGGCCACCACACGATGGCAGGGTAGCAACAGACCGATGGCGTTGCTGGCACAGGCGCGGGCAATCGCCCTTGGGTGACTGTGCAGCTGTCTGGCCAGGTCAGCGTAGCTGCGGGTTTCGCCGCTGGGAATATGCTGCAGCTCCAGCCAGACGCGTTGCTGAAAGGCCGTACCGCGAATGTCCAGGGGCAGATGGGCGGCGCGTTCGGGTTCCTCGAGTTGTGCCAGCACCTGCTGCAGCCAGTTGCGCAGACCTTGTTCATCTTCTTCTAGCTGGGCGGCGGCGAAGCGTTGTTGCAACTCGTCACGCAGGGCAGTCGGCTCGTCGCCGAACAGCAATGCACAAACGCCCTTGTCACTGGTTGCCAGCAGCACCTGGCCGAGTGGGCTGGGGGCGATGCTGTAGCGCAGTCGTTCGCCCGCACCGCGTAGGCGGCGCTGCGCCGGGCTCATGGCCTGGGGTTTTTCATACAAAGCGCGGGTGCCAGAGTAGCCAGCGGCCAGGGCCGCCTCGAGCACGTTATCTGCCAGTGGCAACTGGGCGTCCAGACGCTGGCGGCGTTGCGCCGCCGCCCAGGCATTGGGCGTCATCCCGGTACGCGCCTTGAACGCACGGGCCAGGTGTGACGGCGACAAGCCAATGCGCGCTGCCAGTTGCGGCAGCGTCAGGCGCTGTTCACCGCGCAGAAGCTCACAGGCGGCCGCAACCAGTGCGTCGAGCTGCTGCGCCGGGCTTTGCCCCTGTGGCGAGCAGCGCTTGCACGGGCGAAAGCCAGCGGCCTCGGCACTGGCTGCATCGACATGGAAACTGACATTGTCGCGCCGTGGCCGCCGCGCAGGGCAGTTCGGCCGACAATAGATGCCGGTGCTGCGTACGGTGAAAACGAAGCGTCCGTCGAACGCCCCATCACGTTCGCAAACGGCCTGCCAACAGCGTTCCGGGTCGAGCATGGCGCAGCCCTTCTGGTCACGGTTTTGCTGACGATTGTCGGCTGCTCGCGTTGCGCTGCCAATCCGCATTGCACTTTCAAACCGCTGCCGAGGTCATTTGTATGTCGGCCTGAGCGCAAATACAGCCCAGCGCCTTTAATGATGACTAGGCAGGTGCCAGTGGAGGTCGCCATGCGCGGGATGCTCGATAGGCCGGAGCAGGAACTGATTCTGGTGGTGGACGATGCGGTGGACGCGCGCCAGCGCCTGGGCGCGCTATTGGTCGACCGCTACCAGGTGCGCCTGGTCGGCAGTGAGGAAGCGCTGCACGCTGCCAGGTCGCGACCGCAACCGGACCTGATTCTGCTCGACTGGCAGAACGACTATGCACTGTGTCGCGGGCTCAGCACCGACCCGCAGACCCGCCATATCCCGCTGATCCTCATCACGGCTCATAGCGATGCGGCCGACGAGCAACTGGGCTTCGACCTTGGCGCTGCCGACTACATCATCAAACCGGTCAGCGCGCCCATCGTGCTCGCGCGCGTTCGGGCGCAACTGCAGCTCAAGGCGGCCACCGATTACCTGCGTGACAAGAGCGAGTATCTGGAGCTTGAGGTCAAGCGCCGCACGCGCGATATCCAGAACCTGCAGGACGTCACCATAGAGGCCATGGCCAGCGTTGCCGTCATGCGTGACAACCCGCGCAGCCGTCGTCTGGAGCGTATCGAACGCTACATGACCTGCCTGGCTGCTGCGTTTGCACGGCAGCAGCCGGCCTTGTCCGAGTCTCTGAACGAGGAGCGCATCGCTCAGTTGGGCAAGTCGGCCATGCTGCATGTGATCGACCGGCTGACCCTGCCAGATCGCGTACTGCTCAGCCATGGTGAGCCGGATGAAAATGATCTGCGCCTGCTGAGCGAGGGCGTGATCGCCGGACGTGATGCGCTCGAACGCGCCGAGCGCAAACTGGGCAGCATCACCGACTTTCTCTCCGATGCCAAAGACATCGTCTACGGCCAGCACGAGCGCTGGGACGGCAAAGGCTATCCGCAGGGGTTGTTCGGCGAGCAGATTCCGCTGTCAGCGCGGCTGATGGCGCTGGTGGGCCACTTCGAAGAACTGAGCTGTCGGCATCCTTACCTGCCGCAGATCAGCCCGGCGCAGGCAGTGGCGCAGATCAGCGCGGCCAGCGGCACACGCTTCGATCCCATGGTGGTATTGGCCTTCGTCGAAGCCACGACGGAGTTTCTGCATATCGCCGAAACCCTGGCCGATGACGCTGCTGCGGTCGGCGTCGAGTTGCAGCGGCTGGAGGACTCGCTGGCCGAGAGCATCGAGCTGACCCTGCCACCAACGGCATAGGCGCGTCGTCAGCCTAGGCAGCGCCGCGACGCTCTAAGGAGCGCCGCGGTCTTTGCCGTGAGCTAGTCGACGATCCGCTCCACATGATGGCAGGCCACCTGCCGTGCATCGATCAGGCGCAGCTCCGGGCGCTCGCCACGGCAGCGCTCGTCGGCATGAGGGCAGCGCTTGTGGAAGGCACAGCCGGAGGGTGGATTCAGTGGATTGGGCAACTCACCGCTGATCTTCATCCGCGGCTTGTCCGGATCGGGATGAGTCGCCGGCGTCGCCGATAGCAGGGCGCGGGTGTAGGGGTGCAGCGGGCGGGTGTAGAGCGCCTCGGCCGGGCCCATTTCCACCGGACGGCCTAGGTACATCACCAGCACGTCGTCGGCGACATGGCGCACCACCGAGAGGTTGTGCGAGATGAACACGTAGCCGGTCTGGTACTGCTCCTGCAGGTCCATGAACAGGTTCAGCACCTGGGCCTGGATCGACACGTCCAGCGCCGAGGTCGGTTCGTCCGCCACCAGTACCTGCGGCTGCAGCATCATGGCGCGGGCCAGGGCGATGCGCTGGCGCTGGCCGCCGGAGAACATGTGTGGGTAGCGCTGGTAATGCTCGGGGCGCAGGCCCACCTGCTGCATCATCGCTTGCACTTTCTCGCGGCGTTCGGCGCGCGACAGGCGGGTGTTGATCAGCAGCGGTTCGGCCAACTGATCACCGATCTTCTGCCGCGGGTTGAGTGAGGCGTAGGGGTTCTGGAACACCATCTGCACATCGCGGCGCAGTTGCTTGCGCTCGGCATGGCTGGCGCCAGCCACTTCGTGCCCGGCGATCTGCAGGCTACCGGAACTGGGTGTTTCGATCAGAGTCAGGGCGCGGGCCAGGGTGGACTTGCCGCAGCCGGACTCGCCGACCACGGCCAGGGTCCTGCCGGACTGCAGGCTGAAGGACACACCATTGAGCGCCTGGACCGTGGCCGCTGGCTTGAACAGGCCGCGCGAGACACTGTAGTGACGGGTCAGCTCACGGGCTTCGAGTACGGTACTCATCAGGCCACCTCCAGCGGGAAGAAGCAGCGCGCGGCGCCACGGTCATGTGGTTCCAGGGCTGGGCGTTGCTGGTGGCAGCGCTCCTGCACGTAGGGGCAGCGGGGTGACAGCAGGCAGCCCAGCGGGCGGTCATAGCGGCCGGGCACGATACCGGGCAGGGTGGCCAGGCGGCTGGCACCGGCGCTGTGCTCGGGGATGGCCTTGAGCAAGGCCTCGGTATAGGGATGACTGGGCGCGTCGAACAGAGCTGGCACATGACCCAGCTCCACCGCTTGCCCGGCGTACATCACGCAGACGCGCTGGGCGGTTTCGGCGACCACGGCCAGGTCGTGAGTGATCAGCACCAGAGCCATGCCCTGATCGCGCTGCAGGTCGAGCAGCAATTCCATGATCTGCGCCTGAATGGTCACATCCAGCGCCGTGGTCGGTTCGTCGGCGATCAGCAGCTTGGGCTCGGCGGCAATCGCCATGGCGATCGCCACTCGCTGGCTCATGCCCCCGGACAGCTGATGCGGATAGGCGTCGAGGCGACTGGCGGCACCAGGGATTTCCACCCGTTCCAGCAGTTCGAGGGCGCGGGCCCGCGCCGCCTTGCCTTTCAGACCGAGGTGCTGCTGCAGCACTTCCTCGATCTGGAAACCCACGGTATAGCTGGGGTTGAGCGCGGTCATCGGGTCCTGGAACACCATGGCCAGGTCCTTGCCGACGATGTGCCGGCGTTGGCGGCCCTTGAGGCGCAGCATGTCGGTGCCGTCGAACTGCAGACAGTCGGCCTGGACGATGCCGGGGGCGTCGATCAGGCCCATCAGCGCCATCATGGTCACGGACTTGCCGGAACCCGATTCACCGACGATGGCCAGCACTTCGCCCTGCTCGACGCTGAGATCGAGGCCATCGACCACCGGCATGGCGGGGCCGAAGCGTACGGAGAGATTGCGGATATTCAGCAGGCTCATTCCTGGCTCCTCACTGCGCATTCTTCAATTTCGGGTCGAGCGCATCGCGCAGGCCGTCGCCCATCAGGTTGATCGCCAGCACGCTGAGCAGAATCGCCAGGCCGGGCAGGCTCACCACCCACCAGGCGCGCTCGATGTAGTCGCGCGCCGAGGCCAGCATGGTGCCCCACTCGGGCGTCGGCGGTTGCACGCCGAGGCCGAGAAAGCCCAGTGCGGCCGCGTCGAGAATCGCCGAGGAAAAGCTCAGGGTGGCCTGCACGATCAATGGCGCCATGCAGTTGGGCAGCACGGTGACGAACATCAGCCGTGGCAGGTTGGCGCCGGCCAGCTGCGCAGCGGTGACGTAGTCCCGGTTCAGTTCACCCATCACCGCCGCGCGGGTCAGGCGCACATAGGAAGGCAGCGAGACGATGGCGATGGCGAAGATGGTGTTGATCAGCCCTGGGCCGAGGATGGCGACGATGGCGACCGCCAGCAGCAGCGAGGGCAGCGCCAGCATGATGTCCATCAGGCGCATGATGCCGGGGCCGAGCAGACGCGGGAAAAAGCCGGCGACCAGGCCCAGCAGGATGCCGGGAATCAGCGACAGCAGCACCGATGCCAGGCCGATCAGCAGCGACAGGCGTGCACCGTGGATCAAGCGCGAAAGCAGATCGCGGCCCAGTTCGTCGGTGCCGAGCAGGAACTGCCATTGGCCGCCTTCCAGCCACACCGGTGGGGTGAGCAGGAAGTCGCGGTACTGCTCGCTGGGATCGTGCGGTGCGACCCAGGGGGCGAATAGTGCGCAGAACACCAGCAGGATCATGAACGCCAGGCCGCCGAGGGCGCCGGTGTTGTGGGCGAAGGCTTGCCAGAACTCTTTCAGCGGCGAGGGGTAGAGCAGGCTCTGGTCGAGTGGGGTGGAGGTGGTCATGGGCGCACCTCTTGTAGGGTGGACGACGCTTCACCCGTCCACCGACGTGTTTTCACGGTGGATGAAAAGCGCGTCATCCACCCTACGCAAACGATGTGGCTATGCATGGCGCCTTCCTTACTTCTGATGGCGAATACGTGGATTGGCCAGGCCATAGAGGATGTCCACGATGAAGTTGACCAGGATCACCAGGCAGGCGATCAGCAGGATGCCGTTCTGCACCACCGGGTAGTCGCGGGCGCCGATGGCTTCGATCAGCCATTTGCCAATGCCTGGCCAGGAGAAGATGGTTTCGGTCAGCACTGCACCGGCCAGCAGCGCACCGACCTGCAGGCCGAACACCGTCAGTACCGGGATCAGTGCATTACGCAGAGCGTGCACGAACACCACGCGTGTCGGCGACAGGCCTTTGGCCCGCGCGGTGCGGATGTAGTCCTCGCGCAGCACTTCGAGCATGGCCGAGCGGGTCATCCGGGCGATCACCGCCAGCGGGATGGTGCCCAGCACGATGGCGGGCAGAATCAGATGGCGCAGGGCGTCGACGAAGGCGCCTGGCTCATCGCTGAGCAGGGTGTCGATCAGCATGAAACCGGTGACCGGCGGGATGTCGTAGAGCAGGTCGATGCGCCCGGACACCGGCGTCCAGCCTAGGCCGACCGAGAAGAACATGATCAGCAGCAGGCCCCACCAGAAGATCGGCATGGAATAGCCGGTGAGGGCGATGCTCATTACGCCATGGTCGAGCAGCGAGCCGCGCTTGAGTGCCGCGACCACGCCGGCAATCAGCCCCAGGGTGCCGGCGAACAGCAGGGCGGCCAGGGCCAGTTCGACGGTGGCCGGGAACAGGGTGAGGAACTCGCTCCACACACTTTCGCGCGAGCGCAGCGACTCGCCCAGGTTGCCCTGGGCGAGTTGGCCGATGTAGTCGAAGTACTGCTGGTACAGCGGCTTGTTCAGCCCCAGACGCTCCATGGCCTGGGCGTGCATTTCCGGGTCGACGCGGCGTTCGCCCATCATCACTTCCACCGGGTCGCCGGGGATCAGGCGGATCAGCGCGAAGGTCAGCAGGGTGACGCCGAAGAAGGTGGGGATCAGCAGCCCCAGGCGTCTGGCGATAAATGACAGCATCAGGCGTTTTGACTCCATGACGGTATGTACTCACCGGACTGCATGGCCCGGTGTCGTTTTGGATAGTGCGTAGCCCGGATGCAATCCGGGGCATTCGCGGAGTGACCGGTGCCTTGTGGGAGGCGCTTCAGCGGCGACAGGTTCGCGGCTAAAGCCCCTCCCACAAAAGCGTGGCGCGGACGGCTCACGGCAGTTTCACCCGGGCAAAGTTGTTCGAGCCCAGCGGGCTGAGCACGATGCCCTCGACGCCTTTGCGCAGCGCAACGAACTGTTTTGGGTGAGCGAGGGCGATCCACGGTGCCTGCTCATGGAAGATCGCCAGGGCCTGGCGGTACAACGCGGCGCGTTTGTTCTGCGCGGGCTCCTGGCGGGCCTGGGTGATCAGCGTATCGAAGGCCTTGTCGCACCAGCCCGCCTGATTCTCGCCGCTTTCGGCGGCGGCGCAGGAGAGGTTGGGCGTGAGGAAGTTGTCCGGATCGCCGTTGTCGCCAGCCCAGCCCATGAACACCAGGTCGTGCTCGCCGTTCTTGGCGCGCTTGATCAGCTCGCCCCACTCAAACACGCGGATGTCGCTTTGAATGCCGATGGCGGCGAGGTCGGCCTGCAGCATCTGCGCGCCGATACCCGGATTTGGATTGGTCGGCCCGCCGCCGGGGCGAGTCCAGATCGACAGCTTGAAGCCGTCGGCGTGACCGGCTTCGGCCAGCAACTGGCGAGCGCGTTCGGGATCGTGCGGCCAATCCTTCAGCGTCGCGTCGTGGCCCCACAGAGTGGCCGGATAGGGCGCCACGGCCGGCGTGGCATTGCCTTCGCCGAACTGCGCACGAATGTAGGCGGCCTTGTCGAAGGCCAGGTTCAGCGCCTGGCGCACGCGCACGTCGTCCAGCGGTGGGTGACGGGTGTTGATGCCAATATAGGCGGTCAGCAGCGAATCCAGTTCCAGCACCTGCAGCCTGGGGTCGGCCTTGAGTGCCGGGATATCCACCGGGCGGGGGAACAAGGTGATCTGGCAGTCACCGGCCTTGAGCCGTTGCTGACGCACGTTGGGCTCGGGGGTGATGGCCAACACCAGACGCTTGATCGCCGGTGCGCCATTCCAGTAATCGGGGTTGCCGCGAAAGCGCACCTGGGCGTCCTTGGCATAACGCTCAAAGATGAACGGCCCGGTGCCGATGGGCTTGTTGTTCAGCCGCTCCGGAGTGCCAGCCGCGAGCAGGTGATCGGCGTATTCGGCCGAATAGATGGAGGCGAAGCCCATGGCCAGGTTGGCCAGGAAGGGCGCTTCCGGGTGTTTGAGGACGAAGCGCACGCGATGATCGTCGAGCTTGTCGATGCGCTCGATCAGCTGCGCCAGGCCCATCGCCTCGGCATAGGGGAAGCCGCGCAGCGACAGCTTGTGCCAGGGATGTGCCGGGTCGAGCTGGCGCTGGAAACTCCACAGCACGTCATCGGCATTGAGCTCGCGAGTCGGGCTGAATCCCTGGTTGGCATGGAATTTCACTCCCTGGCGCAGGGTAAAGGTGTAGCTCAGACCGTCATCGGCTATTTCCCAGCTTTCTGCCAATGCCGGGACGATTTCGGTGCTGCCGGGGGCAAAGTCCACCAAGCGTTCGAACAGGGTTTCCGCCGTTGCATCGGCGGTAGTGGCTGCGGTGTATTGAACGATGTCGAACCCTTCCGGGCTGGCCTCGCTGCAAACCACCAGGTTGGCCGCCTGGGCCTGAGCAGCGAGCAGCGCGGCAAACAGCAGACTGCCGCGCAGAAGGGGAAAGGTAGGCATGCTGGCTCCTGGTTGAACGTCTTGCAATCGGCGCCCCTTCAAGGGCGCCGATGCAGATTGTTACTTGCCGATACCTACACCATAGAACGAGTTGATGCCGAACGGGCTGATACGGAAGTCCTGCACTTCCTTGCGCATCGGCTGGTACACGGTGGAGTGGGCCAGCGGAGTGATCGGTACCTCGCGCTTGAGGATCACCTGCGCCTGCTTGTACAGCTCGGTGCGTTCGGCTACGTCGGTGGTGCGTTTGGCGGCCTTGACCAGCTTGTCGTAGTCCTCGAAGCACCATTTGGAGAAGTTGTTGCCGTCGACCGCGTCGCAGCCATAAAGGGTGCCGAGCCAGTTGTCGGGATCACCGTTGTCGCCGCTCCAGCCGATCAGCATGGCGTCGTGCTCGCCGGCCTTGGCGCGCTTGAGGTATTCGCCCCACTCGTAGGTGACGATGCGTGCCTTGATGCCAATCTTGGCCCAGTCAGCCTGCAGGATCTCGGCGATCTGCTTGGCGTTGGGGTTGTACGGGCGCTGTACCGGCATGGCCCATAAGGTGATCTCGGTGCCTTCCTTGACGCCTGCAGCTGTGAGCAGCTCCTTGGCTTTTTTCGGATCGAAGGCCGGGTCCTTGATGTCTTCGTCATACGACCACTGGGTTGGCGGCATACCGTTGACGGCCAACTGCCCGGCGTTCTGGTAAACGGCGTCGAGAATTGCCTGCTTGTTCACCGCCATGTCCAGCGCCTGGCGCACTTCCAGTTTGTCGAACGGTGGGTGGGTAACGTTGTAGGCGATGTAGCCGACGTTGAAACCGGCCTGCTCGGGCATCTTCAGCTTGGCGTCCTGCTGCAGCGAGGCGATGTCGGCCGGGCGCGGGAACAGGGTGACATGGCATTCGCCGGCACGCAGTTTCTGCATGCGCACGGACGAGTCGGTATTGATGGCGAAGATCAGGTTGTCGACCTTCACATCCTCGGGCTTCCAGTAGTCTTGGTTACCCTTGTAACGGATCACCGCGTCCTTCTGGTAACGGCTGAACACGAAGGGGCCGGTGCCGATGGGTTTCTGGTTGATGTCAGCGGCCTTGCCAGCTTTGAGCAACTGGTCGGCGTACTCGGCAGACTGGATCGAGGCAAAGCTCATCGCCAGGTTCTGCACGAAGGCGGCGTCCACTTCGTTGAGAGTGACGCGCACGGTCATGTCATCGAGCTTCTCCAGCTTGGCGATGTTGCTGTCCATGCCCATGTCGGTGAAGTAGGGAAACTCGGTGGGGTACGCCTTGCGGAACGGGTGGTCCTTGTCGAGCATGCGGCCAAAGGTGAATAGCACGTCGTCGGCATTGAACTCGCGGCTGGGCTTGAAGTAATCGGTGGTGTGGAATTTCACCCCGGGGCGCAGCTTGAAGGTGTAGGTCAGGCCGTCGTCGGACACTTCCCAGCTTTGCGCCAGGCCGGGCTCGACCTTGGTGCCGCCACGCTCGAACTGGGTCAGGCGGTTGAAGATGGTTTCCGCGGCGGCGTCGAAATCGGTTCCGGTGGTGTACAGGCCAGGGTCGAAGCCGGCGGGGCTGCCTTCGGAACAGAACACCAGGTTGGCGGCGCTGGCGAGGGGGGCGCTGGCGATCAGCCCAGCGGTAAGTAAAGCCTGGATAACGGCGTTCTTGCGCATCTTGACCTCATCGTTGTTGTGGTTGTGGTCCTTGAGGAGTCTCTTGTAGAAACCACCAACGAAACTATGCAGGCCTTGTGCCTGAGGCAAGAGGGGCGCCGTGTGGAGAATGGTTAGCGCTACAGCGCTGTAATTTGCTGTCGCATTTATGAAAAAATTGCAGAGAAAAGATGGCAAAACGCCGTTATCTGGTGATAACGGCGCTGCTTTGTTGCGGAGCGTGGTTCAGGGCATCTGCACTTCGATGACGCCATCGGCGCTGACCGTGACCTGGCTGGTACCGGCTTCGATCTGCGGTGTGGGGGCTGAGTCCATCATCGCCATGCCCTTGGCTTCGAAGTTGCGCATGGCCATTGGTGGCTGGAAGCCACCGGTGTTGAGGTTCAGGCTGACCAGCTTGTAGCCCTTGCCGCCAAGCGCTTCGGTGGCCAGTTGCGCGCGCGCCTTGAAGGCATTCACGGCGTCCTTGAGCATGGCGTCTTCACGGGTTTTGCGGGTGTCGGTGGCGATGCTGAAATCCATGCCGGCTATCTTCATCGATTGCAGCAACTCACCGGTGAGGGTGGACAAGCGGGCGAAGTCAGCGCTTTCCAGGCGCACCTCGGCGCGCTCGCGCCAGGCGGTGATCTTCTGGCCCTTGTCGTCATACACCGGGTAGCTGTTGCGGCTGCCGAGTTTGACTGCCACGCCCTTGACCTGACGCACCTGCTCCAGCGTCTTGTTGAGGGTAGTGGTGATCTCGGCGGCCAGTTTGGCCGGGTCGCTGTGCTGCGCTTCGGTATAGAGGGTGACGTGCATCAGATCGTGCGCCACTTCCTGATTGACCTCGGCGCGCAGGGCGATCTGGTTGTAACGCGCCTCGGCGGCCAGCAGGCCGGTGCTGGCGAGACTGGCGGCGGTCAGGGCGAGGGCGGTGGCGATACGGGTCATGGTGCGCATGTGCGGTTCCTTTTTCGATGGCCTTGTGGCCGTTTCCCGAGGTTAGACGAAGGCGAGTCGCGATCCGGGTTAATGCCGTGCAATTTTTTTCATCCTGCCCACCGAGCGGGCTACGGCGAAGTGTGCGTCCGGTTGCCGCAGCGGCGGAAGGCCGCGTCGGGCTTGGTTATACTCGCTCCCAGTCAAGGGAGTCTTCATGCTCGAACCCGTGCAGTTATTGTCCGCCAGTCGCCAGAATCTCTGGCGTCTGACTCTTATCCGTATTCTGGTGCTGGCAGCTCAGGCGGGCTCGGTCGGTCTCGCCTACAAGTCGGGCATGCTACCGCTACCCTGGTTGCAATTGTCGGTCACCCTCGGCGTTTCTCTGCTGTTGTGCCTGGGCACGGCCTTGCGCTTGCGCGGCCCCTGGCCGGTGACCGAGGTCGAGTACGCCGTGCAGCTGGGCTGCGACCTGATCATCCACAGCGTGCTGCTGTACTACTCGGGTGGTTCGACCAACCCCTTCGTTTCCTATTATCTGGTGCCACTGACTATTGCCGCCGCAACGCTGCCGTGGATGTTCACCATCGTCCTGGCCGGTATGGCGCTGGCCGGCTACACATTGCTGCTGGTGTGGACGCATCCACTCGAGTTGCCGGCGGCGCGTGAGAGCCTGCTGGTCTATGGCATGTGGCTGAGCTTTGCCCTGTCTGCTGCGTTGATCACCTTCTTCGTTGCCAAGATGGCCGAGGAACTGCGCCGCCAGGACGAGCTGCGCGCCGAACGCCGCGAGGAAAGCCTGCGCGACCAGCAACTGCTGGCCGTGGCCACTCAGGCCGCTGGCGCCGCGCATGAGCTGGGTACGCCGCTGGGCACCATGAGCGTGCTGCTCAAGGAGCTGCGCCAGGAATACCGTGACAAGCCGGCGCTGCAGGACGACCTGGCCTTGCTGCAAGAGCAGGTCAAGTTGTGCAAGTACACCCTGCAGCAGCTGGTGCGTGCTGCCGAGAATGATCGGCGTCAGGCAGTGGTCGAGCAGTCCTGCGTCGAATGGTTGGAAACCACCCTCAATCGCTGGCACCTGATGCGCCCGGAAGCCAGCTACCGCTACCAGTGCCTGGGCCGTGGTACGCCGCCGCGCATTATGCCACCGGCCGATCTCACTCAGGCGCTGCTCAACCTGCTCAACAATGCTGCCGATGCCTGCCCGGACAAGCTCGATATCCGCCTGGACTGGGATCATCAGTGGCTGCGTCTGAGCATTCGCGATCATGGTGCCGGCGTACCGCTGGCCATCGCCGAGCAGCTTGGTCGCCCCTTCTTCACCACCAAGGGCAAGGGCTTCGGGCTTGGACTGTTCCTCAGCCAGGCCAGTGTGACGCGTGCCGGTGGTACGGTTAAGTTGTATAACCATGAAGAAGGCGGCACCCTCACCGAATTGAAGTTGCCGCGAGCCTATGGCGCGGCCTGACAAGGAATACCCAGCATGAGCGACGAGTCCCTGTTCGAAGGTGAGGAGCATCCCCATCTGCTGCTGGTCGACGACGACCCCACCTTTACCCGCGTGATGGCGCGCGCCATGAGCCGCCGCGGTTTGCGCGTATCCACCGCCTCCAGCGCCGAAGAAGGCCTGGCGCTGGCCAAGGGCGACCTGCCGGATTACGCCGTGGTCGACCTGAAGATGGAAGGCGACTCCGGCCTGGTGCTATTGCCCAAGCTGCTGGAGCTGGACGCGGAGATGCGTGTGGTGATCCTCACCGGCTATTCCAGCATCGCCACCGCGGTGGAGGCCATCAAGCGCGGTGCGGCCAACTACCTGTGCAAGCCGGCCGATGCTGACGATGTGCTCACTGCGCTGCTCTCCGAACACGCCGACCTGGACAGCCTGGTGCCGGAGAACCCGATGTCGGTGGACCGCCTGCAATGGGAGCACATCCAGCGCGTGTTGGCCGAGCACGAGGGCAACATCTCCGCCACCGCACGCGCCCTGGGCATGCACCGCCGCACGTTGCAGCGCAAATTGCAGAAGCGCCCGGTTCGCCGCTGAGGCGCTGCAGCGTATCGAGCGTGCTTTTTGTAAGAGCGGCTTTAGCCGCGAAACATCTGGCTCAGCGGCCTGACCGCGGCTGAAATGTAATGCCCCAGCGATCTGCGCGAGCGAATATTGGTGTCCTGTGCCCATGGCCGATAAATGCTTAGCCAGCTAGCATAGGTCGTCAGACAACTCTGGTGCCCTATGTTCGCCGTCGCAGCACAAACCCTCGCCATCACTGCGCCCGTGTTCGCCATGTTGTTTCTCGGCGTGATACTCAAGCGTGTACGCTGGATCGATACCCCCTTCATCGATACGGCCTCGAGCCTGGTGTTTCGCGGCACCATGCCGGCCCTGCTGTTTCTTGGCGTGGTCAAGGCCGACCTGGATGCGGCCATGCAGCCGCAACTGCTGACCTACTTTTTCCTGGCTACCGTGGCCTCGTTCTTCGTTGCCTGGGCCTGGGCGATCTGGCGGGTACCGTTCGAGGACCGTGGTATCTACACCCAGGGTGCCTTCCGTGGTAACAACGGCATTGTCGGTCTGGCGCTGGCCACCAGCATGTATGGCGACTACGGTCTGTCGGTCGGCTCACTGCTCGCGGCGCTGGTGATCCTCTGCTACAACGCGCTCTCGGCCGTCGTGTTGGCCATCTACAGCCCAGGCGTGAAGCCTGGTGCCAAGGCCATCGTACGCAGCATCGTGACCAATCCGATGATCATCGGCGTGCTGTTGGCCGTACCGATCGCCTACTGGAAGATCCCGCTACCGCAGTGGTTTCTGACCTCGGCCGAGTACTTCGCGCAGATGACCTTGCCGCTGGCGCTGATCTGTATCGGCGGCACGCTGAGCCTGGCGTCGCTGCATCGCAGCAGCGGCACCGCGATCGGCTCGGGCATGATGAAAATGGTCTGGCTGCCCCTGCTGAGTACCTCTGGCGCCTGGCTGTTGGGCTTTCGCGGCGCGGACCTGGCGATCCTCTTCCTCTATTTCGCCAGCCCCACGGCGGCGGCCAGCTTCGTCATGGCCCGTGCAGTGGGCGCCAACCATGAGCTGGCTGCAGCCATCATCGTGATCACCACGCTGGCGGCGGTGGTCACCACCAACATCGGTTTGTTGCTGTTGCAATGGGGTGGCTGGATCTAGAGGAAGTGGTCACCAGCTTTTATAGGGTGCGCCGTGCGCGCCGATGGCTCTGACGGTTGGTGCGCACGGCACACACTACGAACTGGTGTTGTTCTGCCACTCGTCGATCACTTCCTGCGCCGCGCGGAAGGCATCGATGCTGGCTGGAACGCCAGCGTAAACCGCGCAGTGCAGCAGAGTTTCGCGAATTTCCTCGACGGTGCAGCCGTTGTTCAGCGCGCCACGCACATGGCCTTTGAGTTCCTGCGGGCATTTCAGTGCGGTCAGCGCAGCCAGGGTGATCAGGCTGCGTGTCGCGCGTGGCAGGCCGCTGCGTGTCCACACGCCGCCCCAGGCATGTTCGTTGACGAAGTCCTGCAATGGCTGGGTAAGCTCGGTGGCATTGTTCAGGGCGCGATCGACGAATGCATCGCCCATCACTTCACGACGTACCTGCAGACCGCGGTCATGGTTCTCGCTCATGTTCACACCTGCTCGCCGCGTTGTTTGTGCCAGGCGCGCCCGGCGATGATTACCAGGGTGATGGCGGTCAATGGCAGCACGTAACCCAGCATGGCTTCGCCCATCACGTCAGCGAAGGGGCGCCCCGTGGAAGACAGGATCAGGTAGAGGGTGTAGGCCACGTAATACGCCAGAAACAGTAGACCTTCCCAACGGTTGATGCGGTAACCGGCGAAGAAGATCGGCAGGCATGCAACGGCGACGGCAATCATGACCGGGAAATCGAACGCCAGGGCATTGGGCGACACCGAAATGGCGGTCGGCGAGACCAGCGAGGCCAGGCCCAGCACGCAGAGCAGGTTGAAGATGTTGCTGCCGACGATATTGCCCACGGCGATATCGCGCTCACCCTTGATGGCGGCGATGATCGAAGTGGCCAACTCCGGCAGCGACGTGCCGACAGCGACAACCGTCAAACCGATGACCAGCTCCGAAATTCCCAGTGCTCGTGCAAGCGTCACTGCGCCTTCGACCAGGAAGTTTGAACCTGCCACCAACAGCACCAGCCCAGCGATGATTAGGCCCAGGTTGACGGCCCAGGCGTAGGGCTTGGGCGTCTCGTCGAGGCCGAATTCCTTGGCAAATTCGTCATCATCGCCGCCCTTGTCCTTGCGCGCGCTGTAGATCAGGAAGCCGGTGTAGGCCAGCACGCCACCGAACAGCAGAGTGCCGTCGAGGCGACTCAGTTCGCCGTCCCAGGCCAGGCCAAAGGTGACCAGGCTGGCGCCGATCATGATCGGCACGTCGAGGCGGATCAGCTGGCGCGAGACGACCAGCGGTGCGACCAGGGCAGTCACACCGAGAATCAGCAGGACGTTGGCGATATTGCTGCCGATCACGTTGCCGATGGCCAGATCGCCACTGCCGTTGAAGGCCGATTGCACGCTGACTGCGGTTTCCGGCGCGCTGGTGCCGAAGGCCACCACGGTCAGGCCGATCACCAGTGGCGGAATGCCGAACTGTGCGGCCAGCTTGGCGGCGCCGCGTACCAATACCTCGGCGCCGGCAACCAGCAGCACCAAGCCGGCGATCAGGTAGACATAGGTCATCAGGGTCATTGCAGGGTAGCTCCGAAAAAAGTGCGGTTAGTGTAGCGATGGCATTATTGGCCGCTAGATGCGCCAGAAAGATTTTGTTGCCAATTGTTCCTCAGTCCAGTGCTTCGACCCTGACCGGCACCACGCCTGCGCGCAGCATGTCCAGTTGCGTTGCGGCGGCCCGGGAAACATCGATAACCCGGCCGCGCACGAAGGGGCCGCGGTCGTTGATGCGCAGTACCACGTTGCGGTTGTTGTTGAGGTTGGTCACCCGCACGCGTGTGCCAAAGGGCAGGGTGCGATGCGCGGCGGTCAGCGCGTTCTGATCGAAACGTTCGCCGCTGGCCGTACGCTGGCCGTGGTGGCGGTCACCGTAGTAGGAGGCCTTGCCGGTTTCGCTGCCGCCTGGGCCGCCGCCGAACGTGGAGCAGCCGCCGAGCAGGGTGAGAGCGCCGAGCAGGGCAAGGGTCTGTAGCCTGGATAAAATCCGGGGCAGTGAAGGTTCCCGGATTGCATCCGGGCTACGGATCATCATGTTCATGGACTCCATAAAAAAACGCCGGGCGAGCCCGGCGTCGTTGCAGCTAGCGTAAGCGAGCCGGTCCGGCTCAGCCTTCGAGCTTTTTCTTCAGCAGTTCGTTCACTTGCCCCGGGTTGGCCTTGCCCTTGGAGGCTTTCATGGCCTGCCCGACGAAGAAGCCGAACATCTTGCCGCGCTTGGCTTCGTCGCTGGTGCGGTACTGCTCGACCTGTTCGGCGTTGGCCGCCAGCACTTCGTCGAGCATCTTCTCGATGGCGCCGGAATCGGTGACCTGCTTGAGGCCCTTCTTCTCGATCACTTCATCAGCCGTTGCGCCTTCACCGGCAGCCAGGGCTTCGAAGACCATCTTGGCGATCTTGCCGCTGATGGTGTTGTCCTTGATGCGAAGGATCATGCCGCCCAGTTGCTCGGCGGACACCGGCGACTGGTCGATCTCCAGGTTGTCCTTGTTGAGCAGGCTGGACAGCTCGCCCATCACCCAGTTGGCGGCCAGCTTGGCATCGCCACAGGTCTTGGCGACCACTTCGAAATAGTCGGCCAGCTCGCGGCTGGCGCTCAATACACTGGCATCGTAGGCTGACAGCGCGTACTGGTTCTCGAAGCGCTCGCGCTTCTGCGGCGGCAGCTCGGGCAGGGCCGCGCGCAGTTCGTCGAGGAAGCTGCGCTCGATGACCACCGGCAGCAGGTCCGGGCAGGGGAAGTAACGGTAGTCGTTGGCTTCTTCCTTGCTGCGCATGGAGCGGGTCTGATCCTTGTTCGGATCGTACAGGCGGGTTTCCTGAACCACCTTGCCACCGTCCTCGATCAGCTCGATCTGGCGCTGCACTTCATGGTTGATGGCTTTCTCGATGAAGCGGAACGAGTTGACGTTCTTGATTTCGGCGCGGGTGCCGAACTCGGCCTGGCCCTTCGGGCGTACCGACACGTTGCAGTCGCAGCGCAGCGAGCCTTCGGCCATGTTACCGTCGCAGATACCCAGATAGCGCACCAGGGCGTGGATGGCTTTCACGTAGGCGACCGCTTCCTTGGCCGATCGGATGTCCGGCTCGGAGACGATTTCCAGCAAAGGCGTGCCGGCGCGGTTCAGGTCGATGCCGCTCATGCCTTGGAAGTCTTCGTGCAGGCTCTTGCCTGCGTCTTCTTCCAGGTGCGCACGGGTGATGCCAATGCGCTTGACGGTGCCGTCTTCCAGGGCGATGTCGAGGAAACCCTTGCCGACGATGGGGTGCTCCATCTGGCTGGTCTGGTAACCCTTCGGCAGGTCCGGGTAGAAGTAGTTCTTGCGTGCGAAGATATTACGCTCGGCGATCTCGGCATCGATGGCCAGGCCGAACTGGCAGGCCATGCGCACGGCTTCGGCGTTAAGCACCGGCAGGGTGCCGGGCATGCCGAGGTCGACCAGGCTGGCCTGGGTGTTGGGCTCAGCGCCAAAGGTGGTGGCGCTGGCCGAGAAAATCTTCGATTGGGTGCTGAGCTGAGCGTGAATCTCGAGCCCGATGACTGTTTCCCACTGCATCTTTATCGTCCTCAGAAGCCGCTCGGTGCTTGTTTGTGCCAGTCGCTGACCTGCTGGTACTGGTGTGCGACATTGAGCAGACGACCTTCCTGGAAGTAGTTGCCGAGCAACTGCACGCCTACTGGCAGACCATCGACGAAGCCGGCCGGCATCGACAGGCCGGGAATGCCGGCCAGGTTGGCGGTGATGGTGTAGATGTCTTCCAGGTAGGCGGACACCGGGTCGGCGTTCTTCTCGCCGAGTTTCCAGGCCAGGTTCGGCGTGGTCGGGCCGAGGATCACGTCGACCTCCTTGAAGGCCGCGACGAAGTCGTTCTTGATCAGCCGGCGGATCTGCTGGGCCTTGATGTAGTAGGCATCGTAGTAACCGGCGGACAGCGCATAGGTGCCAACCATGATGCGGCGCTTCACTTCGGCACCGAAGCCTTCTTCCCGCGAGCGCTTGTACAGATCCTGCAGGTCTTTGGGGTTTTCGCAGCGGTAGCCGAAGCGCACGCCGTCGAAACGCGACAGGTTGGAGCTGGCTTCTGCTGGCGCGATCACGTAGTAGGCCGGGATGGCGTGCTGCATGTTCGGCAGGTTGATGTCCTTGACGGTGGCGCCGAGCTTTTTCAACTCCTCGACCACAGTCATCACCTTCTCACCGATGCGCGCATCGAGGCCAGTGCCGAAGTATTCCTTGGGCAGGCCGATGCGCAGGCCGGCCAGCGGCTGGGCGAGGGCGGCGAGGTAGTCATCGACCGGCTGATCGACGCTGGTGGAATCCTTGGTATCGAAGCCGGCCATGGCGCCGAGCAGCAGTGCGCAGTCTTCGGCGGTGCGGGCCAGCGGGCCACCCTGATCGAGGCTGGAAGCATAGGCGATCATGCCCCAGCGCGAGACGCGGCCGTAGGTCGGTTTGATGCCGGTAAGGTTGGTCAGCGCGGCTGGCTGGCGAATCGAGCCGCCAGTGTCGGTGCCGGTAGCGGCTGGCAGCAGGCGCGCAGCAACGGCGGCGGCCGAACCACCCGAGGAACCACCCGGTACGCGGCTGGTGTCCCAAGGGTTCTTCACCGGGCCGTAGTGGCTGGATTCGTTGGCCGAGCCCATGGCGAATTCGTCCATGTTCAGCTTGCCCAGGGTGACAGTGCCAGCGGCGGCCAGCTTCTCGACCACGGTGGCGTCATAGGGGGCCTTGAAGCCGGTGAGAATTTTCGAACCACAGGAGGTCAGCACGCCGTTGGTACAGAACAGATCCTTGTGCGCGATCGGCGCGCCGAGCAGTGGACCGTTTTCACCGGCGGCGCGGCGTGCGTCAGCGGCCTTGGCCTGCTCGATGGCCAGATCCTCGGTGACGGTGATGAAGCTGTTGAGCTGCGGGTCGAGTTGCGCGATGCGCGCAAGCAAGCTGCGGCTCAGCTCTTCGGCGGAGAATTGCTTGTCGGCGAGGCCGCGGGCGATCTCGGCCAAGGTCAGTTGATGCATGTCGGGCCCTTTCCTTTATTCGATGACTTTCGGCACGAGGTACAGACCGCTTTCCACGGCCGGGGCGATAGCCTGATAGGCGTCGCGCTGGTTGCTCTCGGTGACCACGTCGGCACGTAGACGCTGGGTGGCTTCCAGCGGGTGGGCCAGGGGTTCGATGCCCTGGGTGTCGACCGCCTGCATCTGGTCGATCAGGCCGAGAATGCTGTTCAGGGTCTCGGTGGTTTGCGGAATATCGCGTTCGTTCAGACCCAGGTGGGCCAGGTGGGCGATTTTTTCCACCTCGGAGCGTTCAAGCGCCATCGGGGGTTCTCCAGTGGAAGTGTGACAGAGAGGGCATGCAGGGAACGGATGTCGCGAGCCAGTGGTCAAAGGCCGCGATGTGCAGCTACAAGGCCCGGAAAAACAGGCAATCTACCATATTGCCGCCTTGCTCAAAATCCCTGCCGTTGTTAGAGTTTGCCGCACTTTTTACCCGCGCGTTTTTCCGCGTCTGACTTTTACCCACGCGTTGCCTAGGGTCCCTTCCTAATGTTCAAGAAACTGCGTGGCATGTTTTCCAGCGATCTGTCGATCGACCTGGGCACTGCCAATACCCTTATTTATGTGCGCGAGCGCGGTATCGTCCTGAATGAGCCGTCCGTGGTCGCGATTCGTACCCATGGCAATCAGAAAAGTGTCGTGGCCGTTGGCACCGACGCCAAACGCATGCTCGGTCGTACGCCTGGCAACATCTCCGCCATCCGCCCGATGAAAGACGGTGTGATCGCCGACTTCAGCGTCTGCGAGAAGATGCTGCAGTACTTCATCAACAAGGTTCACGAGAACAGCTTCCTGCAGCCGTCGCCACGCGTGCTGATCTGCGTGCCGTGCAAGTCGACCCAGGTCGAGCGTCGCGCCATTCGTGAATCGGCGCTCGGCGCCGGTGCACGCGA